>JBNLGO010000019.1:0-32744 GCA_050306095.1 Cyclobacteriaceae bacterium
GGTTTTACTGAAAAACGTCAGTCTGCGGTAAAAACTGACTAAAACTATGTATTTCTTTGTCGTAAAACCCACATTTTAGATCAGTTACACAAAATGGTTTCGTATATAAGTTTTTACGGTTTTTTAAATCAAATTTTGGATCAAAATCCAAACGGTTAGCCTTCGGTTTTACCGAAAAACGTCAGTTTGCGGCAAAAACTGACCGAAACTCCATATTCCATAGCCGTGACCCCTATATTCCGGATCGGTTATACATAATGATCCCGTATATGAGTTTTCATTGGTTTTGAAAAAATCAAATTTTCGAGACCCCTTTCCTCCACAAGTCTGTACAATTCTACTATTACCTCCATATTACAAGATGCATATGGATTTATTTGGTTAGGTACATCAGATGGACTAAACCGATTTGATGGATATGAATATAAAGTATATCGAAATGACCCTAACGATTCTTGCAGTTTATTGAAAAATTCAATTTCGTGCATATATGAAGACAGTAAAGGTGTCCTCTGGGTAAGCACTTTTAATGGTGGTTTACACATTTATGATCGAACTTTTGACAGATTTAAAAGAATAGAAATGTATTCTTATGATTGTGATTTAAATCAAATCACAGAAGATGTCGACAATAATCTTTGGATTGCAGGAATAAAGTGGCCAAATGCCTTTGCTGCAAAGCTTGACAGGGTTACTGGCTCCTGGAAGCGCTTCGACATCATGCCATCCAAAAATGCTATCAATTCTTTTCTATCAGAATCTGAAAATGTCTTTTGGATCGGAATAGCTCATTCCGGTTTTTTTAAATGGAGAGCTGATGACAACTCCGTGGTAACCTACCTGCCAGACGAGTCCGATAAAAACAGCATTATCAGTAGCGTTTTTCGTAGGGCTATTAAAGACACCCGTGGCAATGTCTGGATAGGCACTGAACACGGTTTGAGCAAAATGGAAATCGCAACCGGCAACTTCACAAACTACACCGCTCAACCGAATGGTCTGCTGGTGAACAATATTCTCAATCTATGTCTGGATGGAGATTACATTTGGGTGGGCACCGAAAACGGAGGATTAAGTAGGCTTGATACAAGAACGGACGAGATTAGGACTTTTCTTAATGATAAATATGACCCAGCTTCTCTGGCTGATAATTCCGTCCATGCTTTGTACAAAGACAGGCAACAACGTATTTGGGTGGGCACTTTTTCAAAAGGATTATGTGTTTACGATAAATTGAAATATAAATTCTCCGAGCTAGACATACCCCTGGAGAATGATGTTGTCAATGCCATTTGGCAGGATTCGAAAAAGCGCATATGGATTGGAACGGAAGGAGGTGTGGCGATGAAGCATAAAGATCAGGTGCAATATTTCAGACATCTGGGTAAACAAGCCAAATTTAATAGTGATCCAATATTGAGCATATTTGAGGACAGCCGTCATCAAATGTGGTTTGGTACCTGGGCGAATGGGGTAAGCAGATATGATGAAAAAAAGCACGTATTTGTGAATTACCTTCCAGATGACAATGATCCCAAAAGCCTGTCCAATCCCAATGTTTTTGCCATCTTCGAAGAATCCCAACATCACCGGATGTTATTTGGTACACATGGAGGAATAAACGTTTTCGATAATAAAGGAGATAACTTTTTCAGGGCCTATACCACCAATGATTTTGAATATAACAACTACATACGCACCTTTTTTGAAGATAGCCATGGAACGTTATGGGTGGGGACGATCGAAGAACTGGTCTGGTTTGATCCGGATTCCGGTAAAATAACGCGGTTTAATGAAGGACTTCATAACGATTCTCTTATTGTCAGCGGATTGGTAAGCAGTATTATTGAAGATAATAATGGCGGGATCTGGGTAGGCACAAATAAAGGCTTGCATTTGATTGTTGATAAAAAGTCCTCAAGACGCTTTACGACTGAAAACGGCCTGCCAAACAACGTGATAAATGGCATACTGGAAGATGAAAACGGAAACCTCTGGATAAGTACCAATGAAGGTATAGTCAGGTTTAATCCTGATGACAATTCCTTTAAGAGGTATGATATGAGTGATGGCTTGCTAAGCAACAATATTAAACCCAACGCCTGTTTTAAAAATGAGGAAGGTTGGTTCTTTTTCGGAGGTACAGGAGTAAATGTCTTTCACCCTGACAGTATTAAGGACAACCCAAACATTCCTCCAGTATACATCACCGACCTGAAGGTATTTAATCGTCCAGTAAAAATCGGTGATGACACAAAAATATTGGATCGGAACATTACGGAAAGCCGTGAGATATCATTACCACATCGTTTCAATTTTTTTTCTATCAACTATGTAGCCCTGAATTTTACATCAACCAACAAGAATCAATACGCATATATGTTGGAAAACTTTGACAAAGAATGGAATTATGTAGGTGATCAACGGGTGGCTACATTTACAAATCTTGATCCTGGAACCTATACTTTTAAGGTGAAGGCCAGTAACAATGATGAGCTATGGAATGAAGTGGGGACAAGTTTAATAATTAAAATACTACCTGCCTGGTGGCAAACCTGGTGGGCTAAAGCATTGGCGATTTTTGTATTTCTAGGTATCTCGGTTTCATATTATAGATTTAGAATAAAAACCATCAAAAATCAGAATAAACGTCTTGAAAAGCTTGTGGATACCAGAACAAAAGAGCTCCAGGTAAGCCAGCAAACAATCAAAGAACAAAACGAAGAAATAAAAAGAAAAAATGAATGGTTGGAAGATGAGGTGCAAAAGCGTACCAGCGCGCTTGTAGAGAGAAGTCATCAACTGGAGCAATTCACTTTTATAGCGGCACATAACCTTCGGGCTCCAATTGCCAGAATTCTTGGTTTGGGTAGATTAATCAACATGGTTAACTCCAATGATATTTATGAAACAAAGGAAGTTACCAACAAACTGGTTTCAGCGACTAAAGAGTGTGATCAGGTGGTAAAAGATCTGAGCATGGTACTAGATATTCAACGAGATACAACTTCCATGAATTCCATCATTGATGTGAGAGAAAAATTGGCTTGGATAAAAGAACACCTGCAAAAGGAAATTACGGAAACGAAGACACGGTTTGAAGAGGATTTTACTGCGTGTAATCGAATCAATACAGTCAATAAATATTTTGAAAGCATACTTATTAACTTGATTAGTAATGCAATAAAATACAGGCATCCGGAAAGACCACCGGTTATTAAAGTAAGTACCTCGTTAATAAACGATTCTTTATGTCTCTCTATTTCAGATAATGGAATTGGTATGGATCTGACGGAGACAAAAAACAAACTTTTTACGATGTATTCGCAATTCCACGAACATGCAAAAGGAAAAGGGATGGGTCTATATTTGGTGAAAACACAAGTAGTTGCATTGGGTGGCCAAATAGAAGTTGAAAGTGAAGTTGAAAAAGGCACCACATTTAATATCTATTTTAAACGTCAATAAATTTTGTGTTACCCTTGTTGGTGATTTTCCTACCCCCAAAATTTTAATCTCTGGACCTTCTATCAAAATCCGAATCAGTATTTGGTTTATAAGATTTAACTCAGCCAAAATAGCATCCGCATTGTATAAAAGCAGTTTGCTGAAAGGAATACTTTCATATATTAATCGTCGTGATAGAAAGTGAATAAAACTGATACCAACTTTAACAAGTTTTATCTACTTTTAAAAAGTAATTTTTTATCGATTAATTTATGAATAAGTTTTACACGTTTACCTATATCTTTTTTATGTTTTTATCGAGTTGTTCAGTAGAAACAATTCAACGAAACTTATACCCCAATCAATTTGAACTCGGAGATGTCCAAATTTTGGATGGGCCATTTAAACAAGCTCGAGATCTCAATATTGAGGTGCTTTTGAAATACGATGTTGATCGGTTATTGGCACCCTATCGTACTCAAGCCGGGCTAGAGCCTAAAGCGGAAGCTTACCCCAATTGGGTAGGCTTGGATGGTCACGTGGGTGGTCATTACCTATCTGCCATGGCGATGAACTATGCTGCTACCGGAAATGAAGAATGTAAAAAACGGATGGATTATATGCTTTCTGAGTTGAAAGAATGCCAGGAAGCCAATGCACTGAATCATCCGGAATGGGGTGTTGGTTATGTAGGTGGATTTCCAAATAGTGAAAAATTATGGTCGACATTTAAAAAAGGAGATTTCAGTGTGTATTTTTCCTCTTGGGCGCCCTTTTATAATTTGCATAAAATGTTTGCCGGACTAAGGGATGCATGGATTTATGCCGGGAATGAAGATGCTAAAAGCCTATTTTTAAAATTTTGTGATTGGGGAATTGATCTGACCGCAAATCTTTCTGACGAACAGATGCAGGAGATGCTGAACATGGAACATGGAGGCATTAATGAATCTTATGCAGATGCTTTTCAGATCTCAGGGGATGAGAAATATTTAATAGCAGCAAAAAGGTATTCACATGATGCCTTGTTGAATCCATTGTCAGAGGGAATAGATGATCTGGATAACAAACATGCCAACACACAGATCCCAAAATTCGTGGGGTTTGAAAGGATTGCCGAGCTCAGTGGGGATAATAAATATGAAAATGCAAGCCTGTTTTTCTGGGAAACAGTTATTAAAAATCGTTCCCTGGCGTTTGGCGGTAATAGTAGGAGGGAGCATTTTCCAAGTGAAGCATCATGTATTGATTTTGTCAATGTAAATGACGGACCGGAATCGTGTAATACTTATAATATGTTAAAACTGACGGAAGACTTATTTCGCCAGCATCCTGAGGCAAAATATATGGATTATTACGAACGTACCATCTTTAATCATATCCTTTCCACCCAACATCCTGTTCATGGTGGGTATGTATATTTTACACCTGCAAGGCCCCGACATTACCGGGTGTATTCTGCCCCCAATGAAGCCATGTGGTGCTGTGTGGGTACAGGTATGGAAAACCATGGAAAATACAATGAGTTAATTTATTCTCATGCAGATAATAATCTGTATCTGAACCTGTTCATAGCTTCAGAGTTGAATTGGAAGAAAAAGGGGATAAAGGTGCTTCAGGAGACCAATTTTCCATTTGAAGAACAAACTAAATTAATTATTAAAGAAGGTTCTGAAGAATTTAATTTAATGGTTCGATATCCTGTTTGGGTGAAAGAAGGTGACTTGAAAATCAAGGTGAACGGCGAAGAATTTACCTATTCTGCCCAACCATCATCCTATATCTCAATTAATAGAAAATGGGAAAAGGGAGATGAGGTGCAAATTGAATTATCTATGCAAAATACCATTGAACAAATGCCTAACGTTCCCGAATACATTGCCTTCATGCACGGGCCAATTTTACTGGGAGCAAAAACAGGGTCAGAAGATTTGAAAGGTTTGATCGCTGATGATGGCCGTTGGAGTCAGTATGCTGGGGGAACCTATTTACCAGTTGATAAAGCTCCGATCCTTATTGAAGACGATCTTGAAAATATTGCCAATAAACTACAGCCAGTAGAGGGGAAACCTTTAAACTTTACATTGGATGTTGATATGATCAATTCACAGGAACTCATATTGGAACCATTCAATCAAATCCATGATGCACGATATATGATGTATTGGTTGGCATTGACCAATAAGGGGTATAAAAATTATTTGGACTCGCTGGAAATGATTGAAAAAGAACGAATGGCCATTGAAAGAAGGACCATCGACTATGTAGCAACCGGTGAGCAACAACCGGAAACAGATCATGCCATGGTAAGTGAAAAGTCAACTTCTGGAAACAATCAGGATGACTTTTACCGGGAAGCGCGAAATGAAGGATTTTTCAGCTATGATCTTGCTACTAAATCAGAAACAGGTTTGAGCCTTATGGTTCGTTACTGGGGAGCTGAGTGGGGCAACAGGAAGTTTGACATATACATTGATGATCATAAATTAGTTACAGAGGATAATACCGGAAGATGGAACCAATCCATGTTTAAAGATATAGTGTATGCAATACCTGATGAATTTGTGAAAGGTAAGTCCAGTGTTCGAGTGAAATTCCAGGCACTTCCCAATGCAGCAGCCGGAGCGGTTTATGTAGTCAGATTATTAAGAAAATAAGAAAACTGTACTCTGCCTAATTTCAATTTAGACGTTTTAGTTAGGTCCCGCTGAAAAAGTCCCTGGTGCGGCAAATACAAGGCAGCAAAGCGAAGATGTATGATAATACTTCGAGTTGAAGCCAACGTAGTACCTTTCTTGCCGGCAAGGCAAGGTTGAGTTGGTGTACCAGAGGCTAATGAAATAAAATCTAAAACTTTGAAAATGAAATGCAATGAAATATGGTATAAAAGGTAAAAATCCATGTATTCGTTTGATTGACTTACAAAGCCAAAAATCTAGTATTGGCGGTACTCATTGTTTTATTTATTGGTTGTTAAGCAACATGTTACATGGAGTAAACAACTGGTAACATTTGACTATATCATTGGTGTTTACATCCCTTATCTTTAAGATGGTTTAAGGTTGTGAATCATAGATTCTAAAGTTGTTTATAGGAATTTTTTCAATTCTGAGGGTTTGGTTTGTCTCTATTAGTAATGGCAAACTGCGTTAAACCCGCATTTAATTAACCTGCGCCGTTTATATTTTGAATTTCCGTGTAAAATATGGAATTCGATACCACTTTTTTCATTGTCATAAAGACAATGAGTTGAGTGTTGAAAAGAGTGAAGAGCAATTTTTATTTGTATCAAGATAGCTGGTAAAAATGCCCCATAGTCAATTTTTATTAAAGAAAGGCTTTTCCCGAGAATTGGAAATGTTTCCTCAAATAATTGAATTTGGGAGAAAAAAGAACAATACTATCCACCTTGATTCATTTACACCAGTCACTTCAAGTGAACTTATCATATATTATGTTGTTGAAGGTAAATTTGAATGGTGCATCAATAAAAAGCATTACGTCCTTTATCCAGGTGACACAGCATTAATTATTCCCGGGGATGAAATAGGAGGATCAAAATGTTATTTTGATATTGGTACCATTATTTGGTTAAAACTTGGAGTGGTAGATGCTACACAAGGGAGTAATTTGTTACTGGGGGAATGGAGTAAATTATCTGAAACAGAGAAATTTACTATTAGTAAAATATTGATGAATAATAATTTGCCGGTTATAAAAGTGAAAAATATAGCCAACGCATATCTCGAACTTCGACGTGAAATTAAGGATCAGGAAATCGGATTTGTATCTAGGGTCAATCAATTAATTGATTCTTTAATCATTACCATTTGTCGGGAATCTACCCGGCAATCAGATTCAGGGCGTGACTTTCCTAAGACTTTTCTTCGATTAGAAGAAGAATTGAGGAAAAACCTCTCCCATCAGTGGACAGTAGATGAGATGGCAGCACTTATGGGGCTTGGGACAACGGCTTTCACGGAAAAGGTAAAAGCATATTCAGGGTTTTCACCATTGCAGTACCTGATTAATTTGCGAGTAACAGAAGCGATTAAATTGCTGAAAAGAAAGGATTTCAATATTACCGAGATAGCTTTAGAAACCGGGTTTTATTCATCTCAACATTTTTCAACTACTTTTAAGAAATTAACTGGTCATTCTCCGGGCGAATTCAGAAAAAGTAGTTTGCAGGTACTTAATAATAATTAGATTCAAATCATGGAATGTATCATCACCATTGAAATAGGAACAAATGCGGTAAGGGTTATGGCATTTGAAATTAATGGAAATATCATCGGGTCTGCAAAAGGCACTTACCCAACCTTTCATACAGAACCAGACTATAGTGAGCAGGATCCGGATCAGATGTTTATCACCATGCTCTATGTGATGAAGAATTTATTGAACGAAAAAATACATCCGAAGAAATACAAGGTTATCTCCATATGTTTCAGCGCTTCTATGCATAGTTTATTGCCTATTGATGAAGATGGGGTTCCGTTAGGAAATGCTTTTACCTGGGCAGATAACAGAGGTAAAATAGAAGCACAGGAGTTAAAAGATTCAAACATGGGAAGGGTGATTTACGAAAAGACAGGTACTCCCATACATCCAATGTCTCCACTTATTAAAATAAAATGGCTTAGCCATCACGAAAAGGAGCGTTTCGATAAGACCTATAAATTTTTATCTATTAAAGGGTATATCATTCAGCAGTTAACGAATAATTATATCCTGGATTATAGTTTAGCATCTGCTACCGGATTATTTAATATTTATAATTTAGAATGGGAGGAGGAAGCTTTAGGGATAGCAGGAATCACCCGAGATAAGCTCCCTGATTTAGTACCCGTTTTTCATAGCCCTGGTAAACTTCGTAGGGAGTATCAAAAATCTCTTGGTTTGGATGATAGTGTGAAAATAATAGTAGGTTCGAGTGATGGATGTCTGGCGACCTTAGGTGGTGGAATATGGGGGGAAGATAAAGCAACCATCACCATAGAAGATAGTGGTGCCGTTAGGGTGGTAGGAAAAGAAGTTTTGCAGGATGAAAAACAACGAATATTTAATTACCTACTGGCAGATCAGTATTATGTTACTGGAGGCCCAACGAATAATGGAGGGGTAGTTTTTGATTGGTTTACCAAACAATTTGGTGATTTTAAAACACCATTTGATATTGACTACTCCATGGAAAACCTTATCCAGGAGGCGCATAATGTTCCTGTAGGGTCTGATGGGTTAATATTTCTTCCTTATTTACTGGGCGAAAGAGCACCTATTTGGAATGCGAATGCAAGAGGGAGCTATTTTGGGCTAAACATAAAGCATGAAAGAAAACATTTCATCCGCGCCACAATGGAAGGTATTCTTTACGAGATATTTAGTATTGGTAAAACTATCCAGGAGCATCGAAAGATTAATTCACTCACTACGAATGGAAGTTTTGCATCCTTACCGTTTTGTACCCAAATGATTGCGGACATGTTTAATATGCCCGTTAGTATTGGTAAAAACCCTGATAGTATAGCTCAAGGAGCATTTTTGTTAAGTGCCACGGAGCTTGGTATATATGAAAATTTAGATGAGGCGGCACGCTCCGTAATTTTATCAACCACCTACGAACCGCACAAAAACAATCACGCCGTATATCATAAACTTTTCTCGATTTTTGAAATACTGACGACAAAACTCACGGATGAATTTGAAGAAATTTCTAGATATCAAAATGCACTATAACCCGGATTATTCACCACTAAGTTGTGAATAATGAAAAATAACGGATTGAAAAATTCAGGTTTTCAATTCGTAATGTCAGTGTTAACCCTTACAGATGTAAAATCTTCGTTCCTTATTTTTGTGGAATGAATGAAGGGTACTCAATATTACCTGTAAAATATAACAGTCTTATAATCATGGGTTTGAATTTCTTCGGATCAACAACAGGCGAAAGATTCAGTGAATTGTTCAGGTTAATAGTGATATCCTAAGTTGTAAGTTTTGTTATATATGTCGGTAATTTTTTATTTTAATTGATTAGATGATTGTTGAATTAGTGGATATCCAAATTTTCACTCCAATTATCTTTTGTTTTTTTTAAATATTCTATTCAGTAGTCGCTTTTAGCTCCATTATTTCATTTTGTGTAAAAATCAACGTCGGTTATTCTTGGTAGATATTTTTAATAGTATTTCGAACCTTTATTAAAAATTCTGGGAGAAGTATGCATACCGCATTGATGAATTTACCTGGCAGTAAAAATTTTCGGAAAGAGGGGCGGTATAGTCATAGACCAGTATCACAAGAATCAAATATTTTATTATAAACTCTAATTTCTATACTATGAAACAATGTTACGTGTTGTTCTGTATGTTATTGGTTTTTCAGTTAAATGCGAATGCTAACACTAGTAAGTATTATGCTATTTCTGATGGAACTATAAATGCAGAAGCTGGTCAGGAACCTGAACAGGTAAAAGGCCTACAAGATGTTACTGTGACAGGGAAAGTTACAGATGAAAATGGTGAGCCATTTCTTGGTGTAACCATCGTTATTAAGGGTACTACGCAGGGTACCACGACAGATGCTGATGGTAATTATTCTATTTCAGTACCAGATGAAAACAGCATTTTGGTTTTTTCCTTTGTAGGATATCTTACAGAGGAATTTACAGTTTCAGGACGATCAACGATTGATGTGTCCATGAAACCGGATGTGATTTCGTTGGGAGAGGTTGTTGTCACCGCACTTGGCGTTGAAAAAGAATCTAAAAAATTGGGTTATTCTGTTACCTCTGTACAACCAGAGGATCTTAAAACAAACAGAACTACCAATGTGATGGAATCTCTAGAAGGTAAAGTAGCTGGATTAAATATTACTCCTCCAGCTGCAGGAGCAGGTTCCAGTATGCAAATTCGACTTCGTGGTCAGGCAGCTTTTGCTGGCGCAAGTAATTCTCCTCTTTTTGTTATTAATGGTCTTCCAATTGATCAAGGAGCCAGAGGTGCTAATGGTCGAGGAGAACAAAGAGACCTTGGGGATAATTTACAGAACATTAACCCGGATGATATTGAAAGCATGACGGTATTAAAAGGTTCAACTGCTGCCGCAATATATGGTGCAAGAGCAGCCAATGGTGCTGTTATCATTACCACAAAATCCGGAAAAAGAAACCAGGGAATTGGTGTTGAGTTTACTTCAAGTTACACCAGTATGCAGCCATTGAATTTCTTAGATGAAATTCAGCAGACTGAATATGGTCAAGGTAGAGGTGGAGTACGACCTCAAGATCAGGGGGAAGCACAAGCAACAGGACAATTTAGCTTTGGTGGTCGACATGATGGTCAGCCATTTATGAATTTTGATGGTGTGATGAGACCATATGAAGCACATCCTGGTAAATTGTTTGACTTTTTGCAAAATGGATCTAATTGGACGAATACCATTGCATTATCAGGTGGAAGTGAAAAGGGTAGTTTCCGTGCTTCATTTTCTAATACTGATGCGAAAGGAATTCAACCTTCCAATGAATATAAGAAGAGAGTATTTAATGTTGGGGTTAATCACAGTGTTACAGATAAACTCTCGCTTCAGTTAAATATAAACTATGCAGTGGAGGAAAACATCAATCCCCCACAAATTGGTACCCAAGGACCAGGTGCTGTTAACTTTTTTAACAGAACTGCGCTTTCAACCCCTATTGAAGCATATGAATCAGCTGCAGTAGATCCTGTGACAGGTGCTGAAGTAAGAACAAATGGCTTCTTAGGAACAATTAACAATCCGTATTATCAATTGCAAAAAGGATACTATTTTAATGATGACAGAAACCGTCTTTTAGGTACTGCAACATTAAGATATGAGTTTACGGATTGGTTATACATACAAGGAAGGTACAACTATGATGTTGCCAATAATTTCAGGGAATGGAATTCATTAAATGGTGAGGGAGCTACTACGATTTTTGAAGGTAGTACAGGTAACTACAGAGGACGTTACGATATCCAGCAAACTGTTTCAACCGATATCAACGCGGATTTCCTTCTTGGTGTGAATAAGGAATTCGATAAGTTTTCTGTAGATGCAAGTATTGGAGGGAATACATGGAGAACTCAATGGCAAAGAAATTCCCAGTATTCCAGGTTGTTTGTGGTGCCTGATCTATATACAATCAAAAACGGAACGAGCTTTGGTACAGATGATGCTGGATTTCAGCCTTATCAGTTCAGTAAAAGCCGTATAAATTCTCTTTACGGTTGGGCTGAATTCGGTTATAATGGAATTTTTTATGTCAATTTTACGGGAAGGAATGACTGGTTCTCAGTATTAAATCCGGAAAAGAATGCGGTGTTTTACCCTTCTGTGTCAGGAAGTTTCATATTCTCTGAGGTATTAGACCAAAGCTGGCTTAACTATGGAAAATTGAGAGCATCTTGGGCAAAAGTAGGTAGCGCAAATGGAGTTGGTACTTATGAAGGTCAGCTTAACTACACTATAAACCCATCATTTAATGGTCAGACTTCGGCAGGAGTAAGTGGTTCTTTTGCTCCAAACCCATTTTTACAGCCATTCAAAGTTACGGAAAAGGAAATTGGTTTGGAATTAAGAATGTTTGACAACAAAGTACTGTTCGATATCGCTGCGTTTGATAAAGTAACAACAGATCAGATTTTGGATGTAACGATCTCAAATACATCTGGATATGATAATTCGAAACAAAATATTGCTTCTCTTCGCAATAGCGGAATAGAAACGTTTTTAGAAGTGACACCAATACAAGGTAACAACTTCAGTTGGACTACTTCCTGGAACAATGCATACCTAAGTACTGAAGTATTGGATGTAGGTAACGAAAGTGGTACTATCCTGGTGCTTTACTTCAATGGAACAGGTAATGAATTTTTAGGGGAATTGAGATATACTGAAGGTTTGGGAATGAACCAGATGTACACAAGAACCTACAGAAGAAATGATCAGGGACAAATATTAGTTAGAGATGATGGTAGATTACTTGCTACTGATGGAAATACCCCTGGTGCTGAAAACACAAATGGATTCCTCCCGGTAGGTAGCTCTATTCCTAAACATACTGGTGGATGGACTAACAATTTCACGTACAAAAACCTTTCACTCGGAGTTCACATTGATTACAAATTTGGAGGTACAGTATTGTCATCAACCCATTTAAATATGTTGAGACAAGGACATTCTAAACTTTCTTTAGAAGGACGACGAGAGGGAGAAAATGGAATTATCGTTCCTAATAGTGTTTATGAAAGCAACGGCCAGACGAATACTACTGCGGTTACAAATCTTCAGTCTTTCTATGCTGATTACAGAAACCTACAGATAGGTGATCCTTTGACATTTAAATCTGATTTCATTAAGCTGAGAAACATTTCCATTGCATATGATTTCACAAACGCGATCAGCAATGTTCCAGCATTGAAATTTGTAAAAGGCCTGCGATTATCTGCAGCTTGCCGAAATGTGGCAATTCTCCATAAGGACCTTCCAGGGCTTGATCCTGAAGCCATCCAATCTTCAGGAGATTTTAGAGCAGGTTATGAAAACTCTTCATTGCCTACCACGCGAAATTATAACATTAGCTTAAATGTGAAATTTTAAATTATGAAAACAATAAAGCAATATATATTGATTTTCACTGCCTTACTTTTTGTTTGGGGATGTGATCAGGATTTTGTGGAAATAAACACAAATCCGTATGCTGTGAATGACGTGGATCCGGCATTATTATTTGCCGGTGCACAGAGAAGTCACCTAGGAACATTTGCTGCGGAACATACCATTGTTCAGCAATTTGTAAACCCTTATAATCAAGGGGCAACACTTGGTTTTAATTTCAATGCAGACATAGATGGTGTGAACAATCCAAAATGGAATCAATCCTATCCATCAGTTATCAGAAATTTGATGCAGGCCTTGACTTTGTTAGGAGATGAGACTGATCGTGTTAATTTGAAAAGTATGGTCCGGATATGGAAAGCTCAGGTGTTTATGGGCTTGGTAGATAATTATGGAGATGTTCCATATACAGAAGCTGGAAAAGCAGTTAGTGACGGGATTTTCTCCCCGAAATATGATGACGATGCTGCAATTTACGATGATCTATACAATGAATTGAAAAGTGCTGTTGCTGCTTTAAATGCAAGTGGTGATTATGTTCCGGAAGATCTTTTCTATGGAGATAATAGTGAAATCCCATCCGGATCAGCTTCAGTTCAAGTGGATAAATGGAAAAAGTTAGGTAATTCTTTACTATTAAGACTGGGAATGCGCTATTCCAAAGTAGATCAAACTAAAGCACAATCTATTGTAGCAGAAGCATTTGCTGGTGGTGTAATGGATTCAAATGATGATAACGCCTATGTTAAATATGATGGGGCAACGTATACACAAGCAGACAATGATTTTTTACGACAGTTTTCGCAATTTGACTATGCAGCAGAACCATTTGTAGATCATTTGAAAAATACCAGTGATCCACGTGGTAAATATATGCTAGCTACCTATGATGATCCTGGTTCTGTGGCAAATGACCCAGATCCGGATACCGTTTTATCCAATCAATTCGGAGTTCCTATCGGAGTAACTGATTTACAACTTATTGATACTGGATTAGGATATCGTGGTTCTAAAGGAAATGGCTTAAACTATACACAGTTGAATATATATGCTGTTGCTGCACCTGATGCCCCCGACTTTTATGTGACTTATGCACAAACTTCCTTACTTCTTGCAGAAGCCGCACAAAGAGGTTGGATCACCGGGGATCCACAGGCCTTATATGAAGCTGGAATTCGTGCAGATATGGAGATGCATTCACTTTATCCTAATGTTACTCCAATTTCCGATGCTGAGATTAATGCATATATCGCACATCCAAATGTAGCTTTTAATGCAACTGACGCTTTGGAATTAATTAATACTCAATATTGGGTAGTTAATTTCAGAAATGGAACCGAAGCATTTGCCAATTTTAGAAGAAGTGGATTTCCCGCACTTAGCAGAAATGATTTTAATGATAATCTTTTGGCTAATGGTGGCGACGGATTTGTTCACAGGATGTCTTATCCTGACAGGGAAGGTTCTGCCAATTCGAAGAATTATGCAGCGGCAGTAGCAGCCATCGGAGGCAATGATGACTTGGTAACCAGAGTATTTTGGGATAATTAAGTAAATGAAAATTAAGTTTTGATATACTATAAACCACATTCATGACTCTAAATGGGGATGAATGTGGTTTAATTTTCTCTCATACCTAAGTTATTAACTTCAAGTAGAATTTGAAGGAATGAATCTTAGGATGAGAATTATATGGATTTTTTCCAGGGATATTCAACATACCTGGAAAGGATATTTAAACTACCACCAAGAGAAATTATAATCTACTTATGAAAAAGAAATTTTTATATTTTATGGTACTGGTATGTGCCATAGGAATTTACTCGTGTACAACTGGCTTCGACGAAGAACAAAATGCTAACGAGTTTAAGGATAAAATGTCTGTAAAAAATGGACAAAAAAGTGACCCCGCATTTTTTGATCCCTCTGGTCTGATTGCACCTTATGCCACCTTACAAAATTTAGGAGAAGGTTTTACTTTCACAGAAGGCCCTGCTGTTGATAAGTTTGGCAACGTATTTTTTACAGATCAACCCAATGATAAAATTTATAAATGGACAGCAAATTCTGGAGAAGTAACTTCTTTTATATCTCCTTCTGGCCGTTCCAATGGAACATATTTTGATAAGGCTGGTAATTTAATCGCATGTGCAGATATGCATGGAGAATTGTGGAGCATATCTCCTGATGGAAATCATACTGTGCTTGCAGATAATCACAATGGCAAAAAATTAAATGGTCCAAATGACATTTGGATAAACCCTATAACTGGAGGTATTTATATTACTGATCCCATATTTCCAAGGGGATATTGGGAGGAAGGTGATCCACGACAGCAAGGCTGGGAGCCTACGCACTCTGAACAATCGGAATCCGGAAAAGGTGGTTATGTATATTACCTTGCGCCAGGAAGTCAATCGTTGGTTAGGGTAGTAACAGATGACCTCGGATGGGATTCCGATTCCTGGCCCAATGGAGTAGTTGGTTCTCCGGATGGAAAAAAATTGTATGTAAACAGGTGGTATTATGATCCATTGGATGATAATGCAGGCACCTATGTATTTGATATTAACCCGGATGGTACTTTGTCAAATATGCAAAAGTTTACCCAAATGGGGGGCGATGGCATGACCATCGATGAAGAAGGAAATGTGTATATCGCCAATGGATTGGGAATAACTGCCTTTGATCCTCAAGGAAATAAAATCCTGAATATCCCACCTCCTGAAGGATGGGATAACATATCTAATGTTGTGTTTGGAGGACCAAATAGTAAAATGCTATTTATGACGGTGTCTTTCGGCCCCCCGTGGGATCAAATAGCTTCCATTTATGGATTAAAAATGAAGGTTAAAGGGGTGGTAAAGTAAATGTGATTTACATTAATAAGTAAAAGTTGTGGTGTGAAGTATCACAGCTTTTACAAATAAAAGTGTTAAATACTAAATGAATGGTCAAGAATGTAGCCACTAAAATATTAATACTTACAGCCGTAATTTTATTAATAGGCTACCTTCTCATGACCTTTCTTGGCAATGATAAGTTGAATGGATGGCTGCTTACCTTTTCCTTAATATTATTTGCGCTTGCAGTACGTCGTTATGAGCTACTTAAGGGATATTCTTTTACGATATTCATTTTAGCAACTGTAAGTCTATCCATGTATTATCCTCAATACCTCACTTCGATAGGTGGATTTAAACTATCGAAATTGATAATTCCTCTCATGCAACTCATCATGTTTGGTATGGGGACAAGTTTAAGCTTAAAAGATTTTGGCGGTGTATTAAATATGCCCCGAGGTGTATTTGTAGGGTTAATTAGTCAATTCACCATTATGCCGTTTATTGGTTGGGGTATTGCGAGTGCGTTTAATTTTCCATCAGAGATAGCTGCTGGGATTATTTTAATAGGTAGCTGTCCTAGTGGTTTAGCCTCAAATGTGATGTCCTATTTAGCGCGAGCAAATCTGGCATTATCAGTAACTCTTACGGCAATAGCCACTATGCTTGCCCCAATTGTTACGCCATTTTATATGCAGTTCTTAGCAGGAGAATATGTGGAAATTGATTTTTTATCCATGATGTGGGATATTTCAAAAATCGTTATTATACCAATATGTATCGGCTTGATGTTTAACCATTTTCTTCATGGAAAATTTAAATGGTTAGACCGAGCGATGCCTGTAGTATCGATGATTGGAATTTCATTAATAATAGGCGTAATTACAGCTGCAGGTAGGGATGACCTTTTAATAATAGGCCCTGTGTTAATTTTAGCAGTATTTATTCATAACTTAACAGGGTATTCTGTTGGCTATTGGTTTAGCAGGTTGATAAGGTTATCAGAGCAGGATTGTAGAACCATAGCGCTGGAAGTAGGGTTGCAAAATGGTGGCTTGGCCTCAGGACTTGCCCTGGCAATGGGTAAATTATCTACCGTGGGATTAGCCCCGGCAATTTTTAGCTCTTTGATGAATATTACAGGATCTTCTCTTGCCTTATGGTGGAGAAATAAACCATTACCTGAAAATGCAATTGACAAACAAGAAGAACATGCATATGAGCATGGTAATAAATTTGGTACAAATAAAATTTAGAATTATGATAACATTCATCCGCTATCAATTATTGATTTTTTTACTCTTTTGTGGATTTGTGATTAATGCCCAACAGATATCAAAAGATGAACTTATTTTTCTAACTCCCGAATGGGAAGGGGAACGGTTTCCGGATGGGCGGCCAAAAGTATCAGATGAAATATTAGATAGAATGAAACTGGTTACATTGGAAGAAGCCTGGGCAGTTCTTCGAAATAACAATTATAATTACCAATATGAAGATGGTTGGCAAATGATTAACCCTGACTCGGTGCTGGTAGGTAGGGCAGTAACAGCTACGTTTATGCCCGGAAGACCTGATATCCATAAAGTCATTGATGATAGAGGGCATAATCAGGATGGTCGTATCAAATCACAAAATTCATGGACAATTGATATGCTTACAAAACGTGATGTATATGTAGTTGACCAGTTTGGAGCGCACGTGGATGGCCCTACGATTGGGGACAACCTCGGTAACTCAATATATACTAAAACCGGCAATGGGATTGTATATAATGGAGCAATTCGGGATATTAATGGCTTAAAAGAAATAGGTTCATTCACATCCCTGTTTAGATCCTATCACCCTTCCCACCACCTTAATAACCCGGAAAGACGATTGAATACTACCTTGGTAGGAATTAATACTCCTACGCGTATTGGTCATGCAACCGTAATGCCAGGGGATGTGGTTTTAGGAAGGGATGGAGGTGTATTATTTATACCACCTCATTTGGCAGAACAAGTAGTGAAGATTTCTGAAGTTGTCAGGTTGCGAGATATGTTTGGTCATCAGCGGCTTCGTGAGCAAAAATACACACCAGGTCAAATTGACACAAGATGGTCTGATGAAATTGAAAAAGATTTTTCCGGATGGTTGAAGGAAAATAAGAACAACCTTCCCGTTTCGGAAGATCAAATTGAAGAGCTTCTCAAGCAGAGAACTTGGTAATAAATTAGTCTATAACCATAAAAAGAAAAATCCCATGTCAAAGATAAATACAAGGCGCAATTTTTTTAAAAAATCAATACTAGCCGGAGCCATGGTGGCCCCATTCGCCACTTTTGGAAGTGGTCTTGAAGAGGCTGTTGAAAAGACCTCATTAAGTTCAAAACCTTCTGATTTGAAAATTACAAAAGTAGAGTGTGGATACATCCGTTTTGGATCAGGGTTGTTTGTAAAAATTCATACTAATCAGGATATCTATGGATGTGGTGAAGGAGTAGATGCTGTGCCAGGGACATACCAGTTAGTAAAGCGGTTTGAAAGGCGATTGAAGGATCAGAATCCATTAAATGTTCACAGGCTTTATGAAAGTATTCGAACTGGAGGGGTGTTTCAAGGAGCTCAGGCAGGCATGTACATAGCTGTCCTTTCAGCTATTGAAACTGCATTGTGGGATCTGACTGGAAAAGCATTGGGAGTTCCGGTTTATCAATTGCTAGGCGGTAAATTTCGGGATAAAATCCGGGTGTATTGTGATACCGCATTGTACCAGAGAAATTTACCAACACCTGATGACTTTGCCAATTCAGCAAAAGAAGCTCTTAAATTAGGGTTTAATGCGATCAAATTTGATTTGGATCAATTCAATGACCCCAATAAATATGATCGGTATAACTGGACTGCCAGTCCAGGGGAATTGCAACGAATGGTTGACCAGGTTGCAGCGGCACGTGAGGCTGTAGGCCCAAATATTGATATCTGTTGTGATATGCATGGAAGGTATGATATGATCACCGGACAAAAAGTAGCAAAACTACTTGAGCCTTATAACCTCATGTGGTTAGAAGAACCCATACCAGCAGAAAATCCTGATGCTTATAAGATCATCGCTGATTCAACTTCCACACCGATATGCGCAGGGGAAAACCTCTATATGGCCTTTGGTTTTAGAAGGTTATTGGAAATTGGGGCGGTAGATATCGTCATGCCTGATCTTCAAAAAGCGGGTGGCCTTGGTGAAGGGCAGCGAATTGCAAATCTTGCAAAGCTGTATTATGTTCCGTTTGCACCTCATATGGTGGCTTCATTTCTTGGAGCTATGGCATCATGTCATGTATGTGCCTCTGTTCAAAACTTTATGGTCCTAGAGTGGCAATCTTATTTTCATACAAATCCTATGTTTAAAGAAATTGTTATTTATGATGAACCCATGGTGGAAGATGGTTTTATCACCCTCTCTGAAAAACCAGGTATAGGTGTGGACATCAATGTAGAAGCAATGAAAAAATATGCGGCACCAGGATACCCATTTTTCGAGTAATGTTAGGTGGGAATGAAGGGTATGGAAATTTTAAAATTGAGGCTTTAAAACATTTGCCAACCTGTAATTATGATTCTTTTAGTTGTGCTTCCATATAGGCTGAAGGCGATTCGCCAAACAGCTCTTTGAAAGCGTTTGAAAAGTGGGCAACATTTGAGAAGCCAACAGTATAGGCTACTTCTGAAATGTTCATATGTTTAGTTGAAAGTATATTTGCAGCTTGTTGAAGGCGTATATTTCTAATAAAATCCCGCGTGGATTGGTTGGTAAGTGCCTTCATCTTTCGGTGTAAATGTACCCGGCTAATTCCAATTTCCTTTGCCAACATTTCAACATTTAATGCCGGATCCCCGATGTTTTCATTGACTATTTCTATGGCTTTTAATAGTATTTTTTCATCGGGGGACTTCATCGTAACAGTTCTAACTTTGTCAGTTTGTTTCTGGCCGCCACCAAAGTTGTTTTTCAATATTTGCCTGTTTTTGATAATGTTATGAACCGTCTTTTTTAATATTTCAATATTGAAAGGTTTTGTCAGATAAGCATCAGCACCTATGTCCAGGCCTTTTATATTGTCTTCTTCTTTTGATCTAGCTGTTAATAATATTACAGGTATGTGATTAATATTTACATTCTGTTTGATTTTACGACAAAAAGTGATTCCATCCATTTCCGGCATCAATACATCACTTATGATTAGGTCAGGATTATTTTTTAATACATGTGAAAGGGCCTCTTTACCATTTGTACAAAGTTTTACATGATAATCTTTAGCCATTTCCTGATAAATGTATTCCAGTATTTCTTCATCGTCATCTACGACAAGAATTCTTGTTTTACTCCTGGATTTAATTCCCTCATTTTCTTGTTTAATTAAGGATGGGATATTAACAGGTTCAGGTGATTTTTTCTCACTCGTAGTATCCAATTTTATTTCACCATCTTTTATGTGCTTGTTGCCCAATGGCAATTGGATGACAAAACTACAACCCTCATTGTTGGAGTTGTTTTTAGCTAGTATTTTGCCGTGATGTAAATTAACGATAGATCGGGAAAGATGAAGGCCAATTCCTGTCCCATCAAAACTTTTATGCATTCCATCTTTTACCTGGTAAAAATAATCAAATACTCTTTCCAGTTCATTTTCAGGTAAGCCAATACCACTATCAGAAATAGCTATTTGTATAAATTTCTGGTGCTCTTTATCATTGTTTTCAACATGTAGGGAATTAATTTTTACATGGATCTTGCCATTTTCAGGAGTAAACTTTATTGCATTTGAAAGAACATTAATGATGACTTTATCAAAATTTCTTGGGTCGATCCAGACATAGGATTTATTTAAATCATGAAGGATCTTAAAATCTATGTTTTTCATTTTGAATTGTTCATGAAAAATACCACATAGATTTTCTATATATTTAATAATATCAGTTTCTACAAAATTAAGCTCCATTTGTCCCTTGTCAATTTTTTGAATGTCCATTAATTGGTTGACAAGGTGGAGGATTCGTTCAGAATTTCGATTAATAGTTATGTAGGATTTTTGGGTCTCAGGGTCATTGTCTTTTTCAATGAGTTTTTTTAATGGATTTATGATAAGAGATAATGGTGTGCGGATCTCGTGGGCAATATTTATAAAATACTGTAGTTTTTCCTCATTAATTTGCTCTGCGTGAATGTGTTCTTGCATTTGCTTCCTGGTGCGCCTTTTCTGCCTTATTTCCTGGGTGATATAGGTTATGATTAACCCAAGAATAAGTATATAAATTACTTTGGCTGCATTCGTAAAGTACCAGACCGGATGGATGATAATGGTAATTTTTTTATCATCGGAATAAGTGTTGTAATTCTTGGCGCGTACCATGAAATTGTAGGTGTCAGGCGACAAGTCATTAAACGTTATATTATTAGTACCGGAACGTAGCATTATCCAATCGGTATCCTCACCCATTTTATACATATATTGAATTCGTTCTGGATTAGAATAGTCCATCGCGGAAAATTCAATAGTAAAAGAATTATCCTTTTGATAAAGGTTGATTTTATTTGCCTCAATTAAAGGTGTGTTTATTATTTCGTAAGGACCTGATTTCATTCCTGCATTTACTGCCAAATCATTGATATAAAGACCAGTGATAAAGATGTCCAGTTTTTTAACCTCATCTTTGATTTCCAATGGATCAAAGTGGGTAATACCATGAAAGCCGCCAAAATAAATTCTGTGATCTTTATCTATACTATAAGACCTGGCTGCAAATTCATTTCCTTGCAATCCATCCTGCGTATAGTAGTTTGTAAATGTACCTGATTCAACGTCCATTTTAGAAATACCATAGTTGGTACTGATCCAAATATTATGTATTGAATCCTCTGTGATGGAACTTATGGAATTACTAGGTAATCCATCCTCAATTGAAAAAGATTTGAATTTGTTAGTAAGAGGATTGAATTTAAAGACTCCTTCAGATGTCCCAATCCATATCATTCCTAAATGATCTTCATAGAGCGTATTTATGGCTTGACCTTCCAGCAATTGATTTACCCCAAATGCAGTTACAAAACTATTTGATTTTAGGTCCAGACACCCAAGTCCAATGACGGTGCCGATATACAATTTTTCATCAGAAGAAATTAATATTGAATTAATAAATCTATTAATCAGGCTATCTGTTGTGTTCCCAAAATCATGGTCTTTTTCACCAGTAAAGTGTATAACTTTATTGGTCAAAAGATTTAGTTTGTACATCCCATTTCCAAGAGTAGAAATCCACAGATTTTTATTATCGTCTTCAGTAATGCCGAATATCGGATTTATTCGTGTTGATGCGGGATCCAATATTTCATTCATGGCCTTACATTTCCCCGTTTTGAGATTTAGTTTGAACAAACCTTTGTCGTAAGAGCCCAACCAAAAATTATTTTCTGAGTCTTCAAACATGACCATGATCGTTGATGGCATGTTTTTCTCATTTTTTGAGTTGCTATAATGCGCTTTCTTCCTTCCATTTTGATCTAAAAGGTAAATACCCTCACCATCCGTACCCACCCAAAGGGAGTTGTTTTGATCGTGATATAAGGAGGTGATATTGCTTGAACCAATGTTGTTGTTTTTAATTGATTTATGACCGATGTACTGAAAATTATTACTAGTAGCAGGAAGCATTACGACTCCTTTTTGTGAAACCCCCAGCCACATATTTCCATCTTTATCTTCGAGAATAGAAGTGATTTTGGATTTGGAAAAATCAAAGGTGGAAAAATTAAAATTTCCATGGGTCATTTTGTTGGACTTTGGATCAAAAATCTTCAACCCTTCACCTTCTGTACCTACGAGTATATCTCCATTTTGACTTGAATACATCGTGTTGACATGAAGGTTTGCTCCAGTTTTATGGGGCAAGGAAGAGAATTGTTTTTGTGTCCTGTCGTATTTGAAAATGCCATGGTTTGTACTTCCAATATATAAATCCCCATTTTTATCTTCCGTAAAACAATTTACGGTAATATTTGAACCTTCATCAATTGGAAAATATTTTAGCAATTCATTTTCAGTTGTGCGACATAATAGTCCTTTTTTTTGGGTTGTAACCCATAAGTTTCCTGATTGATCTACAAATAGAGCTTCTATAAATAAACCTGGAATAAAATCATTTGCCTGAGAGGCATACAAAGAGTCATTTTTCCGTGATAAATTAAAAACCCCATACCCTGAAGTACCGATAATAATCTTCCCATCTGTAAGCTCGGTAATAGAGGTGACGTATGGCAATAGGGTATCGCCTTCCTCAGAAATTAAAGATATATCTTTAAATGTATCTGTATAGAAATCATATTGTTGTAAACCATTACCAAGACCTATGTAGAGATTATTGTGTTGATCTTGATACAGTATCCTTGAAAAATTGTTTTTTATACTACCTTTTTGGGTTTGGTTCTTTTTGTAAATTGTAAAATTCGATGCATCATATTTGTTTAATCCATCACCCGTAGCCATCCAGATTTGTCCATAATGATCTTGAAAAACGTCTATTACCAAGCTGCTAGAGAGTTCTTTTTCAACTGAAAAAAGTTTTGCAGTTTGAGTAAATGCTTGATTCGTAATGCAAAAAAGTATGAGGGTGATATAGATCTTTAGTTTTTGCATTAGTATTTAACCAGTTACTGAATTTGTGTTAATATTCAAACGTAAAAACATCTAAGGTACCTAAATCTAACTTATAAGTTTGTTAGAAAACTACATAGAATAATATTGAAAACCTCAGGATATTTTTTGATCAAATCAAATGTAAAGCATTAAGTGATTGATAAATGTTAGTGAATTAAATAAATACCCACCTATTTAATACTTTTTATGGTGCTTCGGGTTTGGAAATTGTACAACCACCAACAATTTCGCTACTTTGCTAAAACGCTAGTGAGTTTAGTTTCATCAGATTCTTCAAAGAATGACTGTGATGGGTGGTAAAACATTTTAATTTTGTCAGTTATTCTGATGTCAAACTCTAAAGTAGAAATAGGGTTCTATTTTAATTTTTTCAGTCAATTCGTTAGGTATTTTTTTAAGGCCAAAAAAAGTCCTTTACCTTTTTGGTTTTGATCTACTAACAATTCTTTCCCCTTCTTTCCTATCCAATTTTGATTATTCTATTTAGCAGTTGGTCCGAAAAGAATTTGCCAAACAATGAAATAATAGAATTACCAAATCTTCAACACACTTATAAGAACACAGACAGGAAAAAAATAGAATTTTTGAGTATAGCCCATGACCGACCAGAATCTTTAAAAAAGTTTCTACAAAATGACAGCATTCAATGGCCCCAAATATTATCAACACCAGATGATAACCTAGTTGATGTCTATTAAGTAAAGGGGTTTCCTACTACTTTCTTAATAGATCCTGAAGGTAAAATTATAGCAAAATACTTAAGAGGCGAAAATCTTCTTGATACCTTAAACCATTATATTGAAAAAAAACGATGTCAATACTACCTCCAATAGGATTTCTCCCTTGGCTCAAGCTGCTTGGTAGTAGTATCTGTAAATACGCCGGTGGCGCTCATCGTACCCGTCCAGGGTCGATACAGGTTTCGCCAATCGCCCTGTCCAAACTGTCGTCGCTCCACAAAACTTAAACCTTTCAATTGGAGGGAACCATCTGGTAACAATACCGCATCTTCCCATTCCACGTCCTTGTGACCCGGGTTGGGCTCACGAATGAACTTGTAGTCAAAAATTATATTGCCTGATCCATCCAGACGCGTTATTCGAGAGCAACCAAACGACTTCAATTCGTGATAATAGCGGGTAAACATGATACAACCTCCATCTTTGGTGGTAAAGTGGTATCCCGGCGAAGATGTAGCTCCTTGCTTTCCTGGTATTTTTGTTTCCCACAATACTCTTCCTTCGGGGGATAATTTGACAACGAAGGTGGCTGTTGTCTGGTCGTCCAGGTGTCGCTCACCGCTGATGATTACATTTCCATCCGTTGCGAAACTAGCAGCTTCCAGGTTTTTCGGAATATACTTGTCCTGTGTAAATTCTGCATGGCTGTTTTTGATATATTGTTTGGCCTTTGCAATGGATTCTGCATTGGCTAAGGCTATTGCCTGGGCACTTCCCGGTTTGGCAGGACCAATGAATTCTGGTAAATAATTGAGAATGGGGAGCGCCTTTTTACCTTCACCACTTTTCTTCATTTCACGGGAAAGTATGGGACGACCATAGAGGCCATGTCGAAACATATCGCTTTTGGCACTTTTTCCAAAAAGTTGTTCTAGCTGGATAGTAGTAATAAGCTCTAAATTTTCAGTGCTTCTGAAGTCGACCACTTTGCGAGGCATTTTTTCGTAGTTGTAAGTGATCATGAAGTAATTAGCCGAAGGCGCCATGAAGAAATCAAAAATGGTTTTAGTTGAAGTAATCTTTTGAACAACCTTAGCCTCATCCAGGTCAATCTTAAGAATCGATCCTTCCAGATAGCTCCCAACGATCAGGTATTTCGAATCGGGAGTAATGAAATTTCCATAGGGTGTCCAGGGAATCTCTACGGTCTTATAGGTATTGGTTTCCACGTCGATGATGTAAGCAACGGGTGGAGGGTCATTCGGCCCATCCTTCTCATAGGCACTATCGTCGTATTCCAGGAGTACCATACGTTTTCCATCGGGCGTAAATAGTTCTGCTTCAAAATGTAGCACCATCTCCCGTTCCGGCATCTGTAGAGTGAACATCGTATCGATTGTGAAATTCTGAAGGTCAAGTCGCTCCAGCTTATAGCGAGTGGAGCGGTATTCAGGTGCATAATTTGGATCTGGCTGAATTACGGAATCCTGCATGGCATGGGCATAGTAGAAATATCTGTCTTTCATGTCAAAGCCTAACTTCCTCATGTATTGCCGGGGTGTATGGGGTCCGATATTAATGAGTTCTGACCATGAATCCGTTTTGTGGTGGTACTGAACAAAGTAATACCCTCTGGTGCGGTAGTTTACCGACTTTCTATAGACATAGGTGGAAACATCATTGGCATAATGAACAAACTCACCATTAAATACACTCTTCATATGGAGGGTATCCATGTGGTGCTGCGGAAAGCTTTGATTGGATGTTCTCAAGTCGAAAAATTTCCCCGTTTCAAAATCCATAACGCGACGTATGGTAGTCCAGGTATTATCTGTATTCCGTTCAACGCCCCTCCCAAACTGGTAATAGCGGGTAGCGTTCAACTGCTCCTGCTTATCGTTGAATTGGGTCGTAGATTGCCCGTCCAAATGATAAAAATCCAAGGTGTCGGTGTCCCAGGGTGGTTGTGCCAGTAGGACGGTGCTGCATATCAGCATTAGACCAGTTAATATGGAAGATACATTTTTCATGTGCATGTGATGTCAAAATCCATACCATTGCGCACAACGTTGATGATGTGATT
This sequence comes from Cyclobacteriaceae bacterium, assembly GCA_050306095.1. Classification (GTDB taxonomy): domain Bacteria; phylum Bacteroidota; class Bacteroidia; order Cytophagales; family Cyclobacteriaceae; genus CAJXNP01. Next base: position 26,393 of record JBNLGO010000019.1, read on the forward strand.
AATGGCTTATATGAATTTACTAAATTTTCGATTTACAATGGAGTTATCCACTCGCACACTTTTACAAAGGTTTGGAGGTTTTAAATCTTAAATTGCGGGTGAGGTATATGCGCTGTTAGTAGTCTTAGCTTTGCGAGACAGCAAACTTCTGATGAAAAGCAGAATCTGTGATCAGGTCAAATGAGAAAGTGCAGTAGTGTATTCATAATAATCCAGTTGAAAATGGTATCGTAAATAGGTCTGAAGATTACAATTATTCAAGCGCACAAAATTACTGCGGAGAGCAAGGGTTGATAGAAGTGGATTTTATTGAATAGAGACAAGTCGCAGACATTAATATTCATTTAAAGGTTGAAGTGTCCTGCTGAACACTCCAAACAGAAGAGACTAAATAATTTTTCATCGTATTTCAATTTCAAAAAGGAAGGTTTCGTCATCTGGCTCATCCTCTTTGTAATAAAATTTCAAGACAGTGCTTTCATTTTTAAAACATAAAACCTGCAAATCTGTGGTTCTGATTTTAAAAGCATAATTACTTAGCGAATTGTTTATTCTTCTCAAGACCCTGTTGTCTATTGATTTTATCGTCAGGCTTGGGTTACAATCTAAACACTTAGTATCATCAAAATACGTTACCTTTACTGTGTCTTTTGCTCTGATTTTTCCTTTAGTTAAAAGAATTCTAGTATCTGTACTTGAGGCATTGAATGCTTTTAATAATTTCCCTCCATTATAAACCTGCCAATTGGATAGGGTGTCCATAACTTCCTCAGACTTTGCGAAAGAAGAAATTGATAGAAGCAATAAGAATAGGGTTAATTTTTTCTTCATTTTTGATTAAGTACTTCAGATAGTGTGTGATGTGTAGAATTCTTGTCAGGCGCTATAACTATAAATACAATATTGTGCATTCGTTGTCTATTCTTTCAATCTTTATTTAATAGATTCATGAGTTTTTCAGTGTGAATTCTCATCTGATTGTTTTGGTCAGTTCGAAAATAATAAAGCCGCAATTCAGCCTGTATTTTATTGTTAAATAACCTGTATTGTTCCGACTTTAAATTATACCTCCAATCATTCAAATTTTTGGATTCATCTGTAAGGATTTGATAAAAGGAAATTAAGTCTACTGCGTTTTCAAATTCAAGATTACTTAAGACCCATTTTTGCTCCACTTCTATTCTATTTTTTTCATAAAATTCCTGGATAGCTTTTAATTCTAAAATGGCCGTTTTTTTCTCCAAACTAAATAGGGAAAGGTTACCTGTACTAATAATTTCATCAATGGTATAAGCAATACTTCTATAAACAGCGCCTGTATATTGAATATCATACATTTTTTGAATCACTGTATCAGTATTCCTTGTAGGTTTTTTAAAGTATAAAATGTAATCAAGGATTTTTTCGCGTTTAACACTGTTTAAGCTATCTAACATGTTCAACTTTCTTAAATCATTTTTTAGCTCAGAAATAATATTTTGCTCGTATTTCTGTGCTTGCTGCTTCTGTTTTGCATTCGCATTTGCATTGTTAATTTGTAGGGCGATCAATATTCCAATAACTACCAGGATGATTTCTCCAATGGCATATTTAAGATACTTCCCGGTTTTCCCTTCTGATAGCAATTTTTCTCTAATTGCTCTAAAGAATTTTATCATGGATTATTGATAGATAATTATGTACAGTGTTTGTATAGTCGCTTCTAAATACAAAACTATAGGAACATTAACAATTGATATTCAACCATTCATGAACATTTGAGGCAATTAAACTAACAATGAACGATTGAGCCATTTGCGAACTGAATACATTTTCCTTCATTACTGCTACGTTCCTGTTCGTTTTTGTTCATGATCAAGGTATTCTGACTTTCTGTATATCGTGTATATTTACTTGATGACAGTTCATCCCAATCATTTTGTGCTTTTAAACTTTCCAGTTTCTCGAGAAGGCTACCATGGAATATCATACAATGACCTGTAAAAACTGATTTATTTCATGCATGTTTTCCAGTATTAGTGTCGTTTTTAATAAATTCAACCTTTTATCACTTGTTGTATAACACAAAGAATCATATGAGGTTGAAGAACATAGTTTTTAGAAGCCTGTTATGGTTAAGCATTTTTTTAGTTTCTTCCTTTGCACATGCCCAGGGATCTTTAAAGTTTAGCCAGATAAGCACCACTGATGGGTTGACCCAAAACACGGTCAGAAGTCTGATGGTGGATCAAACGGGGTATGTGTGGATTGGTACACTGGATGGATTGGTACGTTATGACGGTACCCGCTTTATCACCTATAAGCCAGAGCTGGGAAATACTTCACATTTGAGTGATCATCGGGTTAGGAGCATTTATGAGGATAGTGCTGGATTTTTATGGATCAAAACCTATGGGAATACTTTTAATTGTTACGACCCTAAAATCGAGCAATTCATTGAGTTTGAATACCAGGGAGAAAAGATTTCACTTGGATATACCGATTATTTGGAGACGAAATCTGGAGATGTCTGGTTGTGGGGCACTACAGGTTGCGTGAAAATAATGCATGGTGATAATGGAACACCTAAAATGGATTACAATTCTTCATTGGAATCTACCCATAAAATTGAAAGGGAAATAAGTTTTTTATTTGAAGACTCTCATGAAAATATATGGGCGGGCAGTGAAACAAATTTAAATAAACTCGACTCTGCTGGGCAATTAAATGTTTTTAAAGGGATTTCTTCCTCCAATATAAGCATGGGAATAGAGCTTAATTTAATCGTCTATTTTCTATCTGATAATGCCATTCTCAGATATGATATCCGGCAGCAAAATTTTTTAACCCCATTAGAAGTTGGTAAGGACTTTTCGCTGCTTGACATGGCCGTTTTGCAAGATGATCACCTGTTGGTATCAACACGGTCACATGGATTGTTTAAAATAAACATTAACACCGGAGCGTACCATGTAAATCCTTTTAAAAGTGAAGACCCCTTCGATAAAGCTCCACAAATCATCACCGATAAACTGAAAAATGTGTGGGTGTATGATTATTCGGGAAGGATGATTTTCTACAATTATAGTACCGGACAAACACGTGAAATGCAGTTGATTTCTCCCGAAGTGGCCAGTGTGATTGATGATGGCAGGTTTAATGTTTTAATTGATCATAAGGGTATATATTGGATTACCACCTATGGTAATGGTTTGTACCGGTTTGATGCCGAAGCTAACTTGCTTTCGAATTTTTCCTATGATAGAATCAATAATAGTCCAGCGTCAGACTACCTTTTGTCCATTGCGGAAGATCGCTTTGGGAATTTATGGATCGGGAGCGAATATGCGGGAGTGATCAAAGTAGTTCGGGAAAAATATAATGTCAGGTATTTGAAGCCGGAAGAAGACGGATCAATTGGCACAAACAATAATGTAAAAGTCATATTTGAAGATTCGGATGATAATATCTGGACGGGTACGAAAAATGGAAGTTTATATGTGTATAATCAATTGTTAAAGGAGAAAGTTTGTGTTGGAAAAAACATAAACCCTTATACCATTGAAGAGGATTCACAAGGTAGGATTTGGGTAGGAACCAAGGGCAATGGTGTCTATATTTTTAATAAAAATAATTATGAGCAGCTTCATCAATTAGCCTATGATGCGAATCAAAATAGTCTAAGTAACAATTCGGTATTTGATGTGCTGGAAGATTCAAAACACAGAATGTGGGTGGCTACTTTCGGGGGAGGCCTGGATTTGATAGAAGAAGTTGAAGGTGAATTTCGTTTTACTAACTTTTTAAGTGATTTGGGAATAAAAAGTTTCATTCGGTGTTTGTATCAGGATACCCAAGGTTTGATTTGGGTGGGGAGTTACGGTGGCCTGCTAAGTTTTAATCCAGATACATTTATTCAAAATTCAAGCTCGTATCGCACTTTCGTTTATGATGTCAATCATCCGGAAGGATTGAATTGTAATGATATAAAGACCATTTTTGAGGATAGCAGGGGTCAATTGTGGATAGGAACTGCCGGAGGGGGATTGAATTTATTTGAACCTAATCACCCGGATAAAAAAGGAGTCTTTGAAAAATTCACAAGAGATGAAGGCTTGCCTTCCAATATCGTTACTTCTATCATGGAAAGTACCGATAGCGTGCTTTGGGTAAGTACTGAAAATGGCCTAACACATATCGATAAAAATAAAAACACCTTCCTGAATTATCGGTTTTCAAGCAACTCCTATGGGAATTTTTATAATGAAAATGCCTCCCTTCTGAAAGATGATGGGATTATGCTGTGGGGTACGCTGGATGGAATTTTGATGTTAAATCCGAAAAAAAGTGGTTCTGATCTACGAACACCGGAAGTAGAATTGACCGATTTTTTCATCTATGATAAGCGACTGGAAACCAATGAAAAAGACAGCCCATTGTTGGAATCCATTGGCCGCACAAAAAACATCGAATTAAAATATAATCAGAATACTTTTACCATCAATTTTGCATGCCTGGATGTAACCGATCCTGCTGGTAATAAATATTCCTATATCCTGGAACCCTTCGATTTGCGTTGGAGTACTCCCAACAATACTAACCGGGCTACCTACAAGAATGTCCCTCCAGGTGAGTATGTGTTTAAAGTGAAAGGTACGAATGCAGATGGGGAATGGACGGAAACGGCGAAGACCCTGGCGATTGTTGTAACTCCACCAATCTGGAAAACCAATTATGCCTGGGGAGTTTATATTTTACTTTTTATTTTATTTTTCTTTATCGTTCTCCGCTTTGTGTTAAAAATGAGCACTTTAAATAATGCCGTGAAAATGGAAAAGCAACTGACCGATTATAAGCTACGCTTTTTTACCAACATCTCGCATGAATTCCGCACACCGCTTACCTTAATCAAAGGAGCTATTGAAAGCATGAATGATCTCAAGAGTTTGCCGGTGGAAGCTATGAAACAAGTAGCGCTTTTAAATAGAAATACCTTACGTATGTCAAGGCTTATTGATCAATTGCTGGAGTTCAGAAAATTGCAAAACAATGTGCTGACGCTCAATCTTCAGAAAACGGACATCTCGGGTTTCGTACTTAATGCCTATTATGCTTTTAAAGAAATTGCCTATCAAAAGAAAATTGAATACCTCTTTGAGGGAGTGGAAGATAAGTGGGACATATACATTGATCGCAATAAAGTTGAGAAAATCCTCTTTAACCTGTTGACCAATGCCTTTAAATTTACTCCGGCCAAAGGGAAAATAATTTGCAAGGTTGAAAAAGCTGAGGAAACCGGAAATTGCCAGATTTGTATTATTGACACAGGAATTGGGATAGAAAATGACAAAAGAGAATTGCTTTTTAGCAGGTTCATGAAGCTGAATACCACAGCGGAAGGAACTGGAATTGGATTGGAGCTGGTTCGGGAGTTTGTGGAGGCCCATAAAGGAAGTATTCGGTACATGCCAAATCCGGAAGGCGGTTCTGTATTTGTGGTAGATTTGCCATCCAATGAAGAAAAGTATCGCAATGCCCTATTTGTAGAAGAGGAAGATCATACAAAAGAAAATGGGCAGAAACTGGATGGAGACGAAGAAAGGGATATTCAGCGTCCATCCATTCCTAATCATTCGAAAATTTTGATCGTCGATGATAATCCCGATATCCGAAACTTTATCAAGGAGGAGTTGAGTCATCATTTTAATGTGGATGTGGCGATAGACGGAAAGGACGGATTGGAAAAGGCGCGCGAGCACAATCCTTCACTGATTATTTGTGATGTGAAGATGCCTGAAATGGACGGTTTGGAAATGACCAGATTACTGAAAAATGATTTCGAAACAAGCCATATCCCGGTCATATTACTGACGGCATTGTCATCTGAAGCGATAAAAATAAAAGGAAGTGAGAGTGGGGCAGATGCTTACATTATGAAACCTTTTAGTTTGAAATACCTGATTTCACGGGTTTATACATTGATTGATCAGCGGGAAAAATTGAAGAAGCGTTTTTCTGTAGATATAGAAGTTAAAAAGGGTGCCTTGAGTCAAGGGGATAAAGATGCGGTGTTTTACGATACGATTAGCAAGATCATTGACGACCACCTTTCAGATGCTAATTTCACGGTTACGGAATTCACAGAGCTAGCGGGCCAGTCAAGAACTATCTTTTATAAAAAAGTCAAAGGCCTTACCGGATATTCCCCGAATGAATTAATCAAAATAAAGCGGATGAAGAAAGCAGCTGAACTGCTCGCTGAAGGGAAGTTTAATGTATCGGAAGTTTCCTGGCAGGTGGGGATCGAAGATCCATTTTACTTTAGCAAATGCTTCAAAGCACAATTTGGATGTTCACCTTCTAAGTATGCAGT
>JBNLGO010000020.1:0-32342 GCA_050306095.1 Cyclobacteriaceae bacterium
AGCCCTGATTAGTTGATCTACCAATCTAAATCTTTCATCTTTTGGTAAGCCCTTCACCAGTTCAGAAATATCCTTTCGATAATTCCTAGACTGCTTCCAAACTTCCAATTCTTCAAAAGATTTCATATTGTTTTAAAGGTTTCAAAACCTAATAACTCAATAACCTATTTACTTTTCACTATCTCGCCACACGTCCTGAGGCATCTCCACTCATCAATTTCTCTACCTCATCTACTGTTACTAAATTGAAGTCTCCTTTGATGGTATGTTTCAAGCAGGATGCTGCAACAGCGAAGTTGAGAGCTTTTTGATCGTCTTCCGGATAGGTAATCAATCCGTAAACCAATCCTCCCATGAATGAATCGCCACCTCCTACTCTGTCAACAATATGGGTGATCTGGTAAGTAGGTGCTTCAAAAAGCTGCTTGCCATCCCAAAGTACTCCTGACCAGGTATTGTGGCTCGCACTCACTGATCCACGAAGGGTGATGATGACTTTTTTAGCTTTAGGAAACTTCTCCATTAGCTGCTTACCAACAGACTCATATGCTGCTCCTTCTACATGACCGGCGGTTACATCTACGCCTTCTGGTTTAATACCAAATACCATTTCGGCATCTTCCTCATTCCCAAGAATGACATCGCAATGTTGCACTAAATCTTCCATCACTTCACCGGCTGTTTTACCCCATTTCCAAAGTTTCTTTCTGTAATTTAAATCCGTAGAAATGGTAATTCCTTTTTTAGAAGCTACTTCCAATGCTTCTTTACATGCTTTTGCAGCACCTTCTGAAATGGAAGGGGTAATACCTGTCCAATGGAACCAGGTAGCTCCTTCAAGCGCTTTTTCCCAGTCAATCATTCCAGGTTGTATGTCTGCTAAAGCACTATGTGCTCTATCATATACTACCTTGCTACCTCTGCTTACCGCACCTGATTCAAGATAGTAGATACCTACTCTATCTCCGCCTCTATCAATAAAATCTGTCTTTACATCATGCGCTTTTAAGGATGCTACTGCTGCATCTCCAATATCGTTATTTGGAAGGCGGCTAGCGAAATATGCATCTATTCCATAATTAGCTAATGAAACAGCTACATTTGCTTCTCCTCCACCAAATGTTACTTCAAATTCTTTTGCTTGTGAAAACCGTAAAAATCCCGGGGTGGCCAGCCTAAGCATGATCTCACCAAACGTTACTACTTTTGCCATTGTGTTGTCAGTACTATTTAAAAATTAAAGAAATTTTTTGCGTTGTTATAGCTAATGTTTTCTACCATTTGCCCGATGAATTCCATGTCATTTGGCAATAGGCCTTTTTCAACGTCATTGCCAAGAAGATTGCATAATATTCTTCTGAAATATTCATGTCTTGGGTAAGAAAGAAAACTTCTGGAATCAGTCAACATACCTACAAACCGACTTAATAATCCCAAATTCGATAATGCATTCATTTGCCATTCCATTGCTTCTTTTTGATCCAAAAACCACCATCCGGATCCAAATTGCATTTTTCCTGCAACAGAACCATCCTGGTAATTCCCGATCATGGTAGCAAATAAATAATTATCTCGTGGATTGAGGTTGTAAACTATAGTCTTAGCTAATTGATTGGTATCGTCTAATTTTCCGAAGAATTTGGACATTGCCCTGGCCATTTCAAAATCTCCGATAGAATCAAAACCGGTATCAGGACCTAATTCTCTGTTTGCTCGTGGGTTATTATCACGTATCGCACCCAGGTGAAATTGTTGCGTCCATCCTTTTTCATGATCCATTCTTGCCAAAATGATCAGCATCCCCGACTTAAAAGTGACAATCTCTTCTGCCGTCAGTTCTTTTCCTGATCTTACCTTGTTAAATATCTCACTTAATTGCGCTTCAGTAAACTCTTCTGCGTACAAGGTTTCTAACCCATGGTCAGATAATTTACCTCCCATTTCTGCGAAGAAATCATGTCGCGACTGGATGACTGAAATAAAATCAGAAAAGCTGCTTATGCTGGTATTAGTCACTTTTTCCAGCTTTTCCACATATTTTACGAAATCGATTGCGTTGTCTACCATCATAGCTTTATCGGGCCGGAATGTAGGCAATATTTTGACATCGAATCCGCTGTCTTTTAATTCTTTATGATAGGCTAAATCATCTGCAGGATCATCTGTAGTACACACTACTTTCACATTCATTTTATGCAAAATTTCTTTTGCCGAATATTCAGGAGTGTTCAGCTTAGCAGATGCTTCGTCATAAATATCCTTCGCTGTATTGCCATTTAAAATGGTGTTTATCCCGAAGTATCTTTGCAATTCCAGGTGAGTCCAGTGGTACAAAGGATTTCGCATGGTATAGGGAACTGTTTCTGCCCACTTTTGAAATTTTTCAAAATTCGTAGCATCACCGGTGCAATACCGCTCATTGATCCCGTTAGCCCTCATTGCCCTCCATTTATAATGATCACCTTTCAACCAGATTTCAGTTAAGTCTGTGAAATTTCTGTTTTCAGCCACATCTTTTTGAGGTAGGTGACAGTGGTAATCAATAATAGGTTGGTTTTTCGCGTGATCGTGAAAAAGACGCTCAGCGGTTTTAGTTTCTAATAAAAAATTTTCATCTAGGAATTCCTTCATTATAGCATTACTATTTATATTATTCACTTGTTCAATTTTCATCATGCCTAGAATTCGATTGCAATATTAGGGACTCAAACACTAGACTCTAATTCCAAAATTAACATTGATAATCCCATTTTCAACATTAAGAAAGGAATACTTCCTGGAGTTTTAAATATTTAATTCAATCCATTTAAATTGTAAGCAATATTAGCACATTCTTATAAATGGCGCGTATTTATTTGCTAAATTACAAGATTTAAACATAGTGCCTGAAGTACAAAATTAGAGATTCGATGAAGTTTGTGAGATTTTGGTTGTTCTGTATAATGGCAATAGTAATTGCTTATCCCACTCAAGCACAGAAACCGTATGAGGCTAAAACCCCAGACCCACTTTCTGAAAGCTGGAGATATACATTTTTTCACGAATTAGAAGATAAAGGTATTAGAACACTTGCGAAATCAAGTGATGAAAATATTTATTGGTTTGGTGTAAATGATGGTTTACTCAAGTATGATGGTATCACCTGGAAAAAATACACCGGGAAAGATGGGCTCATTGGTGGATCAGTTTCAAAAATTTACGTTGATAAGGACGACCTGGTTTACGCCGCAACAAACAAGGGTTTATTTACCCTAAAAGGAAATAAATGGACGCCTGTAATACTAGGCGCTGATAATGAATCTTTTGAATTCAAGGTAATCAATAAGCTGGAAGATGGTAGTATTTTTTGCGGAACAACTGGTGGAGCAATTCTCATTACCTCTAAAAACAAATACTATTTCTCTTCTGCTCCAATTGCCCAAAATTTCCTCAATAACCATCCTGAATATACGCTGATTGACCTCCCTGCTGATGCGTCATTTAATAGTGGCTTTCTTAATATCTCCGACATTTTTGAATATGAAAATGGAAAAATTTGGTTGGCTATATCAAGCTATGAATCAGGGCTCATATTAGAGTTTGATTTAAGTGATGTAGAAGATGGAAGTATCGATGATTATACATTAGTTGGGAATGCTAAAAACATAAAGTTTGGGAATGACCAAAAGATCATCCGTGCACAAGACAATAAAATCTGGATCATCAACAGATCAACTAAGATAGGAGCTTATATTATTGAAAATGAAAATTGGTCTTCTGTTAATTTTAACACCACTTTTGGAGATGATGAATATTCGACAAGTATCGCCGAATCACAAGATGGGACTGTTTGGATTGGTGGGATAGGAAAAGTATTTGCTATCAAAAAAGACCAAACTATTAAAAGATATACAGCCCCTAGTTATAAAATACCTACCTCTTATATTACCGTCTATACAGACAACAATAATGAGCTTCTAATATTTGGTCACCTTTCTAATGTTTTGAAGGTTGATCTTTCTGATAATCAATGGCTCACTTATAATGAATTGAATTATCAATGCGAAGGCACTGAGAATAATAGCTGGTTTCTCGATGTAGAAGGCCGGGCAGTCATTAATAAAGGAAACGAGTGGTTTGTTTACGATGAAAAGGATGGACTTATAGACGCTCCGGTGCGGATTTTCAGCACATCCAAAAATCAAATTTGGGCGGTAGGTAGTCATCATGGGAGTGCTGCTGTTGCTTTACTGGAAGACAATCGCTGGCAAAAAACAATGCTTGATTCCCTTTCATGGGGAATTGACTATCGTTCTGTATTTGAAGCAAAAGATGGCTCCATCTATTTTGGTGGGAGTGTAGACCGTGATATGGATAAAGGTCAACAAGGAGGTTTGGTACAGCTTCTCAATCCGCAATCAGAAAATAAAATATGGAGAAAACACCCTACCGGGGAGCGAGGATTAGATCAATCAAATGTATATGGAATTGGTCAAACTAAAAATGGTAATATTTACATAGGTGGTGGTAGGTTATTTTCTTATGACAATAAAAGCTGGGTGTATTCTAATAATGAAAAGCTCAGAGAATTTACCAACATTGTATATAGTGATGATGAAAACAATCTATACGTGGGCTCCAGGTATTATGGATTGTTTATTTATGACAATACTAATTGGACAAACATAACAAGTGCTGATGGTTTATTTAGTAATACAATCATTAGCGTCAATACATTTAAAGATCAAATTTGGGTAGCTACTGATAAAGACATTAGTCTTTTTACAGGTGATACCTGGATCAATGAAATCTTTCCTGAGGAAATGATTCTCTCTAATGAAGGAGGATCTATTAATATCAATAATAAAGGAGAAGTATGGATCAATCATTCTGTAAGAGAATGGAAAAGAAGGGCATATACTGACAAACCGATTAATGCGGAAATCAATAATACTTTTAAAACATACCGAAAAATACCGGACAAAAATGGCCCTGTAGTATCTATCGATTTGTATTCTGAAGAAGTTGACAATTCCGGGAACACCTTAATTGCATGGTCTGGAGAAGATTATTTTAATGATACTGATAAATCCAGGCTTCTTTTTTCTTTTCGATTAAATGATGAACCCTGGTCTGAATTCACCACTAGTCAAAACCATACATTTACGGGACTAGAAGGGGGTGAATATACTTTTCAATTGAGAGCAATGGATCTGGATGGTAACATAAGTACTACCCCAGGTTCCGTCACTTTTTCGGTGAGTCCACCTGTATGGAAACAGGCCTGGTTTATTGCGCTTATCTCTTTCTTTATCATTCTACTCTCCATATTTGAATATCGGATCATTACGAAAAACAGAACCTTATCAAATTTAAATGACAACCTACATGATGCAGTAGATCAATTGGAGATCAAAAAGGAGAAGATTGAAAAGCAGAACGAGGAAATTATCAGACACCAAAAGGATCTCGAAACCAACAATTCTCTCCTGGAAAGTAAGAACCATGAAATAGAGGCTCAACGGGATAATTTGAAAGACCTGGTCATACAGATTGAAAACCTTTCAAAAGCTAAAGTCCGGTTTTTCACAAATATCACCCACGAATTCAGAACACCTTTATCGTTGATTCTTGGCCCATTAGAATCTTTAAAAAATAATTCCATTGGCCTTTCTGAAAAAAATAATTTCCATCAGATCATTAAAAGAAATGCCCTACGGTTACAAAAATTGATCAATCAATTACTGGAAATCAGAAGAATAGAAACCGGCACTCTGGAATTGATTCTAAGAAAAGGAAACGTGGTGAAATTTGTTCGCGATATTAAAGAGCTCTTTAACAATCAATCTGTACAAAATTATATTGTCTATACTTTCACCTCTGATATAGATGAACATGAAATGTATTTTGACCATGATAAACTGGAGAAAATAGTCTTCAATTTACTTTCGAATGCTTTTAAATACACGCCACATTATAAATCCATAAAAGTTGCCATAACCATCAACAACTATAAAGATCCGGAGGATGAAAATGAACTGGCTGATATTGAAAATTTCATTAAAATAGAAGTGAAGGATACCGGAAGAGGAATAGAAAAAGGACGATTAGCAAACATATTTGAGCGATATAAAAATGTAGATGAGTCACTCAATATCACTAACATGGAAAGCACCGGAATTGGTCTTTCTTACATCAAGGACCTCATCGAATTTCACCAGGGAAAAGTATTTGTGGAAAGTGAAAATGGAAAGGGCACTACTTTCACCATTTACATGCCAAAAAACATGGAGCCGCATGGCAATATTGCGCTTACTGATGGCACCAGTTTTGAACTAAATAAAAGCCTTGATGCTTCCATTATTGAAAGTGAAAAAATAAATGTTGAATCCCCGGAAACACTTTCAAATGGCGAAAGGAGTCAAAAAAGTGTTCTGGTGGTAGAGGATAACGAGGACATGTTGTATTATATCAACAGCCTTTTAAAAAACCAATATCATGTACTAACTGCCATTAATGGAAAAAAAGGTTTGGAGATATTGAGCAGTGAAGAAAACGTTGACCTGGTAATTTCTGATGTAATGATGCCTGAAATGGATGGCTTGAAATTTTGCGAGGCTATTAAATCAAATTTTGAAACCAGCCATATTCCGGTCATTCTTCTTACCGCTAAAAACCTAAAAGAAAATGAACTTTCGGGATATGAATCTGGTGCTGATGATTACATCACCAAACCATTTGATCCCAAAATATTATACCTGAAAACCAGCAATGTGCTTTCGTCCAGGGAAAAACTAAAATCTAAATTTGGACAGGATTTTAAATTTAAACCCAAGGAAATAAAAGTCACCTCTGCTGATGAGCAATTGATCAACAGGCTGGTAGAATTAATGGAAAAACATATTTCTGATACAGACTTTGATGTCAATAAGATGTGTGATATGGTCAATCTCAGTCACATGCATTTTATCAGAAAAGTGAAACAACTAACGGGCAAGAAACCTATTGATTTGTTAAAATCATTCCGAATGCAGCGAGCGAAGCAATTATTGGAACAAAACAAATTGAATATTTCTGAGATTGCCTATATGGTAGGATATGACTTACCAAATTCTTTTAGCAGGGCATTTAAGAAAGAATTTAATATTTCGCCAACTGAGTTTGTTAGCTCCCAATCCAAAGACACTTCTACCATTGAAGAATAAACCTGGCTGTTTGAATTGTTAAATCAGATTCAGAGGATTATTTTTGTTACAAATTTACGAATGTGATTCACCTGACTGTAAAAAACAAAAATGTCGAAGTGTCCCTTTGGGAAGAGAAATTACTGGACTTATCAGTAAGCTATAAAATCGAAATAAATGCTGCTATTCAGGAAGCAGAGTTAAAACACGGGAGGGAACACCATATAGGAAACCAGGCCATTTCAAATTATTTGATTGACCTGGAAAAATTTGTCTATAACTGGAGAAGGTGCGCTTGTGAAGGCTAGTCAGCACATAATTCAGATATTTAATTCAATTTGATATTAATGCTACTTCCGATGTTAAACTGCCAAATGGTAGAAAAAGTGGATGTGCTAACACCACTTCCTCCGGTACCAAAATAAAGTCCTCCACCAAATGCCTGCACCGGACTGGTAAGTTGACCATGAATCCGAAAGCTTAGTCGATCACTTGGCATAATTCTCAACCCCAGTCTTCCAGCCCAGGTAAATTTTGTGACATTGCTGTAATCCGGATCAGTTGGAGAGGCGATGGTTAATCCGGCATCTAGCGAGCCAAAACCAGATAATACATCAGTAAATGGTTCGTAGTGTGTACCCCCAACTAGTATATAATGGAAAGTAGCTTCTTCTATCACTGTTTCAGCTACTATTCCTGAGTAATCATTTAATAAAATATTCGTTTTCAGATTTTGATATATTATTTCAATGGCTTCTTGATCAGTCAACCCAATTTCCAGTCCGCCTCCCCATTGGAACCCATCTTGGATTAATCCATCCCCCCACTCCCATCTTATTCTGTCCTGAAAAGTGTAGCTCTGAAAAGTTAAAAGAGAAATATCCTGAGCTTTCGCAAATGAAACCGACATTAATGCTATAGCTGCTAAAAGTACTTTTTTCATGATGGATTGTTTAATTGAGTGTTTAACTTCATTTAATTATCAAGACATTTATCTTATGAAACATACCATATAAAAATGCCTCAATATGGATTGAGGCTATAACAATTGAAATGAACTTTTGTTTTCATTAAAAAATTAAGACTCAACCAGCTCTTCTTTACTTTTCTCATTGTCAACTTTTTCATGGTGATGGTGGATATGCAATAGATTTCCATATAATCGGCATTCATCTAATCGGCATGAATTCACTAACTTTCCTTCATATACACACATATCCGGACAATCGTCGCACATATCAATGTTTCCATCGGGAAGTATATCGGGCGCCTGCACGATTCCTATCCCAATTGCTTTAACAGGATAAAAAAGTCGTAACGGATTGCCTAATATGTATTTCATGAAATTGCCAAATGCCTTTCGCACTTTCTTGTCAAATATCGACATGGCAAATACCTTCTTACCAATTTTAATTTTCGGATATACCAAATAAGTACCGTAAATGAGGTGATGAAAAGTTTGTGCTAATTCCAAAGTCTTCTTTCCAAATGCTCCAAAAAGCTTTCCTTTAGTATTTACAATGATATTTCCGATTAACCATTTAAAAGAAGTGTGATCGTGTGTTCCTCCGAGGTAACAACTGGCATCATATTCGGGAAAATGCTCCTTGATGGTGGCATAAACATCCTGGCTTTTCAACTTGACCTTTCCTATTTCATCGTCTTCTATGGCATACCCCAAGCTCCCCAAACTCAAATCAACTGGTTTTCCATTAGAATAATATTTCACTCCATCATGCACTGGCAATACCCTATAAATAATCAAGGAAATACCTGATACCATGGAGATATTATCGATTCCCCACTGAATAAATTGCGGCACCTCTTTAATGCTTTTTTCTGTTACGGTTATGCCGAAATGGGCATAAAAGCCAAACTTCTTCAGCATCTTTGCATACTTCAATCGCAGGTCATTCAGGTCTAATTCTGATTTAATATCTTCTTTCTTAAATTCTGCGCGGGTTTGTGTGGAATCAATATGAAAGCTCAACCCGGTAAGCCCTGCTTTCTTCAAGTCACTTAAAAGTTCTTCCGTTAGCGCAAATCCATTGGTCAGGATAATGCTTTTCATTTTAAGACCATGAATAAACCGTATGATATTCAATATCTCCGGATGCAAAATGGGTTCTCCCCCTGCTAAGGTGATATTATCACAATTGCGCCATTTCTTCAGGAACAAAATTTCTTCTTTTATTTGGTCAACGGATTTATGACCTTCTCCCATAATCAATCGATAGCATCCCTTACATTTTATGTTGCAAATATCAGTTACTTCCTCCCAGCCTATCGGGTTGTCATTAGTAGACCAAGGCAATCGGTAAAGGTTTTTCTTTTCTGGGTAAATCTTCATAGTGTAATATTTATCATTTCGGTTGTTCTTATGATAAACATTACCTTCACCGCAAAAAGTTCTGGCTATTGGGAAAAATGGGAAATGATGATAAATAAAAAAATCCCACCGAAATGCTACGATGGGATTGATTATTTTATTGAAGTCCTTTAGATATACCTAATTATAATTCGGCAAGAATGAATAGTTATCACCGTAATCAAGCATTTGATCTACGAATGATTCGGGGATTTCAACCTTTACATCAGCTATCTCCTCACCTTCCATTACAGGCACCAATTTAGGTTGAATAAAAGCTGAGTAAGGAGCAACATTGAGCGTAGAATATCTTTCAAGCACTTCCGCATGCAATTCCGGATCAACTTTCACTCCATAGTTTTCTACTAATGCTTTTCCAGCTTCATAATCACCTTCAGATTTTATTCGTTGAATTTCGCGAAGTAATTGACCAAATAGCTCCCTTAATTTATCATAATCATTAATGGCAAAATAGGTTTTTCCATCGATCACCTTCTTTTCGATTACATTGTCGGCCTTCCCTTTTTCTAAACACCACTTAGATATCATTTGTCGATTTCTCATGTGGTCCTCTTCCACATTTTCCCCTAAATCAAGTCTTCTCAGCTGAAGCATCAATCCATTGGTTATATATGTGTCATATTCTGCCATACCTACTTCCACCGAGGGCATCACACCTATTTCAATCAATTTTTCATCTACCGCATAATAAAGTGATACCAAATCTGCCCTGGCCTCTTCCAGCGTTGACCGGTAATTTTTTAATGTTTCATTCGGATTGCCCACACCTTCGTTGATTTTACCGGAAGCATGTCCAATCACTTCATGTAACGCTGTATGCAGTTTTCCTGCAAGTCCTTTTTGTGCCTTGATCCTGTTTTTCACTTCCGGGTCAAAGAAAAACTCATCTAAGGATCCTTTGCTTGAAGCATTGTTATACGAAGAAATTACATTTCCCAGACTTACAGATTTTGACCCATGTTCTGATCGGATCCAGTTTGAGTTAGGAAGGTTAATTCCTATAGGTGTAGATGGGGCAGCATCCCCTGCTTCCATTGCCACGGTAATGACTTTGTAGCTCACACCTTTCACATTAGCCCTTTTATGCTCATCCATTATTGTGGAATTATCCTCAAACCATTGCGCATTTTCAGAGAGAACAGCCATTCGTTTGCTCGATTCAAAATCCTTGAAAGAAACCACCGATTCATAAGCGCCTTTATAGCCTATTGCATCTCCATATACTTCTATAAAACCATTTATAGCATCTACTGTTGATTCGGTATCTTCTACCCAGGCAATGCTATATTCATCAAATATTTTAAGATCACCTGTTTTATAGTATTCAATTAATTTTTCCAGGGCAGTTTTCTGTTGTTCATTTTCAGCCACCTCTGTAGCCTTTTCAAGCCAATAAACTATCTTCTCGATGGATTCAGAATACATGCCACCGACTTTCCAAACCTTTTCAACTAATTGACCATTTTCCTTTACTAATTTTGAATTCAACCCCCATGATGGTTGATGATCTCCTTTGCCCTGTTTTTTGGCTTGGTAAAATGCTTCTACTTCTGCCTGGGTCACACCTTCATAATAGTTATTTGCTGATGCAGCTATATTATCAATGCCACTATCTTTATTCACCTTTTTGGCATCTATCTCCATATCAAAAAGCAAGGGGGTAAGCTTATCAATCAAGTCAGCTTTTGTTTCACCTTCTTCCAAAGGAAGACTGGCTTCATCAGACATGTTGACAAGCTCCTTAAAAAAATCAGGGCTAAAATCCGGCTCTAATTTTTTATTGGAATAGTGATGATGGATACCATTTGACACCCACACTCTTTTGGCATATACTTCAAAAGCCTGGAAGTCACCTGTTGTTTTATCACCAGGGAAAGTCTTATAGATGCCTTCAATGGTGCGTCGGATTTTAAGATTGTGCTTGTAATTTTGATCGTAAATGATATCCCGACCGGATAAAGCTGCCTGGGATAAATAGTACACCAGTTTTTTCTGACTTAGGGTCAGCATGTCAAAGTCTGGCACCTGATAACGCAAGATCTGTAAATCAGCAAATCGATCTGCGATATAATTAAACCCCTTGTCTTGTTCTTTTATATCCTGATAAGTTTCCTGGTCCCGTTGCTTAGTAGTACAACTGAAACCAATCATCAGGATAAATACTAAATAGGTAAATTTTGTGTATTTCATATTACTCCTTTTTCATTCGCGCGCAATTTAGAAAAATGGAAATAAAATGGTATCACATAATTGACGAAGTATGACAATAAATGGATAAGGTAGCATCTTACTTCCCTGAAATTGATATCACTCTGTATAAAAAGGGGTTTATTCCACTGGCATCCGTTTCAGTTGGGTATAAATTTCTTCCACCCTTTTGTCAAAACCTTTAGAAACATCTACCGGCACAAGAATATCTTCCAACAAATAAAACTCCTTTGGGATAGGTGTTTTCTTATTCTTCACAATATCAATCGCAACCAACCTGGACCAAAACACGGATTTCAAATGTGTTTTATCAGCATTCCACATTTTCATTTCTACGATCACAGTATAGTTATCATAGTAAATTAGCATGGATTCCAAAATTACCTTTTCATTTAAAAAGGCTGGTTTTAAGTAGGAAATTTGGTTTTGCAATACTACCCATCCATAGCCGGCATTTTTTGATAATTCATAGATATCCAGATCATAATATTCACGTAGGTGATCTTCCCGTGCATTCATAAAATAATCGATGTACTTACTATTATTTAAATGTCCCAGGGGATCGCAATCCTGAAATCGGATAATTTGGGTGCTGTGTGGGTGTTTTTCAAATGTCTGTTCACTCATAATCTATAGGGTTATATTTAACGGTTCGCCTAATTCTGTTTTTTTAACCACCGATTTGTGAAAAATATTTACTTTCGGAAATTCCGGTGCATAGTGAGAAAAGCATCCATAATGGATAGGAAATACTGCTAATGGTTCCAGGCAATCTATCATATGGTCGAGCATTTCGCTATTCAATGTCAAAGGACCACCAAATTTATCATGCATCACCTCACCCATATTTGGCACTAAAACATCACACATTTTATTCCCAATAAAATTTTCTACCTTCTTACTACACACTGTATCGCCAGTGATGTAAACAGTCTTTGTACTTTTACCATCATTGATTTTCAACCAATATCCGTTGACATTTCCTGCAAAATAAGAGCTTAGTGCATTAGAACCATGAATAGCTGGAATAGCTTCTACCTTGATACTAATCCCCTCTTTTATGAATTCCATGTCCTGACCCCAGGCTAATGTATCCACGTTTTTAACACCTTCTTTTGCAAGCCACCGGCTAACGTCTTTCTGAACGAGTTTCCTGGAATCATTCTTTAAATACTCCATCCCTTTATTATCCAGGTGATCAGCATGTCGATGGGTTAGCAACCAACAATCGACATTTTCCAAGTCCGATGAATCATACACCGGATCTTTTACTCTTTCTGATTTAAAAAACTTAAAATCATAATGAGTTCCTTTAGGGCTCAGGCACGGATCGCATGCCAATTTTAAGTTGTCATTTACTTCTAAAGTAAAACAACCTGCTCCAATCCATTTAAATGTTAGTTTCATTGGCTAGACCATTTAGTCTAATAAAGTTTAAATTTTTTTAGACGTTTAATATTTTATTAAGTTGTTCTTTGATTACCTCTAAATGCCGCACATCACTATGCGCTTTTGCGATGATGGAGCCCCCTTCTATTAAATTAATAATAAACATTGAGGTAGAAGTTGCATCTTCCACTCCGAATAAATTTAAGTAGGCCTCAAAAGCTTTTTCCATCTTTTCATATACCTGCATACACGCCGCTTTTATAGTTTCATTGGCAGTTGCGCTTTCGATAGCAATTGCCCCAATTGGACATGAGTACTGATAATCTGTAGATTGCAATTCATCAATTATGCAATCAATTACAGATTTCAACCCCTCGACCACCGTTTTTTTATTCCGCATTGCATCAGAGTAAGCACGCATTTGTTTTTTGCCAGAATAAATGACAGCCTCTTTAAGCAGTTCGTTTTTTCCACCCGGAAAATGATGGTAAAGAGATCCTTTTGGGATATTCGTCTCTTTCAAAATTTCATTCACACCTGTTCCAAAATAACCCTTCAGCTCCATAATCCTTGAGGCCTTTTGAATAAGTTTATCTCGTGTCGATATCTTTTCGATTACTTCCATCATCGCAAAGGTACAAAAATAGACCAGTTGGTCAAGTGATATATGTCATAAACTTTTCGAGAAATATTGCCATTTATTTTACAATTTTGGGTTATGATTAAAAATGGCTTCTATATTTTGTTGGTTTTAATACTAAATGCTGCTTGCGGCACAGGTCAAAATAAATCCACAGAATTAACGGAAGATACCACTCCGACTAGTGAGACGAATTTTGACGATTCGCAGGAAAATGGTATTGTAGGAACATGGATCAACAGCACTATTGATGTAGATTTATCCACCTATAACAATTCAGACACCTCATTTCACGTTGCGATAACAGAAGACAATTGGGAATTGAAAATGAACATAAAGCCTGTTGAAACAACCCTCAATGAGGACGGAACTTTTATCAACAAGTATCTAGATACATTGGGAAATGTTTTCCACTCCAATTCGGGTATTTGGTATATAGATGGCGATTCTTTATTTCTTGAAGAAGAAAATGGCACTGTATATCCTTTCGAAGTTAAAATAAATGGGAATTTTATGGAAATGCATACCATCGTAGATTATGATGAAGATGGCATGAAAGATGATAACTATTTTGGGACATATAAAAGATTGAAAGACTAAACATATAAATCCATGAAAAACATAATAACAATATTCGCTTTGTTGATAGTAATTTCTTTTAGCAGTTTTACCTCTACCAAATCTTTATACCTTCCAACCTCTCTGAAAATCACTGTGATTGACGGAATGGGTAATTATGTAGAAGGAGCTACCGTGGCCATTTATGACAATGAGGAGGACTTTAAGAATGATGAAAACCCTGTTCAGGAACCTCAACTTACTGATGAGAAAGGTGTGGTGAAATTCAAAGACATCAAACCTCAAGCATACTTTGTAGATGTGACTAAGGGCAAAATGAACAACTACGGAGCAGCCCAATTGACTCCTGTGCTTGAAGCTAAAAAAACGAATAAGGTAAATATTGTGATAGAATAAAAAGTGAACAAACAATTTTTTACACACACTACTTTATTTGTCTTTTTAATCCTATTTATTTTTAGCTGCCAACATAAAAAGGCCGATACTTCTCAAGATTTTAATCCGGAGGATTTTTTTCCAAGAGTGAAATCATCTATTGGAAATCATGAAAATCCTTCAGCAAGAGAAGATTATTGGACAAGGCTACAGATTGATCCTAAAACAGGTATAATTCCTGAAAATATTAGGAAAAGAGAGATAGCATTTTCCAATACGCTCCCTCAAAAAGGTAAAGATCCCCAGCTCAGGACCAATGCGGAAGAATGGACTTCTATTGGCCCATATAATATTGGAGGGAGAACCCGGTCAATTGCCATTGATGCGACCAATGAAGCTATTATTCTAGCTGGAGGAGTAACCGGGGGAATTTGGAAAACCACAGATGGTGGCAACAATTGGTCAAAAAAAACAGCTCCGGAAAGCCTTCATAGTGTAACTTCCATTGCCCAGGATACCCGATCTGGTAAATCAAACATTTGGTATTTTGGCACCGGTGAAGTTCAGGGGAATTCAGCACGAGCGCCATTTGCACCATTTAGAGGTGATGGTATTTTTAAGTCCATAGACAATGGTGAATCATGGGTACAACTTCCTGCAACAGCACTCGGAAATGTAACGAAATTTAATTCGCAGTTTCAATATATCTGGAAAGTCATTACCAATAAATTTGAACCAACCAATGATGAGGTTTTTGCTGCTATCATGGGAGGTATAGCCAGAAGTATGGATGGTGGCGACTCCTGGCAAATTGTGCTAGGTGAAGAATTTGTCACTTCTGACAATCTGGATCTTAACTTTGAAAATGCCCCACGATTTACAGATATCGTTCAAACAGAAGATGGTGTGTTTTATGCGGTTCTAAGCTCAGAAGCATTTGACGGAACCTACTCTAAGGATGGCGTGTATCGATCAGAGGATGGTACCACTTGGAATAATATAACACCAGGAGGCTGGCCTTCTACTTTTTCCAGAATAGTAATTGCCACCTCCAGTTCATCACCTAAAACCCTTTACTTTTTAGGAGACAGAGGAGCGGATGATTTCCTTTGGCGATTTACCAATACAACCGGAAACAATGGGAATTGGGTGAATTTAAGCACAAATATCCCCATGCTCGGAGGTGACACTGGCGACTATGATGACCAGGATTCCTATAACATGGTATTGAAAGTACATCCTAATAATGATGAAATTGTGTATTTAGGAGGCACCAATCTTTATCGTTCAGACGACGGCTTTGCTTCATCACAAAATATCTCCTGGGTGGGCGGATATGATACCGCTAACAACTTACTCGTTTATCCAAATCATTATGTTGACCAACATGACCTTGCATTTTTCAGAAGCAACCCTGACAGAATGCTTTCAACAAATGATGGTGGAATATTTGTAACTGAATCAAATCGGGCAGAATATATTAACTGGTGGCCTTTAAACAACGGCTTTGTCACAGGCCAATCGTATGTGCTTGGCTTTGACCCAAGCACCTCTTTTGGAAAGGTAATTATTGGCTTCCAGGACAATGGAACATACATCGCAAATAATCCGGATTACAATACACAATGGTACCGGTTTTTAGGAGGGGATGGAGGCTACTGTGCTATCTCAAAGAATGAAAAATATTATTATGCTTCCTTTCAGGATGGTGAAACTTACCGATTTACTACCGACAAGAATTTTCAGAGAACATCCTTTGCCAGAGTTGATCCGTTAGGTGGTGGGGAAAAAGATGGTCAAGAATATTTATTTATCAATCCATTTGTGCTTGATCCGAACAATAATAACATTATGTACCTGGCTGCGGGAGATGCCGTATGGAAAAACATTAACCTCACTCAAATCCCATCAGGATCACAGGAAAAAACATCTGTCAATTGGGAAAAGCTAGCAGATACGCAAATATCAGTAGGACAAATCTCAGCAATATCGGCATCGAATAAACCGGAAAACATCGTGTTTTATGGCACTTCACAAGGAGATTTATATAAAATAAGCGATGCCTTAGCCATTTCTCCAACGATCCAAGATATTACCAGTCCAATTTTTCCGGATAATGGTTATATTATTTCCATTGCAATTGACCCTCTAAATGCTGAAAATATACTTGTAGTCTTTTCAAATTATAATGTAAAAAGCATTTATTATTCTGATAATGGCGGCAATGATTTTGTTTCCGTTTCGGGAAACCTGGAGGAATTTCCGGACGGCTCAGGAAGTGGCCCTTCGGTAAGATGGGTGGATGTAGCGCCTACCAGGGATGGCAAATATATTTATTTTGCAGCCACCAGTACAGGTGTCTATTCCACAGAAAACTTAGACGGCGATAACACCATCTGGACGCGTGAAGGAGGTAGTACTTTAGGAAATGTAGTAAGCGTGATGGTAAAACACCGCGCTTCTGATGGCACTGTATATGCCGCCACACATGGCAACGGAGCTTTTCAGGCTACTTTTAACCAGATAACTGAACCTACATTTCCTATTGTAAAAAGGTCCATTCATATAGGCACTGCATTTCCAAATCCATTTGAAACCTCAACTAAAATACCATTCTTTATAATGGAAGATGGGCCTACTTATATTGGTGTTTATGATATCCAGGGAAGGCGCATCAGAGATCTGTTAAATGCTTATGAATATCGGGGAAATAATTTTGTCACCTGGGACGGAACCAATCAAATGGGGACTCCGGTTTCTACAGGAACATATATCATCCGAATGTTTACCAATGGAAAAACTTATTCTACAAAAATTGTTTATGTTTCATCATTATGAAAAATATTTGGTTCTTACTTCTGTCAATTATTCTGTTCGCCTGTCACCCAGATATAAAAACCTACATGGAAAAAGCTGTAGGGGCACTTCAAAATGGTGAATTTGATCAAACAATTGCTCTCGTGGATGAAGCATTGGAACACTTCCCGGAGGAACCAAACCTATTGATTTACAGAGGAGTGGCGTATTTTGAAAAGGAAGAATTTCAAAATGCCATTGATGATTTTAATCAATATTTAATGATCGATTCAACCAATTATAAGCCTTATTACAACCTTGGGAATTGTTATTTTTCTCTTCAGCAATATGACAGTGCAATTATGAACTTCCAGAAAGCATTGCTTTTAAATTCTAAAAATGCGGAGATTTATATTAATCTAGGAAATTCATTTTTTGAGAAGAAGGAGTATAACCAATCTCTACAGCACTTTGAATTTGCGCTTCAACTAAACAGCAAGTCCTACCTGGGGCATTTAAATGCTGCAAGAAATTATATTATCATGGAAGATTTTGAGGCATCCAAACCACATTTAGAAAGGTGCATTGAGCTCCAACCCGAACGCGGGGATGCCTATTATTTTCTTGCCTATGTTTATTACTTAAACAATGAAGACCCAGAAGAGTATTGTCTTTTATTTAATAAGGCTACTAGTTTAGGCTACCAAACCTCCAATACTTCCTTTGCTGATCTGTGCAATTAATTATTTGTGTGCTATAAATATTGGATACCTGGATTGCTTCAAAATATTTTTAGCCACACTTGGTATCAGTAAATTTGAAATATGAGAACGGCCATAGGCCCCCATCACTAACAGTGGGTTGCTAACACTCTCTGCGAATTCAATAATTTCATCTGAAATATTGGTTCCTTCTAATAGTTGTACTCCCACGTTGGTATGATGTTGTTTTACAAGCTCTAACAACAATCGTTCATTTTTAATTTCTTCTTCTGCGGATGGGGTCACCGTAAGTACCGTTACCTCCTTGTCTTTCATAGAATTAGAAAACAATGTGCTAAACATTCTAATTGCAAATACGGATGACTCTTTGCCGTCGTAGGTAAATATCACATTATCAATGGATTTTGTATCAACAGGCAAAATCAAAACCGGGCACTTACATCCCTTCAACAACTGATAGATGAAGGTAGAATCGGGCTTGCTGGTTTCCGGATCGAAAAACACATTATAACTGAAAACCAAAAGATCGGCATACACACTTTGTTTGACTAAATCATAACCGGAAACTTCGAAGTCATTATAGATTTTATAATTCAATTTCCGCTTCTGTGCTTTTTCTTCAAATAATGCAATCACCTCTGCCTTTTGATTATCCGATTCACTCCAGGGAGCATTTTTATCCGGTAAAAGCCCTTTCAAAGATGTGTCTTCCAAATAACTTGCTATGTTTTCCTTATAAGAAATCCCCTGCAATAGCAATCCCACAAACAACTCATTATTAATGTTAGGGTATAATGATTCTGCAACTTGAAATAAGTTACTGTTAAAAGAATTATTGTTTGTTAAAGCAACAAGCGTTTTAGCCATGATAAAAAATAATTTTAATGTTTCAACTTAAATGTCCACACAGGACGCAAGGCGTGGTTTACCACATCTTCGGCAATAGAACCACTTAACAAATGCATCAGACCTGTCCTACCATGAGTAGATAGGGCAATCATATCTGCTTCAATATCGCGTGCGAAATAAATTATACCGTCCTCCTCTACTACATCATTATAAATGTTAATGGTATAGTTTTGAAGGTCATTTTTCTTTACATACTCTTTAATAATAGATTTAATTTTTCGGGTGGTCTCAAATGCGTTAGGAGTCACGACACGTACAAGATGAATAGTAGCGCCATTCAGATCGGAGATTTTCTTCAATTCGCTGATCACATGCGACTCATCATGGGTGAATTTTGATGCATACACAATGTTTTTCATCGCACCAAAATCAACTTTTGACTTCACGGTAATAACAGGACATTTAGCGTGCCTGACCACCTTTTCAGTATTAGAACCTACTAGGAATTCTTCCACTCCACTAGATCCTTTCGACCCCATTACCACCAGATTAAAGCCTCCCTCCTTCACTTCTTCGACTATAAACTGGAAAGCATTTCCAAATTCTATTTTGGTGGAAATTTTGATATTGTAGTCACTGATCTTTTTCAGAAACTCATTCATCTTTTCTTCTGCATTTTCTGAAAGGCTTTTAAGTACCTTCTCATCAAATCCAATGCCTGCAGTTGTTCCTAACATCGAATAAGAATTTCCAATAGCAGAGTAATCGATAAACCCGGACAGGTCAACTAAATGAAGTACATGAATGGATGCATCAGATTTTTGCGCAATCTGACATGCGAACTCCATTGCGTAAATAGCTTGTTCTGAAAAGTCTGTGGGGACTAATATCTTTTTCATAGTCAATACCTTTTAGTTTATGTAAAAGGTAATGACCAAAAAAACGAAGATAATGTCAATAATTAAATGATAGCAATCATCTCAGAAAATGACAAAAATCATTATATTTTTGGCTGCTTTGACTTAACGGCCATAAAAATCGGCCTCTCTGACTAAATCTTGTGGTTTTAGGACTTTTATTTTCTTCCCTTCTAATGAAATGATCTTTTGGCTTTTGAACTCTGAAAGCAATCTAATGACTGTCTCCGTAGCTGTTCCTATGATATTTGCGAGGTCTTCCCGAGATAACGCTATATCTATAAGTTCGCTGTTTTCACCTTCCATTCCATAGGTTTCTTTCAACATAAGCAAGGTGGCTGCAAGCCGTTCACGAACGGATTTCTGCGCTATAGAAACCAATTTTTCTTCCATCACTCCCAGGTCATTGCACAGTCTGTTGATTACCCTTTTAAAAAATGATGGGTTAGAATTGAATATTTTAATAAAGCTTGATTTAGGAATATAGCAAATGGCGCCTTCTTCAATGACAGTTGCTGAGGCATTGTAAAATTCTTCACTGATCAGGGCTCGGTAACCAAGAAAATCTCCGGGTTTGGATAAATACAATATTTGTTCTTTTCCGTCAGAGCTGATCTTAAATACTTTAACTTTTCCGGTGTTAATACAAAAAATTCCTAAAGGACGGGTGCCTTCATAAAACAATGTCTGTCCTTTCTTATATCTGATGCACGTTTTTGCAGTGGTTAGTTGTTCTAATTCCTCCCTAGATAATTCACTAAACATAGAGTGATTAATATTCTGGCAAAATGCACATGGTATTTTTATATTATTCTTTATCACAGCCCTATTTTTTTACAATTCTCATTATTAATTCAAAAATAATAAAATGCCTCGGATAAACCAGCGCCTTTAATCGATCAGTAGTCCAATTCCAAATAAAAGAGTTATTATGGTGGTTGATATTGCTAACTGCTTTAAAAAAGGATCCAGCTCTTTCGCATCATTTTTCACTGTCACTGCTATGCCATTTTTCAAAAACAATGGTATAGTCAATAGGTATATTAACTGCCAATAGGTTTTAAAGTTTAGGGTCGTAAAAATTGTAAATAACGCTATAGCACCAATTAGTAAAACCCAATGATAAATTATTGCATTTTTCCTTCCTATTCTTACCGGAATCGAAAATTTACCCGCCTCCTTATCTGATTCTATATCACGAATATTATTTACATTTAATACACCAGCAGATAATAACCCAAACGCCAATGCCGGAAATAAGACAGAGAATGGGATAAAATTAGAATGAAGAAAAAACGAACCTCCTACCCCTAGTATTCCAAAAAATAGAATTACAAACACATCGCCGTAACCCCGGTATCCATACGGATTTTTTCCCATTGTATAATTAATAGCTGCCGCCAGAGAGGCTACACCTAACAAAAGAAACATTAATGAAATAGTATTTAACTGATCAAAAGAAACGATTAATAGGGCAATACCACACCCAAATGCCAACAATCCACTAATAATAATTGCTGTTAACATTTCTTTTGGTAATATCATTCCAGACTGCACAAGTCGATCAGGTCCCTGTCTGTTTTCGCTATCAGCGCCATGAACAGCATCACCATAATCGTTTGCCAGGTTCGATAAGATCTGCAGCAATAAGGTGGTCAATGCACTTAGGTAGAACACAGGTGCATGAAATGTTTTGTAAAATGCGGCTAAAAATGCTCCCATTCCCACACTTGACACTGCAAGAGGCAATGTCCTTAACCTCATGGCCTTAATCCAAAGCTGAACTTTTGACATCTTTTTTATCTCCCTTTACCCCAAAAATAAGGAGTAAATAATATTAATACTGTAAATAACTCTAATCTTCCCAGCAACATTAAGAAGGATAACACCCACTTTCCAACAGCTGGAATTTCCGCAAAATTATCAACTGGCCCAACGTTTCCCAAACCTGGTCCAATATTACCCAGACAAGTAGCAACAGATCCAATGGATGTTTCAAAATCTAATCCCAATAAAGCCATTACTAATGAACCACCCACAAATATCATAAGATAGATGATCATGAAGGCGAGAATATTGAAAGTAATATCTGAAGGAACAGCTTTATCATTTAATCTCACCGGCAAAACTGCACTTGGGTGGACTTGTCTTTTGAGTTCTAAAAAGCTGTTTTTTAGCAATATTACATGTCTTACTACTTTCACTCCTCCGGCGGTAGACCCAGCGCTGGCACCAATGAACATCAACATAAAAAACACTACCGTTAAAAACGGACTCCAGGAAGTATAATCCGCAGTTACATATCCGGTGGTAGTAAGTATAGAAACAACTTGAAAAAGCGCATCTCTAAACGATTTTTCAAACGCTTCACCAGATACCTGATACACAAAAAATCCAACTGTTATCCCTAAAACAGCCGTGAATTTAAGATAAGTCCTAAATTCTTCGTTTTTCCATACTTTTTTTAACTGACCATGCAAGCCAAAATAATTGATGGTGAAATTAGTTCCGGCCAAAAACATAAATATAATAATGATGTATTGCGTATAGGCATCGGGGTATGCTGCTACACTCGCATTTTTAGTAGAAAAACCTCCTGTAGCCATAGTGGTAAGCGCATGATTGATGGAATCATAAAACGGCATACCGCCAGCCCATAAAAAGATGCATTCCAAACCAGTGAGGCCAAGATATATCAGCCATAATCTTTTGGCGGTGTCGGTGATCCTGGGTTTGAGTTTATCAGGGGAGATTCCCGGTGCTTCAGCAACAAACAGCTGCATACCACCAATTCCAAACAAAGGGAGTATCGCAACCGTCAAAACAATTATCCCCATACCACCTATCCATTGGGTCAAGCTTCTCCAAAACAAAATACCTCTGTTTACACCCTCGATATCTGTTAATATACTGGCGCCGGTAGTAGAATACCCTGATAATGTTTCAAAAAATGCATCTGTAAACGAAGGTATCGTTTCACTAAAAATATAGGGTAATGTTCCTGAAATTGACATAAACACCCAACCAAGTGTCACAATGAGGTATCCTTCTCTCTTTTTTAATACATCAGCCTGAGAATTTTTAAATGATATCCATGCAATAAATCCGGTGACGAGGGTGACCAATCCTGAAAATAGAATAGCGACCCAGTCATTGTCATTATAATAAATAGATATTGGTAAGCAAAAGAGCATAAATGCCCCGTTAAGCATAAGCAAAAGGCCGAGAATAGAGGTGATAAGTTTAAAATTTATTCTCATTTAAAATATTTCTCTACTTCATGGATGGCATCCATTTTACATAAAACTACCACCCTATCTTGTGGTTTAAATTCAAAATCACCAAATGCTGTACGGCCTACTCTATCCCTGACCACTCCACCAATTATTGCTGATTTAGGAAAGTTGATATTCTTTATTTTTTTACCGATTAATTTAGAGTTTTCCGGAACTATAAACTCCAAAATTTCTGCGTCCACACCATGTATGGAAGTCAAGGAAATCACTTCTCCTTTACGAATATATCGGGAAATAAAATTCGCTGCGATCAATTTTTTATTGATCATGGTATCCACTCCTATATTTTGTGATAGATGGATATAATCCATGTTTTCGACCAAGGCGATTGTTTTCGACACGCCAAATTGTTTGGCCAATAGGCAGGCTATTATATTGGTTTCTGAGTTTTTAGTTAATGCAAGAAATGCATCCGTTTGATCCAGCTCTTCTTCTTTCAACAATTCAACGTCACTGTATTCACCATTAATCACTAAAATATCCTGCAGTTCATCTACTAATTCGAAGCAACGGTTTTTGTCTTCTTCTATAAGTTTTACCTTGTATTTTTTCATCAACCGACGTGCGGCGTGGTATCCCACTTTTGATCCGCCAAGGATCATCACATTTTTAATATCTATACTACGCTTACTCGTTAATTTTAATACCTTATCCACACCATCGGGCTGAGCTATAAAATAGGCATGATCATTCGGGTGAAACCGCGTATCACCATGAGGAATGATGGTGGTATTATTTCTGAGAATGGCTACATTTATAAAATTATGATCAGGATTTAAGTGTGCTGTTTCTCTGATTGCTTTATTAGCAAGAAAGCCATCCTCATCTACATTAATACCAATTAAAGTAAGCTGACCTTCATCAAATTCAAATGTATCTGTAAGCGCTGCTTCTTTTAATAGTCTTTTTATTTCCCTGGCAGCGAGAGACTCCGGTGAAATGAGCTCATCAATCCCCAAAGTTTTATGATCTAATTTATCTTTATCTAATAAAAACTCCAGGTTATCAATTCTCGCTATTGTCTTATATGCTCCAAGTTTTTTAGCAATTACGCAAGTGGCTATGTTTGCTTCTTCAGAAGAGGTAACGGCTATGAATAAATCTGATTTGTCTACTCCTGCATCTTCAAGTACTTTAAAAGAAGTAGAGTTTCCTTTCACCGTATGAACATCAAGGTGTGCAGAAGCATAATTCAATCGCTCCTGATCCATATCAATGATGACAATGTCTTGCCGCTCAGAAGCTAATAATTTTGCTAAGTGAAAACCTACCTCACCAGCCCCTGCTATAATTACTCTCATAGACTATTTAAAAAGTATTTGACGATGTAAATATAACCACCCTGCAGAGTTTAAATACATTTTATTTAATTAAATAAAGGATAATCAACGCTTCATTTTATTAAGAAAGATCTTCTTCCCGCTCCAGCATGAGAATAGATGATTGTGGAACAATAAAATATTTCTCCCCTTCATACTGGATTTCGAAAGCACTTTTTTGCAAGAAAATAGCCAAATCACCCTCACGGGCTTGAAGAGGTATATATTTTACTTGTTCATCTTTATCTTTCCAGGGCTGATCATCTTCGATAGGCATGGGTATTGGCCATCCAGGTCCTGATTTGATAATATACCCGCTTTGAATTTTCTCCTTCTCCTGCACACCCGGTGGAAGATAAAGGCCACTTTTAGTTTTATCAGAATGTGCCTTGGGTTTTACAAGTACCCTATCCCCTACTACAATTATCTTTTTAAGTTTATTATCCGATGTAATCTCCATGATCCCTTTAAATAAACTGCAATATTACGAAGAGAAATTAATTTAAAAGAAAGGGGAAGAGTATTATTCTTCTGATCGATCTATAAGCCGCTGGTCAATTAATTTGCTGGTCTTAGCACCGAGTTTTCGAAGTCTTTCCGTTTTGGAGACTAAATTGTCCTTTCCAATTACCAGCTTATTCATCGCCAAATCATAATTTTTGGTGGTAGTTTTTAAATTCTGGCCAACGGTAATTAAATCATCCGAAAAAGCCTTAAACTTATCATATAGAAGGCCACTTTGCCGGGCGATTTCCAATGCGTTTTTATTCTGCTGATCTTGCTTCCAGATTGAAGAGATCGTTCTTAAGGTGGCAATCAGAGTTGTTGGACTTACTATGACAATGTTCTTTTCATACGCATCACTAAATAACTCTGCGTCATTTTGTACCGCCATACTAAATGCTGGCTCTATGGGCATAAATAGCAACACAAAATCTAAACTTTCCAACTCATAGAGCATTTGATAATTTTTATCTGAAAGGCCTTTTATATGTGTTCTGACGCTAACAAGGTGCTCTTTAATGAGTTTTTCCCGCAACACCATATCTTCTTCATTCACATACTTTTCATAAGCTACCAAACTTACTTTGGAGTCAATGATGATGTTTTTATTGTCCGGTAATTTAATGATCACATCCGGTTGAAGTCGTTTACCATCATTGTTTGTAAGCGATACCTGCACATCATAATGTTGACCTTTGATCAGGCCGGATTTTTCAAGGATTTTCTCCAGAATAAATTCCCCCCAGTTTCCCTGTGTTTTGGATTCTCCTTTTAATGCCTTAGTAAGGTTTTCAGCTTCTTTGGTGATCTGCTTATTAAGTTCTTTTAAGCTTACTATTTGCTCCTTTAGCGAACTATTTCGCTCAATGCTTTCTTTATTTGTTTGATCTACTTTTTTCTCAAATTCCGATATTTTCTCCTTCAATGGCGACAGAATATCCTTGATATTTGTTTTATTCTGATCTGTAAACTTTTTCGATTTCTCCTCGAAGATTTCATTGGCCAGGTTTTTAAATTCGATGGAGAATTTTTCTTGCAGGTGCTCTATTTCCTCCTTTTGTTCACGCAGGCGCTCAGCAAGGTTTTTATAGTCAGATTCTTTAGAAGAAAGTTGTCTGGAAAGCTCAACTACCTTGCTTCTCTCCTGGTCAAGTGATTTTTTCATCTCCAACTCATCAGACTGTAATTTTTGAATCAGATCACTCTTCACTTTATTATCAATGGTCAGATCTGTTTTTTCTTTGT
This sequence comes from Cyclobacteriaceae bacterium, assembly GCA_050306095.1. Classification (GTDB taxonomy): domain Bacteria; phylum Bacteroidota; class Bacteroidia; order Cytophagales; family Cyclobacteriaceae; genus CAJXNP01. The sequence continues at coordinate 26,392 of JBNLGO010000020.1, forward strand.
TCAGGTTTTCAATTGCCAGTACTTCGGATGCCCCTTTGCCTTTATTCAAAAAAACAAACAAAAAATAGGCGATTGCCCCACCCAGTAAAAATGCCAAAATCACGTTCAATAATTCCATAAGTGCACATATAAAAAGCCACAAGCAAGTGTTAGTTTACCCGTGGCTTCATTGTGAAATAATTTATATTCTTTCTTCCAGTTCTTTGATTTTGTTTTCGGCATCCACATTTCCAAGTGCCATTGCCTTTTTATAAAGTTCAATAGCTTCCATATAAGTTTCTTTTTTCTTTTTAGGAGCTAATTTCGTTCTGTTAGCTGCTTCTTCTACCGCAGAAGCACGCGCGAAATATGAATCAGCTTCACTTATCTGTGCCTGTGCCATGATCTCTACCATCCTGTTTTCCAGCAATTCCAGTTCTTCTTTTTTCTGTTCAATGAGCTCAGTCTTGTTGGTTATTTCTGCTTCCTGCAGTTCTACCATGGTCAATAGTTGATCGTTTTCTATTTTATACCCTTCCACCATATCCTGTAGTTCTTGTATTTCTTTTGTTTTAGAAGACAAGTCTTTTTTAAGCCGGCTAATGGTGGAGATGTATGCACTGTTTTTTTCAGATGATTGAGAAAACTGCCTTTCCAGATTATTCAATTTTTCCTCTGTCTCACTCACATATTGAGAAAGCGATTCCATTTGTTGTAAATAATCTTCATAACTTGTTCCTGCCTCGAGGTCTAATTGAATCACATCCCGCATTTCATCAATTGAATCCATTAAAACACCTATTTGTTCGAGTGTAGCAACACCTGCCTGGGCCCTTGATAGCTGGGCTTCAAGCTCTTCATTTTGCATTTTTAGCTGCTCGTTTTCATCTTTTAATCCGCAACTAAAAAGTAGGAATGGTATCAATACCAACAATAAGTTTTTCGTTTTCATTGTGCTTGTTTTTGGGTTGATAAATTGAATTCGAATTTAAAAAATCCAAAAGGATTGTGGAGGGTAAACGATAGAATAATTTAAAATCAGGTGTGGAATATCAATTTAGACAAAAAAAATAGGGCCTAAGCCCTATTAGTTTCTTTCATTACCAGGTGGTAAACTTTAAATGTTTTGCCGCTCTCAGAATATCGCGCTTACTTACTTGCCCTCTAAGTACGCCATTTTCTACTACCGGAAACCTTCTGAACTTGTGGGTTAAAAACTTATTAGCCACGTCAACCACATCTTCGGATACATCGATAGACATGATATTTGTTGTCATGTATTCATTGACAAGGTGTTTACTTAGAGGTTGATTGTAATAAACACTATCAATGATGACTCTCAAACAATCCTGTTCAGAAATCATTCCTACGAGTTCTCTTTTGTCATTTAGTACCGGAGCTCCGGAGATTTTTTTATCCATCAGCGTCTCAATTACATAGCCTATTTCATCTTCAGGCTTAAAAGTAATCAGGTCAGTAGCCATGTATTTGGTGATTGGCTCAAAGGCCTTGGACTTTACATGGTCCATTTTTGGTGTAAAATTCATATTACCTCCGCATTTATAGTTAAACAATTTATTGATTTAGGCGATCGCATTTTCTATGGCAATAAATAATGTATGGAAAAAGAGGCAAATTTGCAAGATGTTTTACAATAAATATCAGTGAAAAATATTAAAACTTTAAATATTTACAGAATAATCCTACCATTTATCATTATAACAACAAATTATATAAACATTTAAATTCCAGCACATTGTGTCCGATTATTCACTATAAATGACTTAAATTTTTCTATATTGGGTATTCAGAAACACATTTTTTAGTGCATGAACGTACTCCGAGAGATTTCACTTTCATTGCGTAGTTATGCCGAAGCATTAAGATTTATAGATCAACATAAGCTTTGGAAACTTTTAATTATACCCGGGCTTTGCTCGCTTATTATTGCAGGGTTTGTAAGTTGGTTTGCATTTAAAACTTCCGCGAGTGTAACAGAATTTGTGGTTGTCAAATTTAACATTGACAGTTCCTACAGTTACATGAATTCTTTCCTTGAATTTATTGCACTGGCTTTTATTCGGTTAGTCATTCTCTTCACCTATATCAAACTTTACAGGTATCTTTTATTGATCATTATGGCTCCGGAGTTTGCCTATATCATTTCTATCGTACAAACTAAAACCACAGATGCCAAGCATGAATTTAAAATCAGAAGGTTTATCAATGATATTTGGAGAAGTGTTCGTCTGGCGATCCGGAATTTTTTGATTGAAATATTATTTACAGTCTTAATTATATTTTTTGGAATTATCGTTTCATGGCTCATCCCTATTATCCCTATATTATTACTTCTTTTTGAAGGGTATTTTTTCGGCTATTCTCTGGCGGATTTCAGAAATGAATACATGAATTTAGATGCACATGAAAGTAAGGAGCTTATTAATGATCACAAAGGTGTAGTGATAGGAAATGGAATCGTTTTTAATATCTCGTTGTTAATTCCAATAGTAGGTGTTTTATTTAGCCCAACAATATCCCTTATAGCAATGGGGCTTTCATTTAACGAATTGGATAAAAAAGATAGATACTATGTACCTTCGGTCAGTTAACCCTTATAACGATAAACTTCTTAAAGAATACCAGGAACAGACATACGAAGAAATTCATACCAGTATTAATGTTGCCCATGAGCAATTTCTGAAATGGAAAACCACTACCTATAATCATCGATCAACTCTAATGCACAACTGTGCTGACGAACTTTTGGCCAATAAAAAGGAACTTGGCTTACTCATTACCAGGGAGATGGGAAAGGTGATATCTGAATCCATTGCAGAAATTGAAAAATGCGCAACTGTTTGCAGGTATTATGCGGATCATGCAGAACGATTTCTAATGAACGAACCATTGGAAACAGAATCGGGAGAAGCTTACATCCAGTACTGTCCACTTGGGGTAGTGCTCGCAGTCATGCCCTGGAATTTCCCCTTTTGGCAGGTATTTCGATTTGCAGCGCCTGCATTGATGGCGGGAAATACCGCATTGCTGAAACATGCTTCCAATGTTCCTCAATGTGCCATGGCTATTGAAGAATTGTTTAAAAATGCCGGCTTCCCGGATGGATGTTTCACCACTTTAATGATAAAAACGAATAAAGTTAATTTTATCATTGACCACCCTTATGTAGTTGCTACCACATTAACCGGAAGTGAGGATGCAGGAAGTGCCGTCGCCGCTGAATCCGGGAAAAACCTTAAAAAATCTGTACTGGAGCTGGGTGGTACCGATCCATTTATAGTACTAAAAGATGCGGATATTGATAATGCGGTAAAAAACGGAGTAAAATCGCGCATGATCAATTTTGGGCAAAGTTGTATTGCTGCTAAACGATTCATTGTGGAAGAGCAAATCTACGATGAGTTTTTAAAGGCTTTCAAACATCAGTTAGATCAATTGAAATCCGGTGATCCTGAAAATCCGTCAACAAACATATCCGTATTAGCCAGGAAAGATCTCGCTCAGGACCTCTTTTACCAGGTGAAAAAATCATTGGAATTAGGCGCTACATTAGAATATGGTCAACTCCCATTGAATATTAATTCTGCATATTTCCCACCGCTTATCCTGTCAAATGCCAAACCGGGAATGCCCTGTTTCAATGAGGAGTTATTTGGGCCGGTAGCAGTATTTTATAAAGTAAAAGATAAAAACGAAGCAATTGCGGTAGCCAATGAATCAGAGTTTGGCCTTGGTGGATCTGTCTGGACAGAGGACATTAATAAAGGAATTGAAGTTGCCGAAAAAATAGAAAGTGGGGCTGTATATGTGAATAAAATGATGGCTTCAGACGCTTCTGTTCCTTTCGGTGGAATTAAGAAATCCGGTTATGGGAGGGAATTATCACATTTAGGTATCAGGGAGTTTGTGAATCAAAAAACAATTTGGGTGGGGTAACTCAAAGAATATTTAATTTATCCTCACATCATTATTATTGGCGATGATCATGAAATTTTACCTTATTTAAAGATTATTAAAGCAGCAAATTATTATTCTAAATCCGTGAATAAGAAATTAAATATTGGATTCTCTGAAATTGGAGGGATTTTTATAGGTAAAGGAATCCAATCAGATTTCCACCAACATTACGCCATCACCATTTTACTTTCTTTTGGTGAGTCTTTCACACTGAGCACAAAGGAGAATGCACCAGATAAATTTGAAGGTGCCATCATTCAAAAAAATATAGGTTATAGCCTTCAAAGTGGCGAAAATGATCAAATTGCTTTCATCCACATTGTTCCCTACTCAAAAGAAGGAATGCAACTATATAACAAAAATGCTATCCAAAAATTAAGTGCTGATCATTTCCAAGATATTCTAAAAGAGATTAAAAATTGGCAAGAATCTCCCAAAAGGGATCAACGGCAGATTCAAAATATCCTTACAGAAATTTCTAAAAGATTAGGCGATGAAAATTCAGGGGCCCTCATTGATCCCCGAATATTAAATAGCTTTGCCCTGATTATGAAAAATGAAAGTGAAAAATTATCAGTCAATGAAATAGCGCAACAAGTACACTTATCGGTTAGTCATTTTAATCGTCTGTTTAAAAAAGAAACAGGGCTGACCTTTCGCAAATTTGTATTGCATAGCAAATTGATCAAATCCATTCAAGCCATGTATGAAAACAATAGTTTAACGGAAGCTTCCTTCATTGGTGGGTTTTCTGATCAACCTCATCTCACAAGAACCTTTAAAAATAATTTTGGAATTAAGCCCTCTGTTAGCTTAAAATAGTCCGTTTATTCAAGTTTCCGGTTTTTCATTTCATCAGATTTGCAGTATAAATCTTTAATAGTTAAATGAATAAACCATGAATAATACAGCAACAATCAACAAAACTTCTTCCACCTGGAAATTTTACACACTGTCAACCCTGTTCTCAGGATTGGGGATGTGGATCATCGGAGGCTTTTACCATAACCTCATACTACCAGCCGTAGATGAAAACATACATCCTCACCATGAAGGACTAGGTATCGTCTTAATTGCTTATTTCATCCTGGCTTTCCTTATGACTTATCTTTATCAACTAAATTCTGCTTCACCAAATAGCTTGATCAAAGGAATTAAATTCGGAGTAATCATTGGGATATTATGGGTATTTCCTCATGGGTTGGCCATGGCAGCCACACATGAAACCTCGGTACTCTATGAGATCAAAAATACGCTTTACCATGTGATAGAACAGGGAATTGGAGGAATGATCATTTCATTGGTATTTAAATATGCTAAATCTCGAAGTAGTAAATAAACATATACAAAAGAGCCGTAATTTAAAGCGGCTCTTCTTTATTTTCTCAGTTTGATACTCGGCCTTTCAACCTTTCAAAACAAAAAAGCATTCTTATCTTACAAAAATTGAGGATCACATTCTAATTCTAAATTTAGAGATCGTTAATTTACCATAGGCCATGAAATCAATTGGTTTATTTAATTGTCAGGAATATTTATTTAAATTGAAAAATCAAGATTTTTATAACTGCGCATTTATTTTTTATGAGTCCTGAATTTCTCTATATATCTACTTTTCTGGCATATATCATTTATGGGTGGTCAACGCAAAGAAGAATATTAAACACCTTGATTTTCAATCACAGACAAAAAGTTGTTCACTCGATACTCAATTGGATAATTCCATTTTTCTGGGGATTTATCCTACGCTATGTCATGAAGTTGCCAAAGAATAATGTAGTGACTAAGAAAGACAGGAAAATCAAAAAAGGTAAGAACTCGGATAATTGGCAACAACACACAGGAATCAATGAGCTAAACAACGATCACCTATTTTAAACATTAAATTTTTTACAAGTATGAAGTATAATCTGGAAGAAAATGACACAGGCGAACAGGTTTCCCATTTTTCACTTCCCGAAAAATCAAGAAGAAGAAAACTACTCCCCTGGTGG
>JBNLGO010000021.1:0-32256 GCA_050306095.1 Cyclobacteriaceae bacterium
CATCAAACTTTGTGATTTCAAGACAATCACTTTCGCTAAGAACTAATTCAATTATCGTGTTTCCACATTTATTAGAAACACTATTGAGTAGGTCATTTTTCTTCCCTAAATGAAACAGTTCAATATAAGTTGGCGAAGAATAAATGTGTCAGTTAACTAATAGTAGTTAAAAATTTACTGTGTAGATAAATTAAAGTTAGAAATCTAACCACACATCAATTGTTACATTTTGCGGTATTCATTGAATTTTCTCATTATTTAATTAAAATTTTTCTTTGTAACTTCTAAGTCTAACTACTCTTAAAACACAATGAATATGAAACGCTTTACTCTAATTATTTTAACTATCCTGATAATTTCCTGCGATAAGGAAAAAGTACAAAATGATGAAAAAATAAAAGTTGATTTGTATACCATTGATCAGTTTTACGACAATGAAAGTGTATATGCAGGAGGGTTTTCTCCTGATGAGACCAAACTACTAATGGGGAGCAACAAAACCGGAATTTTCAATGCATATGCTTTACCAATTGATGGTTCAGAGCCAATACAATTGACAAATTCTGATGATGAATCAATCTTTATAATTTCCTATTTCCCAAATGATGAGCGCATTTTATACCATAGTGATCAGGGAGGAAATGAAAATGATCATATCTATTTAAGAGATGAAGATGGTTCTATTCAAGACCTTACCCCATGGGACAGTGTAAAATCAAATTTTTATGGTTGGTCTAGAGATGACGAGCATTTTTACTTTATCTCCAACAAAAGAGATCCACGATACTTTGACCTATATAAAATGGACATTGCGAATTTCGAACCTGTGATGCTATATGAAAACGAAATGGGCTATGATGTGGAAAGCATTTCAAAGGATGAAAAATTTCTTGCTCTTACACAATCAATTACTACTAACAATAATGAAATGTACCTTTATAGTCTTGAAAAAAAAGAACTTAAACATATTTCAGAACATGAAGGAGATGTAAATTATAGACCACAATTTTTTGACTTGTCGCATGAAAACCTCTATTACCTGACAGATGAAGGTAGTGAGTTTACCTACCTTATGAAATACAATATCCTAACGGATAGCTTGGAAAAAATTTGGAGTACAGATTGGGATATATGGTATGCCTATCAATCATATAATGAAAAGTATAGAGTAGTAGGCGTAAATGAAAATGCTAAAACCGTTCTATATCTTTTTGATTTAGAAACCGGCGAGCAGGTAGATTTACCTGATTTTGAAGAAAAAAGTATCACTTCCATAAACATTTCAAGGTCAGAAAAATTATTGCGGCTGCATGTATCTTCATCCAAAATGCCAAATAACATCTATGTGTATGATTTTACTAATGAAAATCTAACCCAGCTTACTAATTCATTAAATCCGGATTTTGATCCTACTCATTTAGTAAATGCTGAAGCTATCACTTTTAATTCATTTGACGGATTAGAGATACCAGCAATTTGGTTAAAACCTCATCAAGCTAGTGAAGAAAACAAAGTTCCAGCTTTGGTATGGGTACATGGGGGTCCTGGAGGACAAAGTAGAATTAGCTATTTTCCGCTATTGCAATATCTGGTTAACCATGGTTATGCAGTATTAGAAGTAAATAATCGTGGTAGCTCTGGTTATGGCAAAACTTTCAATAAAATGGATGACAGAAAGCATGGTGAAGTCGACCTTAAAGACTGTATTGCATCAAAAAAATGGCTTGCTTCTACAGGAATAATTGATACGACCAAAATTGGTATTATTGGTGGGTCTTATGGAGGTTATATGACAATGGCTGCCTTAACATTTACTCCTGATGAATTTGACGTTGGTGTCAATGTGTTCGGTGTCACTAACTGGATTCGTACTTTGCGCTCCATTCCACCGTATTGGGAATCATTTAAAGAAGCATTATATACTGAGCTGGGTGATCCTTATTCAGAAGATTCAGTACGGTTGTATAATATTTCTCCACTCTTCCATGCTGATAATGTTACAAAGCCTTTGATGGTTTTACAAGGTGCTAATGATCCTAGGGTATTAAAAGTAGAATCTGATGAAATTGTTGATGCTGTTAAAGCAAATAATGTGCCTGTAGAATATGTTTTATTTGATGATGAAGGGCATGGTTTTGTAAAAAAAGAAAATGAGATAGAAGGCTATGGTAAGATCAAAGAATTTCTAGACAAATATTTAAAAGGAGAAAAGGAGCCAGTTTAAAGGTGTTTTCAAACTAAAAGATATATTGTAACATATAAAAAGTCCAATAATATCTGTTTGGACTTTTTATATATACCAATTTAGCCCCTTATTAAAAATTAGATAATGGTTGATCGTATTAAATTAGAATGAAAATTTAGTACACCTGCCTTTCAAGAGGCAATGTCATACACCGAGGACCACCTAGTCCGCGAGACAACTCAGAACTGCTTGTTTCCACAACTTCCACTCCCGCTTCTCTCAGCGCCCTGTTGGTGAATTTATTTCGATTATATGAAATCACTCTTCTTGGGCCTATAGCAAAAACATTCGCTCCGTCATACCATTGCTCACGGGACGAAAAATCAGGATTGCCCGCACCAGTTTGGATTACTTCCAGGTACTTGATTTCTTCTTGTAGCACATCGGTAATTGATTTGTCAATTACTTCTTTATCTAGTATGACATTTCCATCTCCATCTTCACCTTTTTTGCGGTAAACGTTGGTTCTAAGTACCGAATCCATTGCATCAGGATACGTCACTACCAGGTTTTCATCTATAATGGTAAACACTGTATCAAGGTGCATAAAATTTCTTTTCGGAGGCAGGTCTACTTCATAGACTCTCTCAACCGACTCATCTTTCAACAGCTGCTGGGCTACTTTTTTAATTGCCTCAGAATCCGTCCGTTCTGAAGAACCAATAGCTAAAGATTTTCCGGACAGTACTACTACATCCCCACCTTCTATGGACGGGATATTTCCATTCATATCAGGAGTAGGATATATTTGATGAAAGCTGTCTTTAAAATTTTTGTGATTTTCAAAGATCAACCTAACCAGGTTAGATTCACGCTGCCGACTGGCATATTTCATTTGGCTACAGATCACCCCATTTTGAACTACCGCAGCAGGATCCCTCATAAAATATTGATTAGGGCATGGCTGAATCAAATAATCATTCGGATTCATTTTGTCTAAAACAGGGTTATTATATTTCTGTCGAAGCTCCTTTACTTTAATCCCTGCAATAAGAATACTGGCACATTCAGAAGTAGAATATCTAAAAATGATATCTCCAATGTGTTTTTCCAATCCAAATTTTCCAAACTCCTGTTTAAATATATCCGTAAGGATTTTGTCATTAATTAGCACCTCTACCAGCAAATCATGCAAACGAAAAACATTTGCTCCGGTGGTTTCACGAATCAGGTTGGTAAATTCATCATGCTCCTTTTGCATTACCTCCAAATACGGTACATCTTCAAACAGCAGTTCCGATGTATTATAAGGCGATAAACGTTCGATTTCAGGACCTGGCCTATGCGTGATCACTGTTTTGGGAGTCCCATATTCAGAATGAAGTGATAATGACATTTTCTTTATAATTAGATAAAAAATAAATTACAATTAACGGTTTAGTGTGCTGTAAGTCAATACAGTGGTAAAATTATTACAATTCTCTAGATATAGTGTTTTTCCTTTATCAATTCCGCAATGGCTTCAAGATATTTACGATCAATATCATCAAATCGGCAAATCTGTTCACTGTCAATATCCAGGATTAATTTTACTTCTCCCGCCGAAACAACTGGAACCACAATTTCAGATTTTGATGCGGAGCTGCAAGCAATGTGTCCTGGAAATTGATCCACATCTTCTACCATAATAGTTCGCTTTTCCAGCCAGCTTGTACCACATACACCTTTGCCAATACTAATTCTGGTACATGCGACCGGTCCCTGAAACGGGCCTAATACCAGTTCCTTACCGTCAACCAAATAAAAACCCGTCCATAAAAATTGAAATGTTTGATGAATGGCTGCGGCGATATTGGCGAGGTTAGCAATCATATTATTCTCCCCAGCAATCAAACTTTTTAATTGGGGATGTAAAGCTTTGTATTTTTCTTCTTTATTTAAATTATGATCTATTTGTAAGTCTTCAGCCATGAATTCTTGTGTAAATCAACAATTGATCACCAACAATATTTTCAGAATTCTTTAAAACTCCATTCGTTAAATGCGGTGCTTTTATTCCCTCTTTAAAAACAGATTCTGATTTAAAAATCCTTGCCTCATCCCACCATCCGCTATCAATAAAGGATTGCAATGTGGCAGTTCCCCCTTCTATCAATACGGATAAGATATTTCGACTATATAAATCATGTAAAATTCCCTTTTCCACTTCATTTTCTTCTATAGATATAAACTCCAAATTATCAGTAGATTTATTCAATTGATAATTGTAACAAAGCGTGGGTACTTTATGATCAAATAGTTGGATTTCACTTTTTACTTTGAGATGATGATCCAATAGAATTCGCGTGGGATTTTTACCTACAGAATCTCTTACCGTTAAGGTCGGATCATCATAATTAGCCGTATTTTTACCTACCAAAATGGCATCTTCTTCTGCACGCCACCGGTGCACGAGCTGTCGTGAGCATTCATTGGAAATCCATTTGGAATCGAAATTTTTTCTCGCAATAAACCCATCCGCCGTTTCAGCCCATTTTAAAATAATGTAAGGGCGATGCTCCCGATGAAAGGTGAAAAATCGCTTATTCAATTCTTCTCCTTGCTCTGCTAATAATCCGGTTTTGACTTGTATTCCGGCTGCTTCCATTTTCTCGATTCCTGACCCGCTAACTTTTGGATTTGGATCAACATTGCAAATTACGACCCGCTTAATTTTTGACGCAATCAACAAGTCACTGCAAGGAGGGGTAATACCATAATGACTGCAAGGTTCAAGTGTAACGTAGGCTGTTGCTCTGGATAATTTCGATTGGCTTTGAACATTATTAATGGCATTAACTTCTGCATGAGGACCACCATGCTGCATGTGCCATCCTTCACCAATAATCTCATCATCACATACGATCACACATCCTACCATTGGATTTGGACTAACAAACCCAGCTCCATTGCCGGCCAATTCAAGTGCCCGTTGCATAAATATAGTATCTTTGTCAGCCAATTTGGTATGTGTATGCTTCAACAAAAATTTAATAAAGCCAATAAGCTTTACAAATATATAGCAAAAGAGTTAGCAACTGTATATGATTCGCAAGAAGCACAAAATATATCCAGAATATTGCTAATAGACCTGCTCCACATCTCACAAACGGATATGCTCATTGATGCAGATATTTCATTGTCTGAGGAGCAGTTCACTCAGTTAGCCCATGCGCTCGACCGACTAAAATCCTTTGAACCAATACAATACATTGTGGGCAATTGTCATTTTTATAATTACGTTTTCCATGTGAATCAGCATGTGCTTATCCCCCGACCTGAAACGGAAGAATTGATATCACTTATATTAGAAAAAGCGGAAGGTAGAAAACGAATTTTGGATATTGGTACAGGGTCAGGTTGTATTGCCATTACTTTGGCAAAGAAAATATCCAACGCTATTGTTTCCGCAATAGATATCGATGAAAATGCACTTGAAGTAGCTCAAAAAAATGCCGATGCACTTCAAACAAAAATTGACTTTCAATGCATGGATATTCTGTCTGTAGATAATCTAGATGATCCATTTGATATAATTGTAAGTAATCCTCCTTATGTGCTTCCATCTGATCAGCAAGAGATGCATGACAATGTGAAAATGTACGAGCCAAACAAAGCCTTATTTGTACCAGAAAATGATCCAATCTTGTTTTATCGGAAAATTGCGGAATTAGGAGTGAATGCACTTACAGAAAATGGTTTATTGTTTTTTGAAATACATGAAAGAAAAGGAGATGAAATCCTCCAAATGTTGAATTCACTCGGATATAAAAACAAATTGATAGCTAAAGATATGCAGGGTAAGGACCGGATGATTGTAGCTAGTCGATCAACCACTCTCGAATAACAAAAACCTCATTTGAGTTTACTTCAAATGATCCTTCTTTTTTGATATTTATGTCAATAAAATCTGTTGAATGGCCTTTTTTAAACAGGGCATTTTGTGGTGAAAATGAAAATTTCTGATTCTCATTTAAAGGGAAAATTTGAATCGATGCGTTTCCCGGAAACCACTTTTCATAAGTACAAGAAGAAATTACATGCGATACATTATTTTCATTGACAAAACTTAGGCTCACAGTAGAATAATCTTTTTGTAATTCGAATATTTGAGGCTTTTGCAAATCTTCCCAAACGTATATCAATGAACTTTCTTTACTTAAAAGAAACTTAATACCGTCGTCTATAGCCGATTCATTTCTTTGAATTAACCGGATAGGGTACTGAAAATTTAATTCTTCTTCCTGGGATTGAAATTCATCATCAGTTCCAATAACAGCATCCACCTTGATACCGTGCTTGTTCAAGAAATTGAAACACTCAATATTTGCCACAATTATTGGGCTCCACTCTAAGAATGATTCCAAAATAGTGAGATTTATTAATCTCTTGGAAAGTACTAATAATGCTCCTTCTTGATTTTCTCTGATGACATGGTGTGATGACAAACTGATTAATTTAAAATTAGAGAATATTTTACCTATGATTTAACACATGATTTTACGAATATGGTAACAATGTATGTAGAAAAATACGATGTTTTCAATATGTAAGAAAATTACTTTGATTTTATTCAAAAATTTTTAATTTTACATAGTCGTCCTAATTCGTCAGTATAAATTTAATATTAAACCACTTTGTTTATGAAAACTATTTCATATAGTTTTTGTGCAACTTTTTTATTCATTTTTTTTATAACGGGAGTTTTTGCACAAAGCAACAAATCGAAGAAATTATTAGCTGAAGCACAAAAATCTTTTGATCAGGGTGCTTATCAATCTACCATTAAATTATGTAAAAATATTATTGCAACGGAATCCGATTATTACGATGCAAATCTATTATTAGGCAAAAGTTACTACAAAACTTATGAGTTTATTGCTGCTAAAGACCAGTTATTGGCATTAGAGAACCGCTCAGAATACAAAAATCCGGAGGTAAGTTACATGCTGGGCATGACTTATAAAGCCATGTCAAATTACGAATCTGCGAAGCCGCTTTTAGAAAAATATATAACTATTGCTTCTGATGATAACATGGTTTTGAAAGCGAAAGTAGAATTAGAAGGGGTAAACAAAGCCATAGAAAATGGTAAGCCGGTATCAGATTTTCACTTTGCCAATGGAGGTAATCAACTCAATACAAAACTTGGTGAAATCAGTATCAGTACATACCCTGAGTCCAATAAAATAGTGGTGACTCGATTAACAAATGACCCAAAAAAATCAGCGGAAAACATAAAGTATAAAAACACGGAAGTTTGGATGAAAATTAATGATGGAGATGAATTTGATTTTTTGAATACTTCCGGATTTGAATCATCAGGAACTTTCCATAAAGATCTTCAATTCTATATTTTCACTTCCTGCAATACCAGCGGAAATGATTGTCAACTATTGTGGTCGAGAAATGTAGATGGCATTTGGCAAAAAGCGGTTCCACTTCCTGGCAGCACTTTTCCCAAAGAGTTTGAATATAAAGATCCATTTTTATCAGGTGATACATTGTTTTTCTCTTCCGATAGAAGAGGAGGTATTGGAGGTATGGACCTTTGGTATTCGGTGAGAAATAAGCAAGGGTTCTGGACAATTCCCACAAACCTGGGAGAACCTATCAACACACCCTTTGATGAAGTAGCACCATTTGCACATGTAAATGGGGACTTTTATTTTTCTTCAAACGGCCATCCGGGATATGGGCTATATGATATATTTTATGTTGAAGGCTTAAATGGAATTAGAACAATTCACAATCTTGGTGTTCCTTTTAATTCATCACGAGATGATTTGCATTTTAAAATCTATGAAGGCGAAGGCTACCTATCATCCAACCGACCGGATGGTCTGGGAGACTTTGATATTTATACTTTTAAGGAAATAGTGGAAGAAAAAGTAGAGCCCACTACCAATAATCAAGTAGCTTTAGATCAAGCCTACTCCGTACTATTTAGTTCAAAAATTTATCAACTAAACCCCAAATTTATTGGCGAAGGATACCATCAATATGCAAAATTAAACACTGCTGAAAGACAAGAATTACAAGCTAAAGCGGCAAATTCTTATCAGGAACTTTCTGACGATAATCTAAAATCCATTATTAGTGATGATAAAATCCTTATTGCATCTCTCAATAAAGAAGATAAGTTTTTTGTCGACCGAATGGCAGCGGCCTATTTTGAAGATGAAAAAGCACTCACCCTAAATTTAAGCGAAGAAGATGCTGCCCATTTTAATTCTCTGGACAATCAAGAACAAAGAAAGCTGTATCGTCTATCCCTTGTTGTGATCAATGATTTAAAGGGAGATTTTAATCCATTGAACAGGGAAGTCGCAAAAAGTAATGAAGAGGCGCCAACACCTACATTTAAAACTGCAACTGCAGCAGCAACAACTTCAACAGCATTGCCAGAAGAAAATGATTCTAAAGAGGAGGTTGAGGAGGATATTGATGAAACAACAGAAGCCGTTACGCTTGAGGATCAAGAAGAAAAAGATGAAGAGATAGAAATAGTCATTCCGGAAGAAGAAGTTGTTTTAGCCTCAAATGCTTCCACTGAAGATGTTAATGATGAAAATGTAAGTACTATAGAAGAAAATGATGAACCGGAAATTATTGAGGTGGAAGAGACAGAAGAAATGGTCATGGAAGAACAGGTATCCAATGCTCCAGCATCCATTGAAACTGAACAAAAAGATGATACTTTCACTTCATACCTCGGAGTAAATACCTCTGTTTCCTTTTACCAAAATCTGCCATTTGCTGATAGGAAAAGGGTTGACAGGATTATGGCTATCCGGCTGGTTAATGAAAAATACACACTCTATCCTGGGCTAAGCTTACAAGACAGATCATATTATCAAAAATTACCCCAGAAGGAAAAAGATGCGATTAATAGGCTGAAACTCTATTTCAGATCATGGAGCAAAAATAAAGAATTGGCAAATCTCAATGAAAATGATATTGCCTACCTGTCATCTCTTCCACTTGAAAAGAGAGAGGTTGTTGCCAGAGTTATCGTTAGAAGAGGAATAGGAGTAGATGATGAAAACTTTGTCCGATTTAGTAATACGGATTGGAATAAGTATAAAAGCTTCGATGAAGAGGAAGTAGCCATGATTAAAAAAGTTGCAAAGCTACTTAAGGATCATCAGCAGGTATTTGATGTAGCTCTTGCCTATGCGGGTAATGACTATACTTTCAATAATAATTTGGCTTATCAAAATAATCCACAACAACCTTCGCAAACATTATCTGCTTCGAGTGATCCTGAACAAATGATCAGTGGTACCCAACATACTTTTGAATCGATTTATTTTGATCCGGGTGAATACCGACTTCGCAAAGAAGCACTGATGGCCTTAAATGAGTTGGTAGAAATTTACAATGAAAATCCTGAAGTCACCTTAGCGCTGGAAGCCTATAGTTATGAAAATAAAAGCGCTCCCGAAAATATACAATTGAGTACCCTCAGAGCCAATTCCGCTAAGACGTATTTGGTACAAAAAGGAGTGCCGGACTATAAAATTAAAGATCAGGCGCATTCAGTTAATTTAGAAAGAAATAACCAGGTTTCACTTCAGGAGCTTAGTAGCAGAAAATTAGAACTAAACATTGCGAATTCTGCTAATATATTTCAGTCGGATTATACTACCTATCTTGTACAGCCTGGTAATACACTTTACAGCTTATCCAAAGCCAATGATATTACCGTGGATGAATTGATGGCATTGAATGGCTTAAATAATACCATGCTCTATGCAAACCAACCACTTCGAGTGAAAAAAACTGCAAGTCTTGATCAGGATTTTATGATAGCACCCTCAGATAAATTATTATATCAACCTGAAATGGAAATTGAAGCTCCTGTTACTTCAAATGAAAAAATTGAAGATCAAACTCAACAAGAGGAAGTAACAAAAGAAAAAGTTGAAGAAGACAGGGGAGAAAGTATGATGGTTATTGGTGTGAGAGAGAATAAAAGCAAGCCAACCAGGATTCACATTGTGAAAAAAGGCGAGAAATTGGAAGATGTTGCCAGGGAGTTTGATACAACTGTTGAAGTACTTATGAGAGATAACGACCTGAAAAAACCAAAGGTTAAGAGAGGTCAAAAATTAAAAATCATTCAATATTAGTGAGGTTTTCAATCAATTCTTCGATTGAGGAGACCGAAATGTGGTTGCTTCCAAACTGAAGTGACCACATTTTATCAGGAGTAATTGAAATCTTTATTTTACTATCTTTTTCAAAAGAATACCCCAACCTTTCCAAAGCATGTTTTGTCCACTTTGCAGTACTACCAACACTGTTGATTTCTACAGATAATTTTTTCAATTCTGGCATTTTAACTTTACCGGTAGAAAAACTATAAGTGCTATCTTTTAATCCGAAACAATCATTTAATTGACCATTCAGAATCAGATCTTCATTAATTCCCGATTGAAATTTTCCATGCTTATCTATTAGCCAGAATTTATCAGAAGTTTGAATGGCCAGGTTGAGATCATGGGTAGAAACAAGAATGGATTTATCCCATTGCATTACCAATTGACGAAGTAATGTCATCACTTCTATTTTGCTGGGTAGGTCTAAATGTGAAGTGGGTTCATCCAATAATATATAGTCCGTATTTTGAGCCAGTGCACGGGCGATCATAATTTTCTGTTTTTCACCATCACTCAATTCGGCTATTTTTCGATCCCGTAAATGCTCGATTCCAGTACTTTTAATTGCTTCCTCAACAATTGTTTGATCTTCTTCCGTATTCTTTCCCCACCAGTTTTTATAGGGATAGCGCCCCAATTCTACAATCTCATACGCTGTCAAATTTCCAATTATAATGGGCTCGGTTAACACCACACTCAGGAGTTTTGATTTTTCCCTGGAGGAAAGTTCTATGATTGGTTTATCTTGATAATCAATCTTTCCTTCCAGCGGATTGATCAATCCGGCAACCGTTTTAACCAACGTGGATTTACCCGTTCCATTGGGTCCTAATAAACATACCAATTGCCCCTTTTTCAAATGCTCATTGATAGGCCCCGCAATGTGCTTTGACTGATAACCGATATGTAGTTCCTTCAATGAAATCATATTAAAAAGAGGCGTGTAGATTTCTATTTTTAACAATTACCCATATTACGATTGGTGAGCCTATCAATGCGGTAACAGCGTTGATTGGCAAGACATATTGGCTTCCGGGCAGATGTGCAATAATATCACAAAAGAGCAAAAGAGAGCCTCCCATAAGTAAGGAAGCGGGTATCAAAATCCGGTGATTGGAAGTATTAAATATAGAGCGGGCTAAATGAGGCACAGCTATTCCTACAAACCCAATGGGTCCACAGAAACCTGTAATAGCTCCTGTCAGCAATGAGCTAAATAAAATGATCACAAACCGAGTGGATTTATAATTTAAACCCATGCTGGTCGCATAATTTTTTCCTGTCAACATTAGATTCAGTTGATTGGAAAATATGAACACCAATAGAGATAATATAATAACGACTACACCTAGTAATATAAGCTTTTCATGATTTACACCACTCAAACTACCTAGCGTCCAAAACAGGAAATCCTGTATTTGTTCCGGGCGGGCGAAATATTGCCAGATACTGATGACTGACAATGTGATATTTCCGATCATTATTCCCACAAGAAGCAAAACAATATTATCACTTATTTTATTAGCTATGATCAAAATGATCGACATAACCATTGCAGCTCCTAAGCTTGCAGAAAGAAATATTACAAAGCTCATGTCCAGGTCAATTTGATTGATGATGTAATTGGTAGCAGAAAATCCTGAAGTGAGTAATACAGCTGCAACTCCGATACTCGCACCGGAAGTAATTCCAAGCACAGATGGCCCAGCCAATGGGTTTCTAAATAAATTCTGCATCATCAACCCGCATATTGACAAGGCACCACCAGCTAAGATGGCCGTTAAAGCCTTTGGTAAACGAAAAAGGTATATGATCTTTTCGAACGACGAACTTCCTTTAAATATCAATGCACTAAAAACTTCTGAAAAAGGAATATATACACTCCCAATTGCTACATCCACACCCAATAAAAATATTAGCAATAGTGCAAAGGAGAAGAAGAGTACTGTTTTATTTAATGGGCCGGAAATTGCTTTGTTTTCCAAAAGTCCTAGTCGAGTTTTTGGTAAAAATATAAATTGTGATCGGAAATAAGTTCAGGATGAAAAATCTTTATTAAATCTTTTAATATAATATTGGGCTTAATAATTCCTGATTCAAAATAATCATTTCCACCATGTTCACCCATCCTTAAATTATTATTATAAACGTTTTTCTCCTTAAATGCTTTAAACTCTGTAAAACGTCCATCTACATCTTTTAATGCTTTTAAAGTGGTAAATCCGCTGGTATTTATCCAAACATCTGCTTCACCAGCTTGATAATATACAGCCTCAAGATCTGACTGAATACCACCCGTATTAGAATCATTTTTCCATGGATAATCTGCCTTTGCATCTTTAAGCAACATGCTCACATAACTTTTACCACCTGGCAGCCACCATATATCTTTATATGGAGCGTTAACAAGTACTTTTGGTTGATTTTCTACGTCTGAAACAAGTGATTTCAAGTCATTATACTCTTGCTCTATATTATTAAAAATGCGAGTCGCTTCCTCTAATTTGCCTGTGATCACCCCAAATACTTTTATCCATTCTGCTCGCGCCAAAGGGTGCTCTTCTCTCCATTCGGAAATGGGCAAGATGGAAATTCCTGCTTCTTTCAATTTTGCATAATTATTTAAATCCGCTGATGTCACCCCGGAAATAATGATTAATTCTGGATCAACGATTAGCGTCTTTTCAAAATCGATATTTTGACCATACCCAATTTCAAGGATAGAATTTTCATCCACTCCTTTTTGTATCTTATTACTATAAAAATAATTCCTGCTTGAAATAGCTTTAACCATTGATATTTCACCCAACTCTTCAAAAAAAGCTGCATAGGTACTTGCCATCAATGCCACTTTATTAATGGGTAAAGATTGAATGATTTCAGAATTATCACTAATGGACGAATTGTCATCAACACGGAAAAATAAAGAAATGGTGTCTTCAGAATCCTGGAAAGGGTTAAGAAGTTTGACAGTCATTCCAGAGCTAGATTCTTCAATAGAAAAACCTTTGGCATATTTAACCTCGAAGGTTTTACCTACTGGTATTTTTGCCTCATGATTTTCGTGCTTTTTGTGGCATGAAAAAATTAATAATAAACAAAGACAAAGTAGGTGAATTCTTAGGATCATTTGGTGATAAATTATTTGGTCTCAAAGGTAAAATAATGCAGGTAAAAAAAGAAGGTCGCCACAGTTGGGCGACCTTGAAACACACACAAAATGAAACACAAACTAACTAAACCAAAAACTTAGTTACTATCTACCACACTCGCAAAAATTAAATAGTACTAGATTAAAAAATATAATAATACAAATATAATATTTAATTTTTCAAATATATATACCGGAATAGTTAAAAAAAGTAACCGCATAGTGCAAAAAAAGTTTATATTTTTTCAAAATAATTTTTTATAAGGAAAAAATACAATTTTAACCAACTGATTACTAGATACTTATATTATTAAAAGGGGAGAAAAATATTTTTTATTACCTGCGAAATCTATAGGTATATTTTATTAAAAAAACATTGTAAGGAAAGGTATCTGCAAGTCCTTTTCGCAAATGATTGAAAGTTCCATCAATGTTTATAGGTAAACTATTGGTTTTATCCTGGGTCCAAACCAGATATAATTCGGAACCCGGAACATATTCCCACCTAAAAACCATATTGGACCTAAACTGAACAAAGTTAAAATCCGGATTGTAAAAGCTAAAGTCCGTTGAGCCATTTCCTGTTTCGTCAACATGATAGATTTCATTTACATTATCATAGGTAATCTCATTGGTATATTGGTAATACCTGTTTTCTAATTGGCTATTTTTTGGATCTGTAATGCGCTTAAAATTTGTGTATTTGCCTGATGACATAAATGGTTGACCCCAAAATTGGATAGACATATTTGGTGTCAATAAGAAGTTCACCCTCGCAGATAGAAGCCACGTTTTTTGATCAATTTCACCGACAATATACCTTTTTTCATTTCCAACATCTTCTGTTGTCACATATTGCATCGTATTAAAATTGGTAGAATATTCCGGCTCGATACTTAAAAAGAGGGCGTTAAAAGGTTGATAATTAAATTCAATACTGGATCTCATAGAATTCCCAAAATCATGATCACCATTTTCAAAACTCTGACTAAATTCAACGGTTACTTTTTTTCTTCTATCTGTGGATAACCAATAAAAAAATTGATTGCTTCCCGGATATTGTATCGCTGGCCCTCCACGTAGATCGGCATTAGATATTTTGGTGCCATTTCTAATATATTCAAGACTCAATTCCCAGAAGTTTTTGAAATTGGAATATGAATTAATATTAATTCCCTTGTAAATATTTACACCTCCAAAATCCCAATGCAGATATTCATAAAAATTAAAACTGAAATGCCTGAAAATACCAGCAGGCTCGAGTATTCTATACCCCACCCACGTCCAATGATTTATTTCGTCTGTATTAATTAAAAAACCCGCGTCATTTATCCCATACCCCGGACTACGGGTGATGATCCCAGTCTGTGCCCGGATCTTTCCGTAATTTTTGCCTAACATAATGTTGGAAGTCCAGCCACTTAATGTTGTCCTGGTTGAATCAACATCTCTATGATTATTATCCGGCCGTTGAAAATATCGTTCAGCAGCAGTTTGGGTTTCAAGTATTGCATTGGTAGATCCTCTTACATTACTGTATGAGCCTTTTGCAAAAATATAATAGTTCCTGTTCTTCCAATAATGAATTAAATCTACCCCACCGGAATATGCATCCGAATGCAAAAATTCAAGCTGTGGTTCATCAATATTTCGGTTTGTGGCCGTTACCATACCACCAATCACCGTATTACCTTTATTGTATTCTTTTTGAAATCTCCCTACCAGATAATTAGTAAGTGGCTCTACTTTCTCTTTTCTCCTATTACCATTGTTGTCAATGGTAGCATATTCATTTGCGGTAAGGGATTCTGATATTCCCCAAGAAAATCCATTCCTGTTTTTACCTGTTAACTTAATAGCAGATAAGATAGTGGTTTCATCAGGTACATCAGCATATTCATTGGTTGCTAATGATGGATAAAACCGAGGGGGCCTTCCAACATTTCTTGAATAAAACAACCTGTTGAGGTTAAATGAACCACCGGCCCAGGAATCACTTGGTCTGAAATCAAAAAGATCCTTTCCTTCAATAAAAAATGGTCTTCGTTCATTAAAAAATAACCGATAAGCCGAAAGGTTTATTCTTGAAGGATCTGCCTCTACCTGACCAAAATCCGGATTAATCGTAAAATCCATCGTAATTTCACTGGTTAAACCAATTTTACCATCAACACCGATATTTCCGGAAAATTTGTGCCCATCGTTAAATGGATTGCCTTCTTCAGACTCAAACGTTTCATATTTGCCAACCACATAGGGCATAATTTCCAATTGCTTTTGAGGCTTAATTCCCTTGATTCCCCTCAATACACCAAAGTGCCGCACCCAGCCTGCTTCTTTTTTTGAAAAGTATTGCCAATTAGAAACTTCGCTATTTCTAAAAAACCGTCGGCTAACTTGTAAACCCCAATTTTGAATTTCTTTATTAGCAAATCGCAATTGACTCAATGGAATTCTAAACTCAGCTATCCATCCTTTATCATCAATACTGGTTTTAAGATACCAGATAGGATCCCAGGTAGAATCCCAATTAGAGCCATCATTTGAAATATACTCATCTCCCTTAACACCTGATACAGAGGCCGTAAATGAAAATGCGGTCCGTTGATCCTCCCGGCTATCAATATTTATCTCTACGAAATCTCCTTCAAATCCATCCCGACGAGACATTCTTTTAATGATTTTTGATGGTTCACTATCGTAAGCTCGTACTAGAATATATAAGTTCTTATCATCATAGAGGATTTTAAATACAGTTGGCTCGGAGGGTGCTGCACTATCTGCGGGATTTCTCTGGATAAAATTCTCTCCCCATTCTACCAACTGCCATGCTTTATCACTGTCTAATCCATCTATCCTGGGAGATTCGCCTTCTACTCTTTTAGTTACATATTCTTTCTTCTCGTTTTGTGCTATGACAACCAAAGCGTTAAAAAACAATATGAAAAGTAAAAAAACACGCATTTAAATGTGAATATCAAATTAAAAAACTAAAGATTCTTGTGGTTTAAAAGTAATGGCTCAATAGAAAAAAATTCATTATTTTTTATCCATTACATTATTTGTTTACAGTCTATTGACCTTTATTAATTGTATGTACAAATATTAATTCTTTTAAAAACAATAGACAAATTTCAAGTCTCAAAATTATTAATGTTTTTATACCAGCCACCCTTCCCGATCAAGTGAACGGTACTGAATTGCCTCTGCTAAGTGCTCAATTTTAATTTCTTCGCTTCCCGATAAATCGGCAATTGTTCTGGATACTTTCAGTATTCTATCGTAAGCCCTTGCGGACAATCCTAATTTTTCCATGGCTGTTTTTAACAATGTTTTACCAGCATCATTCACCACACAAAGCTTCTTCACCATTTGTGAAGGCATCATGGCATTATTATAAATACCTTCTTTATCCTTAAACCTTTCTTGCTGCATACTACGGGCAGCGATGACTCTTTCCCTGATCACTTTACTTGTCTCATTTTTGCGCTGTGAGGTCATTTGATCAAATGAAACGGGTGTCACTTCTATATGTATATCAATTCGATCTAAAAGTGGTCCGCTTATTTTTTTCAAATACCTTCTCACATCTGTGATGGAGTCTGAATTATTTCCATTTTCATTAAAAAATTCACCTGACGGACTTGGGTTCATGCTGGCGATCAGCATAAAATTAGCAGGAAATTTCACCGAGGCTTTCGCTCTTGAAATGTTGACAAATCGTTCTTCCAATGGCTGTCGCATTACTTCCAACACCGTTCTTTTAAACTCCGGAAGTTCATCTAAAAACAATATACCATTGTGCGCTAAAGATATCTCTCCTGGCTGTGGCACTCCTCCTCCACCGACTAAGGCCACGTCAGAAATGGTATGATGCGGAGAACGAAAAGGTCTTTTGGAAATGAGGCTAGTAGACGTCCCGAGTTTTCCAGCTACAGAATGTATTTTGGTGGTTTCTAACGCTTCATGTAAAGTCAACGGTGGAAGAATTCCTGGTAATCGTTTTGCCAACATGGTTTTACCAGCACCTGGAGGCCCAATCATAATAATATTGTGACCACCCGCCGCGGCTATTTCCAACGCCCGCTTTATGTTTTCTTGCCCTTGTACATCTGCAAAATCAAATTCGTCAACTTCTTGACTATAGTAGAATATATCCCTTGTATCAACATTTAATGGCTCGATTTCTTTTACTTTTTCAAAGAAATCAATCGCCTCCTTAAAAGTTTCTACGCCAATTATTTCTAAATCATTAACTATCGCTGCTTCTGAAGCATTTTCTTTTGGTAATACAAACCCTTTAAAACCTCTTTTTCTTGCTTCAATGGCGATGGGCAATACACCTTTTATCGGACGAAGAATACCGTCCAACGATAATTCACCCATTACCACAAATTGATCTAACTCTTCAGCGACAATTTGCCCGGACGCTTTTAAAATCCCCAAGGCTATGGGAAGATCATAAGAAGATCCTTCTTTACGAATATCTGCCGGAGCCAGGTTTACCACCGTTTTATGCCGTGGCATCATATAGCCATTTTGCTTAATGGCAGATTCTACCCGCTGCTGACTTTCTTTTACTGCATTGTCTGGTAATCCCACAATATATACTTTCGTTCCTGAGATTACAGTTACCTCAATCGTTATAGTTGTGGCATCAATACCAAATACAGCACTTCCAAAAGTCTTTGCGAGCATTTAGGCTAAAAATTTTTCAATTAAAAAAATTAAAATATGAATGATCTTTATATGTATTTCCTGAATTCTATCGGCATATCCATGAAATGGAACATTTAAATGGACATCAGCAATTTCTCCCAAATTACCACCGTTTTTTCCTGTAAGTCCAATTACTTTTATTCCATTTAACTTTGCTGTTTCCGCCGCTTTAATGATATTCTTAGAGTTCCCACTACAGCTTATCGCCAGCAACACATCGCCCTTTTTTCCCAACCCTTCAATATATCTGGAAAAAATAGATTCAAATCCGAAATCATTACTAACACAAGAAATATGGCTAGGATCTGATATGGCAATGGCAGGAAGTGCATGTCTTTGTTCTCTGAAATTTCCAGTCATTTCCTCTGCAAAATGCATGGCATCACAATGCGATCCGCCATTTCCGCATGAAAAAACCTTGCCGCCCTGTTTAATACTTTCAGCTATTGCCTCTGCTGCATTTTCTATAGCAGCAATATTGGCATCATTATTTAAAAAAGCCTCCAATGTGTTTTTGGCTTCTAATAGCTGTTCCTTAATTTCTTCCTTATACATTTATTTATGATTATTCTTTTTCTCAAACTCCTCTATTTTAGATTTTAGAATAAAAATATGCAGGTTTTCAATGATCCATAATGCAAATAATAGTAAAAATCCCGTGATGGCCCACTTTTTAACAAATAGAAAAAAAGTAAAAATACCAATTTTTATAACTAGTTTTTCATACGAAAAACCAATGTAAATAGAACCCGCCAAATACGAAAATAAAACAACATAGAATATTGTCTTGATTATTCGAATTATTTTAGGATTGATATTTTTTACATATGAAAATTTCAAATTTGGTGGTGGTTGGTGAATGAAATGCTACTTAATTAAAACTTTGCATATCTGTAAGTTTAAAATAAAAACCTTCCTTTTCAATTAATTGTTTATGAGTTCCCCGCTCAATCACCTCTCCATTGTTAATTACTAATATTAAATCAGCGTGCTGAATGGTGCTTAGTCGGTGGGCAATAACGATACTGGTTCTGTTTTTCATCAAATTAAACAATGCTTCCTGAACCAACTTTTCAGATTGGGTATCTAGTGCTGAGGTAGCTTCATCTAAAATTAAAATAGGTGGATTTTTCAAAACAGCTCTTGCAATGGAAATGCGCTGACGTTGCCCTCCGGATAATTTTGAACCACGTTCACCTATCATAGTCTGGTATTGATCCTCCATTTGCACAATAAATTCATGTGCATTGGCAATTTTTGCTGCCTGAATCACTTTTTCCTCATTTACATCATCCAATCCAAAAGCAATATTATTGAATACGGTATCATTAAAAAGAATGGATTCCTGGGTGACAATGCCCATGTGCTGACGAATGGATTCTAATTTTAAATCTGTCAATGGAATTCCATCTATTAATAATTTACCTGCTACCGGATCATAAAACCGGGGTACTAAATCAGCCATGGTAGATTTACCACCTCCTGAAGGTCCCACTAATGCGACTGTCTTCCCTTTTGGAATAGAAACATTGATATCTTTTAGCACAAGCTCTTTATCATATTTAAAAGATATATTGTCAAAAGTGATTTCCTCTTTAAATTCATCCAAACTCTGGGCATTTTCCTTATCACGAATTTTGGGTTTCGCATCAATCAACTCAAATATTCTTTCGGAAGAAGCCACGCCTCTTTGGATACTGGTTACTGCTTTGGAAATATTTTTAGCGGGTTGAAGTACTTGGGTGAATATTGCTAAATAAGTGATGAAACCGGCAGGTTCCAATAGTTCCTTATTTAATACCAGGCTTCCTCCATACAACACAATTCCGACTACTGAAAGCACCCCTAAAAATTCGGAAATAGGTCCAGCTAATTCAAACCGTTTTGCAAATGAATAATTGGTTTTTGCATAAAAGCCAACTTCATTTCCAAAAACTCTCTTAATATATTTTGAGGCATTAAATGCATGAATTACCCGCATTCCTGAAAGTGCCTCATCAAAGATATTTAAAAGCCTTCCCAATGATTCTTGATTGGACAATGCGGATTTCTTTAATCTTTTTGTAATTCCAGCGATGATATATCCAGCTATCGGTAAAAGAATGAGCGTAAATAATGTGAGCTGATATGACATGTAAAATAAGACACTAAAATAGATGATTATAGTGGCCGGATCTCTAAATAAAACCTTCAACGC
This sequence comes from Cyclobacteriaceae bacterium, assembly GCA_050306095.1. Classification (GTDB taxonomy): domain Bacteria; phylum Bacteroidota; class Bacteroidia; order Cytophagales; family Cyclobacteriaceae; genus CAJXNP01. Next base: position 20,457 of record JBNLGO010000021.1, read on the forward strand.
CACCTGGATTGACATTTCCACTTCCTGTATATCATTTGACATACGAGAAATCACATCTCCTTTTCGCGCATCAGAGAAAAATCCTATGTGCATCTTGTTAATGTTTCCAAAAACATCCAGCCGAAGATTTTTAATAATTTTAACACGTACTCTTGCGATGATGACTACTGCTATGTATTTGAAAACATTCGCAACCAATACGGAAATAATAATAACTGAACAAACAAATATCAACGAGCCAAACTTTCCAAAATACTCTACCGATTGATACAAATAATAATTGAATAATTGCTCCAGATAGTCAGTAGTGTAATCAAATACTGGTTGGATCTTGTATGTAGCAATTTCCTCTGCAGATTTTTGTTCAAAAATGATCTCAAGAAGGGGTATTAATAAAACTAGATTTACTAATCCAAAAACAATCGAAATAATAGTTGTTGGTATATAAAAAGGAAGAAAACTCCTAAATGGTCTTGAATAACTTAGGACACGAGAATATGCATTCATTCGACTATGAATAAAATTTTGGTAAAAAAAATAATAAATGTGCGATATAAAAAACTATATCTGGTATAGGTTAGAAGTCATAATTTTTCCTGGGAATATTCCATCTAAAACTTCCGGAAAAATATGTTGTATTTTCATCTCTTTCGTCCAATTGGCTATCAAGGTTACGATAAACAGCAGAAAGATCAAAAAACACATTATGCTTTAATTGAAATACTGTAGTAAGCTGTGCATAGAATAAATTGGTTGAGATTCCCTGACCTATAGTATTTCCATATTCTAATTCACGGGTTTTATAGCTTTTCATTACTTCCTTTCCCCAGTTAGTGGCTTCATCAGGATCATCCCCATACTTACTCATATTAAACTGCGCGATAAAATTGAGTTTTCTAGCTGGTTGAAATCGTAGAGTACCCACTAGTTCCTTGAAATTCCCTCCCTGTATATGCCCCAAAGGCATACTATAATGAGCATAGTTGGTATAAATATCAGAATGCTGGTATAAATATGGTCGGGCGATATTATATTCTATCTGTCCATCCAGGTTTCTTATTCCAAATAGATTGATGTATTTTAATCCTACCTGGGCGCCAAATTTATTAGCCCACCACCCGTTACCTGAAGTAACTTCATCTAATTTAAACTCATCGAGTAAAAATTGTCCGTAAAATGAAAAATGATGGGCAAAGTTTATTTTATAATCAAAACCTACCATTGCATTATCTATGCTTCCATCCTGATGCTCCAGTGCTCTATAAAAAATAATTGGGTTTAAATATCCGACATTGAAGGTCTCAGTTGAATCACCAGACACCACCGCTTCAAACAAGCCTATATTAATATTATCAGTGATGTTAATACTTAAATGATGAGAGGCGATGAATTTTTTAGGATACCGAACAAGTCCTGCCGAACCCCCCGAATAACTATAGTGCTCAGCGACTCCCTGCGCAAAAATATTGGTATAGTTGATTTTCCAAACCTTGGTATTCAATTTTAAGAATGTATAACTATTGCTGAAATCAGACAAAAAGAAACTACGATGTCCATTCCCAAGGTTATTCTTGTCATACCCAAACTGTGCATTCACATAATTTTTAACCAGATCAAAAGATACATAGCCTCTGGCCGTAAAATAATCATAGCCATCCTTATGAAATCCCTTCCAGAAACCTTCATAAGGAATTACACCCTTTCTTTTTACCCAATTTCTGATATATAATGGCTCAGCAGTTTGCGTCGTTGCCATAAATGTATAAAAGCCAAGTCTATTAGATATATTTCCCCTCACATCTACACCTCGCGTATTGCGATAAGTAATGACATCAGAAGCATTTTCCTTACCACCACTGAAATAAATCACAGGGTTGACATGTAAATCAAAATCCTTCTCTTCTACATTAAAGAGGTCTGATTTCTTTCGATAAAATACCTTAAACAATCTTTTGTTACTCTCATTTTGATCGGAGTTACTATATTCCCAGTTATCATTAGCCAGATAAACTAAATTAAACCGATCTATATACAACCATCGGGTACTATCTGAAAGAAGTTCATCAGTAAATGCCGCAATAGCTTTTCGCTGATAAGGTTTGCTGGAGGTAAATAATTCAGATGAGAATTTTCCACTCAGAATTTCATACCGATCAATAAGATGATAATAATCCTGATTTAGAGGAGCATTTGCTGATTGTGCACTTGCTTTTGTAATTGATAATAGAAGAATGCCAATGAGGATATACTTATTCATAATTCATCCTGGTTAAAAACCCAAAGATAGAATTACTTTCAATACCAAAAGAATAAAGTATTAATATCGGCAGTATTTACGGAAATAATTGAGGCCTTTCCGCTCGCCAAGGTCTAATGCCTTTAAGAAATCCACACAAGCTTCACTTCCTTTTCCCATTGCATAAAGTGCGTGACCTCTCATAAGGTAAGTTTGTGCAATTTGATTTTTAACTGACTCTTCCTCTTTTTGAGAAGATCCATTCAATTGTTCAATATACTGGCTGAAATCTTTATAAGCATCATAGTATTTCCTCATATTATGATAGCAAAGACCTCTGTATTTAAAGTTGGTAGCATTATTTGGATCTATTTCCATGGAAGAGTTAAAATCCGAAATAGCACCGGTATAATTTTCCTTTTGCATTTTTAGAACACCACGCTCCGTATAAGCATAATTTTGATCAGGAGAGATTTCAATCATTTTATTATAATCTGTCAATGCTTCCACTTCCTGACCCATTTTACGCTTAAACTCACTTCTCATTTTATAGAGTTCGTAATTATCAGGCTCAAAGTAAATAGCAAGATTATAATCTTCATTAATTTTGCGATAGTTTTTATCTCCTGGAAAAATGGTATAGGCGTTTTGAGTAAAATATGCCCTGGCAGCATAATACTGTCCCTTTTTAGGTTCAATTTTAATAGACTTTGTAACAGATACAATTGCATCAACGGGTTCTTTATTAAGGAATTGTAAGTTTGCTAATTCGTAATATGCTTCATCATTGTAGTTGTCATCAGCGATCAACTGGTTGTAAACCCTTTCTGCATCTTGATACTTATCCAGCTGGATATAGGCTTTTCCTTTAAGTATGATGTATTTATTAAGAAATGAATTATATGCGGTGTCGATTGATATGGCCTTATTTACATTTTCTATTACCAGCTCAAATTGGTTTAGATTATAGTAAACTTCCGAGCGAAGTAAATAAGCATTTGAGTAATTAGGATCTAATTCGATTGTTTTATTTAAATATTCTAATGCTTCTGTATATTCTGATTTGTCAAACTTAAATTTTGCAAATTTAAATAGCTCTCTTGGATCCTCCGCTGCAAATGCCTGATAGACAATTAAAAATGATAGAAGTACGTGTTTCAGATGTCTCATAATATCTAACTTCACCTTTACAAAGGTAAATTTTTTCTGTTTAAAGTGCAAATGTTAATCTACAAATAATTAAATTATTTCTTCTTTTATTAATATTGTAAGAAGAGTAAAGGTAATCAGTTGTTTATAATTTTTTTTATTAATACATTTGCAGTCCTTTTTTTAAGGGCAAGATTTTAAACAATTAATACAATGAAAAAGGACATTCATCCAGAATACAGAGAAGTAGTATTTTATGATACTCAGAGTGATTATAAATTTCTCACAAAATCTACCATGAACTCTGAAGAGAAGATTAAGTGGGAAGATGGGAAAGAATATCCAATGATCAAGATAGAAGTAAGTTCTGCATCTCACCCGTTTTACACAGGTAAGAAAATATTTGTGGATACTGCTGGTCGTGTTGAGAAATTTAACAAACGTTACAAAAAATAATATTGCAATTGCATTGTAAAAAAGTCTCCATCTGAAACATGAAAGATGGAGACTTTTTTATTTTTGCAACATGGCAACTATTCTTTTTGACCAACCTCAAGCAAGAGCTCAACTTTTACCCATTACTTTCACCAGACCTATTTCTGAAATACGAATAGGTATCTTTACCATTTCTGAAAAATGGTCCAGGGTTTTAAATACTAAAATATCCTGGTTGACTGAGCCCTATCTTTCTGCTAAGTTCCCAGCACTTTCAGATGAAGATAACATATATATCAATGGTTCTATATGCCCTTCAAAAGAACTTCGGGAAGCTATAAGTACTTTAGAGCCAGAATCATCTTTATATAATGGTGATACGCTTGTCAGCTTTAAAACCACTAAAAACATCACTTACGATTCTCTTGATTCTAAAGTCAGAGAACTAAATCTTAAAAGTTTTGAAAGTGACATCCTATCTATTGATCATCCCTGGGACATATTTAAAAATAATGGAGATCAAATTAGAAGCGATATCAATCTGCTCACCACTACTAGCAATAAAATTGAGGATCACTATACAAAAGTTTACAATCCGAATGGAATATACATTGAGGAAGGAGCAAAAGTTAAAGCAGCAATTTTAAATGCAGAAGATGGACCTATTTATTTAGGTAAAAATTCTGAAGTAAAAGAGGGGGCAATGATCAGGGGTCCTTTTGCCTTGTGCGAAAACTCTGTGGTAAATATGGGGGCTAAACTAATTGGAGATAATACCATAGGCCCTTACTGTAAAGTGGGAGGAGAAATAAGCAACTCGGTGATCCAGGGGTATAGCAATAAATCGCATGATGGATTTCTTGGAAATTCGGTGATTGGCGAATGGTGTAACATCGGAGCAGATACCAACACCTCAAATCTGAAAAACAATTACGCCAAAGTTAAACTTTGGGATTATACCACGGAACGATTCCAGGACACCGGATTGCAGTTTTGTGGATTGATTATGGGGGATCATGCTAAATGTGGTATCAATACCATGTTTAATACAGGCACCGTAGTAGGAGTAGGTGCTAATGTTTTTGGGGAAGGCTTTCCTCGCAATTATATACCTTCATTTGCCTGGGGAGGCTCCAAAGGATATTCCACTTTTCGGTTTGATAAGTTTAAAGAAATGACAGAAACGGTAATGCAACGAAGGAATTTGGAATTAAATTCTGATGAAAAGGAAATACTGGAACATATTTACACCGTTTCTGCTAAACATAGATTTTGGGAAAATAAATGAAATTCGCCAACATACCCGGACTAGAAGAGACGAAAAGCAAACTAATTGCTTCTGTCAAAAATGACCATGTTGCCCACGCACAACTTTTTTTGGGCAAATCAGGGTCTGCTAATTTAAGCATGGCTTTAGCTTTTTCTACCTATATCAATTGTGAAAACCCAAGTGAAAATGACGCATGTGGCACCTGCCCTTCTTGCTCAAAATCTGAAAAGTTTATACATCCTGATATTCACTTTGTCTTTCCGGTAAGTCCAATTGAGAAAAAAGAAGGGATATCACAAAGTTTTCTTCCGGAATGGCGAAAATTCTTAACAGATAATCCCTACGGAAATGAGGAGGATTGGAGTAATTATTTTGGTGGGGAAAACAAACAACTTAACATCTCCAAACAGGAAAGCCGGGAAATCATTAAAAGCCTTAGTCTCAAATCTTTTGAAGGCAAGTATAAAATAATGATTATTTGGATGGCAGAATACCTTCACCCTTCTGCCGCCAATGGTATTTTGAAAATTCTGGAAGAACCACCTGAAAATACCATCTTTATTCTTGTCAGTAATGACCATGAAAAATTGCTCGGTACAATTTTATCCCGAACACAAGTATTTAACATCCGACCTTTTTCTAATGAAGAAATTGTAGATCATTTACAGTTTTCAGGGACAGAAACTAACAAAGCACATCAAATTGCTTCGGTAGCATCAGGCAATTTGAACATGGCTTATAGACTCTTAAATGAAATCGAAGAAGATACCCATTCACTCTTTCGGGATTGGATGCGAGTATGCTTTAAAAAAGAATACAATGTATTGATAAAATGGACGGATCAATTTTCGTCTATGAATAAAGTGGCCCAAAAAAGTTTGATTATTTACGGCATTAATATGCTGAGAGAATCACTCATTGCCCAATACGATGTAGAACCTCTTCAAAAAGTGGTGAATGAAGGAGAAAGCGAGTTTGTCAAAAACTTTGGGATAAAAGCCCTGAAAAGCCATGACAAAGTGGAAGGAATATACCAGGTATTAAATACTTTTTTATATCATCTGGAGCGAAACATTAATCCTAAAATCGCATTCATGGACACATCTATTAAAATCAACTCTATCATTAAAAGATAAATGAGCAAAGTAATAATCGGTACCAGGGGTAGCAAGCTCGCATTATGGCAAGCAGAATTCGTTGCAGAAGAGCTTAAGAAGAATGGATTAATTCCTGAGATTAAAATCATTGAAACCAAGGGCGATAAAGTACTTGACGTTTCAATTTCAAAAATCGGTAGCAAGGGAGTATTTACAGAAGAGCTGGAAGACCAACTGTTTAGTGGGGAGATACACATAGCTGTTCATAGCGCAAAAGACCTTCCTTCAAATCTTCCGGATAACTTGTCCATCATTGCCTTTACCGAACGTGAAAAAGTAAATGATGTAATCATCAGTAATAAAAAAGAAATTTCACTGGGTGATCCTGATTTAATACTTGGCACCTCCTCTACCAGGAGAATTGCTATGCTCCGGCATTTTCATGGAAATATCACTACCAGGGAAGTGCGAGGAAACCTCCAAACCAGAATTAAAAAAATGGAAGAAGGACAATGCGACGCACTGCTTCTAGCTTATGCCGGAGTGGCAAGAATGGGTTACACTTCCATGATCGTTCAGGAACTGCCAATAGATCAGTTTACTCCAGCCGTAGGCCAGGGTTCTTTAGCCATTGAAGTAGCTGATAGTTTAGATGCAGACTTAGCTCAAAAGATTAAAGAAGCTTTAAACCATCCAGCAACAGAAAAACTTCTCCTCTCCGAACGTGCTTATTTAAAAGAATTGGAAGGAGGATGCAGCATTCCGGCGTTTGCTTTGGCATCTTATGCTGGTGATAAAATTCAACTAGATGCAGGTATATTTAGCCTGGATGGTAGCCAGGTAGTTAGAAAAAAAATTACTTTTATTCCGGAAAATGCAGAATCCGAAGGGCATGATTTAGCGAAAGCTATCTTATCAAATGGAGGTAAAGAAAGTTTAGATGATATCCGCTCTGGCCTATCCAACTGTTGAAAAATTAAGACACAATACCCATGAAAAAAATATTTTTTGTATTTATTATTTTGTTGACACTCGGATCTTGCAATTCTCAAGACACAGATTATTTGTTTACCATTAATACTTCATTAGGAAACATTAAACTGATCCTTTATGATCAAACACCAGAGCACAAAGAGAATTTCATTAAACTAGCCACTACTGGTCAATATGATAGCACCAATTTTCATCGAATTATTGAAAGATTTATGATTCAGGGCGGTGATATTAATGCAAAGTCGGGGCATCAGGGTCGAATTAACTACACTATCCCAGCCGAATTCGTGGATACCCTAATTCACCATCGCGGGGCACTTGCAGCAGCAAGAATGGCTGACCAGGTAAATCCGGAAAAGGCTTCCAATGGATCACAATTTTATATTGTTCAGGGAAATGTATTTACCAAAGAAGAGTTAACCCTTAATATGGAAAAGGTGAATTTCTACCTAAAGAATTTGGCAGAAGTACCTGGTTACGAAAATATCTTAGTTGAATTGGATTCTATTTACAAAACGCAGGGAAATGCAGGTTTTACTAAAAGAATGGTTTCCCTGGTTCCAATCATGGAAAAACGATTCGACACTAGTTTTTCTCAACCTATGGAAGATTGGAGAGTTGAGGTATATACTACACTAGGAGGTTCACCTCATTTAGATAAAGGATATACAGTATTCGGTAGGGTGGTTGAAGGAATGGATGTAGTAGATAAAATAGCCAGCATAAAGATGGACTCTACAGGCAAACCTAGTCAGCCGACTTACATGACTATCACCTACGAAGAGATGGATAAGGCTACCTGGAATAAACTATATGGTAAGCTTCCCTATTAATCTCATATAGAATGAAAATTCTGATTACCGGATCAAATGGATTATTAGGGCAGAAGCTAACCACACTTCTTGAAAAAGACTCCTCCATCATTACCATTGCAACCAGCAGAGGAGCTAATCGCATTAAAGGATTAAGCTCACAAGTCATCTATGAGAGCATGGATATTACCAATCCAAAACAAATAGATGCCATATTAAATCAATATAGGCCAGATGCAGTAATACACACGGCTGCCATGACGCAAGTTGATGAATGTGAGCAAAATAAAGACCTTTGCTGGGAGTTAAATGTTACAGCCGTAAAAAACATCGTGCAAGCCTGTGAAAATCACAATGCATTTTTACTCCATCTTTCTACTGATTTTATTTTTGATGGAAAAAATGGTCCATACCGGGAAGAGGATATTCCTAGCCCAATTAGCTATTATGGCGAAAGTAAGCTGGAAGCTGAAAAAATCATCCAGGCCAGCAACATCAAATGGGCAATTGCCAGGACTGTATTAGTTTATGGTATAGCCCAAGATATGAGTAGGACCAACATCATATTGTGGGTCAAAAATAATTTGGAAAATGGGAAGCAAATAAGGGTTGTGAATGATCAATGGAGAACACCAACCCTCGCAGAAGATTTGGCAATGGGGTGCAAATTAATTGCTAGTGAAAAACATTCCGGCGTTTTTAACATTTCTGGAAAAGATTTATTAACACCTTATGAAATGGCCATAAAAACTGCCAATTATTTCAACCTTGACTTATCACTTATCAAGGAAGTAGATGCCAGCACTTTTAGTCAACCCGCAAAAAGACCTCCAAAAACTGGTTTTATTATTGACAAGGCAATCAACGAATTAAACTTTTCTCCCCATTCATTTGAAGAAGGAATCGAAATTGTAGCCAGTCAAATTAACACGGATTATTCACAACAAAGCTGTGAATAATGACGATAACAGTTTAAAAAATTTTAGTTTTCAATCCGTTATATCAGGGTTAATCCCGACAGATGCAAAATCTTCGTTCCTCAAATTTGGGGAATGATGAAATGGTAGTCAACATGGCCAATAAAACATAACTGTCTTATAATAATGATTTTGCATATCGTCGGCCCTGGGGGCAAAAAATTCACAGAATTTTTCGGGTTAAGGAGTAAAGATGGCTCCAAGTGAAATTTCAAAACCTGTAAAATCAAGTTTCGAATCAGGAAATGCTACCTCCTCCACTTGATAGCTACTATTTTCTGAAGGTAATCCAGAATAGGATCCTCTCATATTCAGTTTAGATTCTCCTACCAAATACTGCACCTCTACATTCAGGCCCATTTTTTTATTGACATAATAAACAATCTCCCCACCAAAGAGATATCCAAGACCGATATTATTATCTACATTAAAATCAGAATTCAATACCATCCAACCCAAATTATCTCGCAATGCTCGATCAATATTTCCTTCATTCAGTCTGGTATCAAAATTATAAAACGCAAACCCTCCACCTTTCAATTTAAAGATGCTCCTCTTACCTTCAGCAAATAGCACTAACTCTAATGGAACAAATACAGAAAAGAAAGGCCCTACAAGTGCTTTGTCGGACTCAAAAGGTATATCCTTCATATTCATGCCTGACATGCGATACAACGAAATTCCTGTTTCAATTCCTGAAAAGGAGGTAAAATCAACCCCTAGCCCTCGAAATGAAAGTGGGGTGACGGGTACGGAAAAGTCTCCGTTTTTAGGAAAGAAATAAGAGAATGACAATCCTACGTCCTGACCATTTGCCTTATAAAGAATAGAGAATAGAAGAATTGAAGTTATTAATAGCAGTTTGTTCATAATGAAATTATTAACCTTTGAATCATAAAAATAAAAAACCCCGAAGGGATTCCTTCGGGGTTTATATATTAAGTTCAGTATTATCTTACATATTCTGATAATGGAATTTAAACATCTCGCTGTACTTGACTGCGAGATCATCTTCTCCATATTGTTTTAACGTACGGGCCAGATCATTCAGAATAACCACATGTTTTTGTTGTTCGTCTTTAAATACCTTGTCGTACCTTTCTATATAATTCAAAAACTCATCAGATCGTCTTCCCAAAATTTCCGCTAATTCTAGTGCTTTTTCTTTTTCACCTAATTCAAACAATACTCCTACTGATTGTGCATTGGTATAATCATAAGGTATCGAATTATCAGGAAGAACTTCCAATCCTTTTAATATAACCTCCCGAGCCTTTTCCCTATCACCACCATTGATCAAACCAACCGCTAAACTGTTAAAAGTGGACCGGTGATTTAAAGCAAAATTTCGATAGTATTCATTATAATAAACATCCGGATTATTCATTTCACGGAATTCAAATTTCTCCATCACGTTTTCATACATGACATCTTCATTGATAAATTCTGCTCGTACATCCGGCTTTTGAATAGGCATCAATCGGAAGCAATTTCCTTCCTGAATCACATATTGATTTAAATTAATGCCAATGCCATTTAAAGAAGTATGGTTAAAGTAAATAGGTCGCTCCCAATTGTTGTTGGCAATGATATCCAGCAACATCAAGGTGTTTTTCTCCATGCTGCTTCGCTTCATAGAAAATACCATACGATCTGTCAAATATTGCATCTTGTCTTCAGGAATGAAACCCATTTTCTTCACTTTAGCCGTATCAATGTTCATAAACAGCTCCTTAGAAGGAATACTATTGTACTCCCCAAATCGAGATTTTACTTTTATAGCCTGATGATCTTCTTTTACTAAATTCAAATATTGTTTCAGGTTGATCATTGACCCTTTAATGCGTGGATTTTCTACAAAAGGCAGAATATCATTTGGCCCTCCCTGGTAGTAATGCTCTTTTGACAAAGAGAATGGCAACGGATCTGACTCATAGGCTTGTCTTTCCATTTGCTCTATGTACCAGTCTGTATTGAAATAGCTCAATACAATTACACGCACGTCTGTTCTCACACCTTCTACCTCTTGCGCATACCAAAGTGGGAACGTATCATTATCTCCTCCCGTAAAGAGGATGGCATTCGGTGCACAGGAATTCAAATAGTTTTTAGCCGAATCAACAGAAAAATATCTGTTTGACCGATCGTGGTCATCCCAATTTTCTACAGCCATGATTAATGGAACAGTCATGCAAACAGCAAAGGAAATACCTGCCGCAGAATTTAGGTTTTTCATTTTATCATTTAGAAAGTTAGCAATGGCCATCATGCCAAAGCCTATCCAAATGGCAAATACATAGAACGAGCCTACATAGATATAATCACGCTCACGAGGCTCCACTGGTGGCGAATTGAGATATAATACAAGTGCAGCCCCTGTTAAGAAAAACATAAGTGCCACCACACCAAAACTCTTTTGATCTCTTTTTAGATGGAAAAACAATCCAACAAACCCCAGTAGGAAAGGAAGCATGTAGTAATTATTCCTTCCTTTATTATTTTCTAATAATTCGGGCAATTCTTCTGCTCCTGCAACAGGAGATAACCAATCAGATCCTTCATAGTCACTTTCTCTGCCGGCAAAGTTCCACATGAAATACCTGAAATACATATGGCCTAGCTGATACTGAAACATAAACTTCAGGTTATCCACAAAATTGGGGGTTTCATCCGGACCAATGCCCATCCAGCTTCGGTAATTTTTTATATGGTTTCCATCAGGACTATAAGCACGAGGAAGTATGGTAGATCGAGCGGGATCATATTCATATTCTATCTTATGATCTACAATTTCATATTTATCTTTTCCCTTCACATAGATCGGAGCTCCT
>JBNLGO010000022.1:0-31735 GCA_050306095.1 Cyclobacteriaceae bacterium
TAAAATATCCGCTTTGGCAAAGATGTACCTGGTTGCTCGTTTTATAATTGGGGTCATTTGACCATCGGATAATAGTTTTATTTTGTAAGTATGATTGCCAATTAAAATCATCAAATGACGAGGAGAGAGTAGGTTCTGAAAAAACACAAGCATCGCTAAATTTCTGCAAGGCATTTTTTTGCTTTTCAAAAGACCTTTCGTCAGAGACTAATAAATTAATGGCACAATACCCCCAATCTCCACATTTTGCTTCTACATATCCTTTGGGAGAAGCAGTCCTTCCCGTAATTTTTATTTCAGTAGCAAGCCAGCCATTTCTATCATAAGGTTGTTCTTCTGCTTCCAGGTAAATACCATTTGCATATTCTGATTTCACGCTCCATCTCTTTTTTATTGCTTCCAAGGAGTCTTTTACAATCAACACGATGATTTCAGCATTAGAATTATCGGAAGGAATTAATAAAAATGATTCGGAACCTTGTGGTGAAATACCCATCCATTTATCCGGAATTTGAGATTCAACACCAACTATAGGGCCATATACCTTTTCACCAGGGCTATAAATTACACCTTGCTCCACTGTTTTTTGAGCGAATGCAAATTGGTATGGAAACAATAAAAGCAGTAATAATAATTTTCTCATAGTGCTTATAACTTATCTAAACTAAAATAGTTATTGATTGTCTAATCTCATAAAGATTACTCCTTTCCTGATGAAGGTCATTTTTTTGTTTCTATATCAAATCTAAATTCATAATTAAATTGTTAGTGTGTCGGAATCGGTATTGATTCCGAATTTATTTTATTTAAAATATGAACACATACACATATTTAAAAATTATCATATAATGAAGGCTAACAGGAGAGAATTTATCAAGATAGCAACATTAGGAGCAGGTGGTCTTGCAGCATCAGGTGGTTTGTTTAGTTGGGCAAAGGCTAGTCTTTTTGAAGATGCTCCTGTCTTGCCGGGAATGACTCGCACTCCAACATACTGTGAGATTTGTTTCTGGAAATGCGCCGGTTGGGTGTATAAGAATGAAGAAGGTAATATTCAGAAAATAGTTGGAAACGAAATTGACCCGCATTGTAATGGCCGACTTTGTCCCAGAGGAACGGGTGGTGTAGGAATGTATTATGATGAAGATCGCCTTAAAACACCTCTTATCAGGGAAGGTGAAAGAGGTAATCAAACATTTAGAGAAGCCACATGGGATGAAGCTTTAGAATACATTGCTGAAAAGATGAAAAAAGTTGCAGCAGAACATGGTCCCGAATGTGTTGCTCTTTTTAATCATGGCTCCGGAGGTAAATACTTTGGTCATCTATTAAAAGCATTTGGCTCTCCTAATATTACTGCTCCATCTTTTGCACAATGCAGGGGGCCTAGAGAAACAGCCTTCCTAACCACTTATGGTGAAATTATCGCCTCACCAGAGCGTACAGATATCAGAGATACCAGATGTCTGGTGTTAATAGGATCACATTTGGGAGAAAACATGCACAATGGGCAAGTGCAGGAAATGTCTGATGCCATAGATCGTGGAGCTACAATCATCACCGTTGACCCTCGATACTCTACCGCAGCCAGTAAATCAAAACACTGGCTTCCCATTAAACCATCTACTGATATTGCTTTGCTATTAGCCTGGATACATGTAATTATCAATGTAGAATGGTATGATAAAAAATATGTAGAGAAATATTGCTATGGATTTGATGAGTTAAAAGAACATGTTAAGTCATTCACACCAGAATGGGCGTATGGAATTACTACTATTCAACCAGACATAATTTATGAAACTGCGAGGGAGATGGCTAATGCTTCTCCATCAGTAATCGTTCATCCGGGAAGGCATGTTACCTGGTATGGAGATGATACCCAGCGATTAAGAGCAGTTGCTATTTTAAATGCCTTATTAGGTTCATGGGGAAGAAGAGGAGGTTTTTATACCCCTGAGAAAAAGACTTTGCCGAGCTATCCGCATCCACCATTTCCTACCCCAAAAAGAACATGGCGAGATGCGCATCCTAATAAATATAACCTCGCTTTGGAGGTGGTGTCAAATGATCTTTGTGATTCTACCATTCCTTCACCTGATCGTGATTGTAATATTAAAGCATGGATAGTCAACGGTACTAACCTGATTTTCACCCTTCCTGATCAAAAGAAAACTCTCGAGGCGATCCAAAACCTGGAATTTATGGTAGCTGTTGATACCATGCCAATGGAAATAACCGGATATGCAGACGTGGTATTGCCGGAATGCACGTATCTGGAGCGATATGATTATTGCCGAACGGATCAAAACCGAGAGCCGAATATTGCTTTGAGAATGCCAGCAGCCAAACCAAAATATAATAGTAAACCATCATGGTGGATGGTAAAGCAGCTTGCCACCAGACTTGATTTGGACGAATATTTTCAATGGAAAGATATGGAAGAATTATTGGATTGGCAGTTGAAAAAAGTAGGGAGCTCATTGGCTGAAATGAAGAAAGTAGGGGTGAAAAAATTCCCGAGGGAATATGATGATCTGTATTTCTATGATGATCAGGATATTGAGTTTAATACCAACACCGGAAAGATAGAATTGTATTCTACAGATTTAGCTGCCGAAGGTTTTGACCCAATGCCGGTTTATACTAAACATGAAGAACCGAATCCGGGATATTATCGATTGAATTATGGCCGGACCCCTGCCCATACCTTTAGCAGAACGGCCAATAATCCTAATCTAACAGATCTGATGGATGAAAATGTGCTTTGGGTAAATCCTGCTGTTGCAAAAGAATGGAGTTTGAAACCTGGACAAAAAGTATGGTTAGAAAACCAGGATGGAAAGCTTTCTACTTTTCCTATTAAAGTTCGGGTGACAGAGAGAATACGTTTTGATTCGGTTTACATGGTGCATGGCTTTGGGCACGCAGAAAAAAGAATGACACGTGCATTTGGAAAGGGGGCCAGTGATACCGAATTAATCACCAATGTCAAGCTTGACCCTGTGATGGGTGGAACAGGCATGCGAAGCAATTTTGTCACATTCCATGTGGAAGACCCACATAGAGAGGAGGTAGCATCATGAGATACGCGATGGCAGTAGATACAAAAAAGTGTGTCGGGTGTAGTGACTGTGTAGTTGCCTGTCAAACAGAAAATAATGTACCTATAGGATATTGCAGGGATTGGATAGTAGAGGTAGTAGAAGGTACATATCCACAATTGGAATTAGAGATTAGATCCGAACGATGTAATCATTGTGCTAATTCACCTTGTGTGAGGTGTTGTCCAACCGGTGCAAGTCATTACAGCGATGGCGGCATAGTGCTAGTAACGCATGAGGAGTGTATCGGGTGCGGAGCCTGTATTGCTTCCTGTCCTTATGATGCCAGGTATCCACATCCAGATGGATATGTAGATAAATGTACATTCTGTATTCATCGGGTACAAAAAGGTCAAAAACCTGCCTGCGTAGCCGTGTGCCCTACCAAGTGCTTATATTTTGGCGATTTGGATGATCCGGAAAGTGATGTTTCCAAGGTAATTAAAAGAAGAAAGTACATGACTTTAATTCCAGAAGCAGGAACAAAACCGCAACTCTATTTTCTCATTTGATAAAAACGATACCATGAAAGAAGAACTAATTATTAGTGGCAGATTAAATGAGGCAGTTGATCCTACCTTACATATCTGGGGTTGGGAGATCCCATTATATTTATTTCTTGGAGGACTGGCAGCAGGAGTGTTGTTTTTTGCCGGGTTATTTTATCTACAAGGGAAAGAAAATGAATATAAGGCTGCCGTGAAATGGGCCCCCATTTTTACACCAATATTTCTGATCCTCGGACTCGGAGCGCTATTTTTAGACCTACATCACAAAGCCTATTTCTGGCAGCTTTACACAAATATTAATTTTCAGTCTCCTATGTCTTGGGGCGCATGGACTTTGATGGTAGTAACCCCATTGTCGGTTATTTGGAGTGCCACTTATATTCAGGATATTTTACCCAATTGGGATTGGAAGTTTAGTTGGGTAAAAAACATCATTTCTTTTTTCCAATCAAAGAGAAAAGAAATGGCATGGCTATTAGTGTTCTTCAGTGTCATACTTGGCATTTACACTGGTATATTATTGAGCGCATTTAACTCAAGACCACTTTGGAATACCTCCATACTTGGTCCATTATTTCTCACTTCCGGATTATCGGCTGGGGCGGCATTGATTATGATGATGAGCCGAAATTCATTAGAAAGACGATTGTTTAGCAAGCTGGATTTGGTGTTGATAGCCTTAGAATTATTTTTCGTAATCCACCTGTTTATGGGATTTATGGCAAGTACTCAAGTACAAATTGAGGCAGCTGAAATGTTTCTTGGCGGGCCTTATACACTACCATTTTGGATTTTTGTGGTAATACTGGGGATGGTCATTCCAGCATTTTTAGAATGGCTGGAATTAAAGGGGCATCACATACCAGCCTACTTACCCGCAGTGATGATCTTATTTGGTAATATCATGTTGCGGTTTATCATCACGTATGCTGGTCAGGCAAGCAGGTATTTGTATTAGAAGACATGAGATAATAGATATTAAACCTTAGAGAAGGGTCATGAAAAAGGCGATGTTTGAAAAGAAAAAAATTACAGGAATGAGTGTTTGAGAATTTTGCAGGGGTTGTACTCCTTGGTTGTATGATTGATGTTGGAGAAAAGAGCCCGGCATATCAGATGGATTTGCCGGACTTTTCTCCCAAAAATAAAATTGAATAATTCAAAATACGATATAATGAAAAAGCGAAAATATATGAATCCATATTTAGCAGGAGTACTGCTGGGTGTGGTTCTTTTAGCGTCTTTTTATTTGACAGGTCGAGGACTAGGTGCAAGTGGAGCAATGAAAAGCGTGGTAGTATCAGGAGTGGAAAATATAGCTAATGAGCATGTAGAAGCGTCTGGTTTTTATTCAAAATATGTTACACCTGAACATAGCCCTCTTAAAACATGGTTAGTCTTAGAGGTATTTGGAGTTCTTATAGGTGGTTTTATTTCTGGTGCCATTTCAGGTAGGTTATCCTGGAAAGTAGAAAAATCACCAAAAATTACGACCAGAAGGAGGTTAATATTTGCCTTAATAGGAGGTGCATTTTTCGGATTTGGATCGCAATTGGGCAGAGGTTGCACCAGTGGTGCGGCCTTGAGCGGAATGGCGGTAATATCAGTTGCAGGGTTTGTAACTATGATGGCCATTTTCGGGACGGCCTTTGCATTGGCATATTTCTTTAGAAAAAATTGGATTTAATGATATAGATATGGGACCAATAATTCCAGTACATGGCATTTCAAATGAGTTAAACTTATTCATCGCATTCTTAATAGGATTAGGTTTTGGTTTTGCATTGGAGCAAGCAGGGTTTTCCAGCAGCAGAACGCTTGCAGGGATGTTTTATGGATATGACATCACAGTACTCAAGGTATTTTTCACCGCGGCCATTACCGCCATGTTAGGTTTGCTGTTTCTAAATTATTTGGAAATGATCGACATGAGCATTGTCTATGTCAACCAATATTATATTCAATCAGCGATTGTAGGTGGAGTGATTATGGGAGCCGGTTTTATCATAGGAGGTTTTTGCCCTGGCACTTCAGTATGTGCCGCAGCAATAGGGAAAATAGATGCAATGGTTTTTATCGGTGGTAGCTTACTGGGGATATTCTTTTTTGGAGAAACATATTCATGGTGGGAAGAATTTTATAATAATGGTTTCGAAGGGTCTTTGAAGTTATCAACTGCATTAAATGTTCAAGATGGCATAATTGCCTTAGTGGTAGTAGTGATAGCTATGTTGATGTTTTGGCTGGGTGAAAAAGCTGAAAAGAAATTTAGTAGAGATGATATTATGAAAGAAATATAATTTAAGGACAATGAGAACAAGAACTGTTTTAACCATCGTGCTGATTTCATTATCAGCTATTGCGGCCATTCTACCTCAGAAAAGCAATTCTTCCCTTCAATTGGATGCAGAAGAATTATTGCAGGAAATTAACCTTGGTACTTATAAAATTTCTAGTGATGAGCTTACCGAAATAATTATAAATAACGATCCTGAATTCATGTTAATAGACATTCGGTCACCGGAAGAGTTTGAAAAATTCAGCCTTCCCGGTGCCATTAATATTCCTTTTGATAGCTTATTTTCTGGAAATTGGATTGCCTATATAGATCAGGACCTTCGTAAAAATATTTTCTATTCCAACGGAAGTACGCTGGCTAGCCAGACATTAGTGCTTACCAGGCAGAAGGGATTTAAGAACAATTTTATACTTCAGGGTGGGCTAAATGAATGGTTTGATGTAGTGATTAATACCCAGGCGCCATCAAAAACGGAAGATGAACAATCTTTAAAACAGTACCAAAGAAGACTGGCCGCTCAACAATTTTTCAAAGGTGGAAAAACTACCCAGTCTGCGGATACTAAAATTAATTTGAAGCCAATTCCTAAGCGGAAAAAGAAAATGGTTCAAGGTGGATGTAGTTAATAAATAGAACGTCATGAAAGGAAGAGAATATATTATTGGATTGGGGATTTTGGTGGTCCTTATCTCCTTGAGCCTTATTGGGCTTTCATTTAAAAGTAAAAGTAAAATAAAAGTAAGTGCAGAAGAGGTGCATCAATTGATATCTAAAGGAAAGCATTTTTATGAACCGGATAAATTAGAAAAAGAGACCCTTTCTGAACCAAATGAGTTGCTTATTATAGATTTACGGTCACCTGATCAATTTATTTTAAATCATATTGAAGGGGCAATAAATATCCCTTTTCAAAGAATTCTGGATGATCTAAGCATCGACTACCTTGATTCTAAAAAAAGAACCATCATCTATACTGAAAATGAAGCTAAATCAGCAGAAGTATGGGTATTGCTCACTCAACTTGGATATAAGAATGTTTATGTATTAAAAGGAGGTTATTCATATTGGAAAGCGAAAATTGCTCAACAAAATATTATGGGCGCAATTACCAAAGATTCAGAAAAGCCTAAATACGATTTTAAAAAAGAATTATCGCCAGAGAATTAATAAAACTCTGGCACCCAGTTTTGTTCATTTACTGGTGGTCGTTTATAAGAATCATCAGTTTTAAGCTGAGGTAGTTCAATCATTTCCTCCTCTTCATATTCATAGGGAATTTTACTCAGAAAATGTGCAATACAATTAAGGCGGGCTCGCTTTTTGTCATCAGCATCTACCACAAACCAAGGGCACTGTCGGGTGTCTGTATAATGAAACATCACGTCTTTCGCTTTAGAATATTCCACCCACTTTTCGCGAGATTGTAGATCCATTTTGCTAAACTTCCATCGCTTAAGTGGATTTTTGATGCGTTCTTTAAATCTTTTTTCCTGCTCATCATCAGAAATGGAAAACCAGTATTTCAGCAATATGGTTTCTGAATTGACGAGCATTTTTTCAAATTCCGGTGCCGCACGAAGAAACTCCTGGTATTCATCTTCACTACAAAATCCCATTACCTTTTCTACACCTGCACGATTATACCAGCTTCGATCAAAAAGAACTATTTCTCCTCCTGCGGGAAGATGAGGGACATAGCGTTGAAAATACCATTGTGTTTTTTCTTTTTCAGTGGGAACACCCAGAGCGACAATTCTACATACCCTGGGGTTGAGTTTTTCCGAAATGCGTTTTATGGCCCCACCTTTTCCAGCAGCATCCCTTCCTTCAAATATGACGACAATCTTTTTATTTTCTTTCTTTACCCACTCCTGCAGTTTGATCAATTCTACCTGCAGTTTGCTCAATTCTTTTTCATATACCTTTTTAGGAAGTTTATCTTTTTTTTCTCCTTTTTGACCTTTAGGGAATTTATTTTTTTTCTTTTTGATTTTTTTGGCTGGGTTGTCTTTATGCTCTATTCCATCCACTTCCTCATGAATCTCCGGTTGTGTATTTTCTTTTTCCATTAATATGCTGCTTTATGCAGTAATTTCATTAATAAAGCAGTTAAAATCAATTTTTGGGTAAACTAAACGAAAATTTCGAACCCGCACCCGGAGTACTGGCTACCATGATTTTTCCATTGTTCTTTTCTACAAACTCCTTGCATAGGATCAACCCAAGCCCCGTCCCTTTTTCTTTATTGGTACCAAGGGTAGAATGTTTTGATCCGATGGTAAATAATTTGTCCAGCACTTCCTTGGGCATTCCTACTCCATTGTCTTTTATGGAAACTTCTACTGCATCTTTCCATTCCTCAGTGGAAATCTGAATGGTGCCATGCGGATGGGTAAATTTTATAGCATTGGACATCAGGTTTCTAATGACCGTGCTGATAGAATTCTTATCAGCGATCGCCATTACATTCTTGTTCCCTTCATACCTTAAATCAATGTCTTTGTTGTTGGCCTGGTTTTGTAAAAGATCAATGTTTTCTTCTATAAGTTGATAAACATTTAGTTGCTCAGGTGAAAGATCTATATTATCAGTTTGAGATCTCGCCCAGGTGAGTAGGTTTTCCAACAGGGAATGCAGGTTCTTAATGGACTTATCTAATTCATTAGCGAGATTTTTAATTTCTACTTCTGAAAGAGAGGAGGTATGGTTTTTTAATAAGTTTAAAAATGAGGTCAAAGAATTTAAAGGTCCTTTCAAGTCATGACCAATGATGGAGAAAAATTTATCTTTCGTATTGTTAAGATCCTGGAGCTTTTCATTTTGATGGGTTATGGTGGTGTTCTGATTTTCGAGTTGCAGGTTGATTTTTTGTTTATTTCGATAATTATAAAAAAGGAGGCCTCCAAGTGCTAACAACAATATAGCAATGATTGTAATGGCAATATTAAAGCGACGTTGCCTTTCAATTTGTGAATTTCGAAGGTCGAGTCTTTCTTTTTGAATCAAAATCTCTTTGTCCTTTTGCTCGATATCAAATTTCGCCTGCTGCTCTGCGATTTGTCGTTCACTTTCTTCAGCAAAGATTAATTCAGTTATTGATACATAAAGATTCCTGAATTCTACCGTCTTTTCATAATTACCTAGATTAGAATAAGCATAATAAAGCTGGTTGTAGCACCTTCGTAAAATTCGTTTAAAGTTGATCTGCTCGGCAATTCGTTCGCTTTGATTGAGGTAGTTAATTGCCTTTTCATAATTACCTATTTTATTATAGTTTAATCCTAAATAAAAAAGGCATTCAGACTTACCTTTCAGGTCGCCCAGGTATTCGCGTAGTTCCAGGTTTTTATTTAAGGCAGTCAAGGCTTCTTGCGGGCGGTTAAACTGCTGGTGAAATTTGGCAAAAACAAGTAAGGCATCAGCAATATCACTTGCATCACCCACTTCATTCATTATTTTCATCGAAGTCTTTATATGCTCAAAGGCCAGATTTTCATTGGCAATGGCCAGGTAGTGCTCTGTCATGGCCAGTCGCACGTATGCCTCCTCCAGCGCCATGCTGTGAAGCTTACATAATTTTAGTCCGGCTTTTAGCTCCTCAATTGATTCATTATACAGCTCAATATTTAAGAATGATTTAGACTTTAAAATTTTAATTTCTACCGCATCATGGTAATCGGTAATGGTGGAGGTGACCAGTTCCGCTCTTGTCAAATAATCAATACTCCTGGAATAATTGCCAACTTCACTGTAAATATTGGCAATGGCAATATGATTTAAAATGGTCTCGGTATAAAGTTCATTAGGTTCACTAATTTTTAATGCATCCAGGCAATAAATTAAAGCACTGTCGTACTTAGCCACCAGGTGTTGCAAGGAAACACCAATATTTCTAAGTGCTCTTGATTGATTTTTTTTGTCTTTTAATTGAATAGCCAAATCCAATGCATTTTGGGATCGATCGAGTGATTTATTGGGAAAATTTCTGAGGTAGTGCTCTGCCAGATCGTTGAGAATATTAACCTTAATGTTATCTTCTACCAATATCAATTTCACCTCCAGACTATCCGCATAGTGATGGGGCTTGACTTTTCCTGCGATGGCAGTCAATTGTAAATAAAGAAAAAATACGAATAGCAATAATGCCCTTGAATGCATATAAATAGAAAGGTTTTACAGCCTGATCAATGGTACAAACTCACGGTGAATTTACAAAGGATAATTTTTGAAATAATAGAGAATAAGGTACCTTTGTAAAACGTTTCCTATTGATCACACCACTTTCTCAAGGATTGTGTCGATAGGAATTCTCTTTTTAAGAGGGTAGGAAAATAATTAAATTAAATATTGAAACGGTTTTTAATAGAGGCCGTTCTTTTTGTTTATGTTAAATTTAGTTTTATGAGTGAAGTATCATATTATACTGAAGATGGATTGCAGAGATTAAAGGATGAACTGCGAGAGTTAAAGACCAAGGGGCGAAAAGACATTGCTAAACAAATAGCTGAAGCCCGAGATAAAGGTGACTTGAGTGAAAATGCCGAATACGATGCAGCAAAAGACGCTCAGGGTTTACTTGAATTGAAAATATCCAAATTAGAGACACTAGTAGGAAATGCTCGTGTTATCAGGGAAGACCAGGTAGATACTTCTAAAGTTTCCATTTTATCCACTGTGAAAATTAAAAATGTGAAAAATGGGGCAAGCATGAAATATACCCTTGTTTCTGAAGAAGAAGCTGATCTTAAAACTGGGAAAATTTCTGTGAAATCTCCTATTGGAAAAGGTTTACTTGGAAAGAAAAAGGGTGAAGTAGCTACTGTTAAAGCTCCAGCAGGAGAAATTGAATTTGAAATTATTGAAATTGGCATTTAAATAATGGCCAGTATTTTCACAAAAATAATTAATAGGGAAATTCCAGCTTATATTGTCGCTGAGGATGATAGTAACCTAGCATTTCTTGATATCAACCCGGTTTCAAAAGGACATGCCTTGGTAGTACCAAAAAAAGAAGTGGACTACTTGTTTGATCTGGATGATGAAACATATCTATCGCTTCAGCAATTTGCCAAAAAAGTTGCGCTGGCTATCAAAGAAGTTATTCCATGTTTACGGGTAGGTACGGCAGTTGTTGGGCTGGAAGTTCCCCATACACATATCCATTTAATTCCGCTAAATAGTATGGCGGATTTTAGTTTCTCTAAACCAAAATTGTCATTAGAAAAAGAGGAACTTGAAGATATCGCAAATAAGATCAATGCAGCTTTCCAAAAGCTTTAGATCGTTTATTTCTTAGAAATTCTTCCCGGATTATCATTGATAAAACTCTTCCAACTTTTATGTGAAGTGGCAGAACTATTTTTATTGAAGTGATGGCAAAGGGCTACTGCCAGAGCATCAGTAGCATCATAAAGTTTGGGAGCTTCTTTAAATTTAAGCATTGACTGGAGCATACTAGCTACTTGTTCTTTGGAGGCATTTCCATTTCCAGTGACAGATTGTTTCACTTTCTTTGGGGCGTATTCTGTAATGGGTACTTCACGCGATAGCGCTGCTGCCATAGCTACTCCCTGGGCTCGTCCCAGTTTAAGCATTGACTGAACATTTTTACCATAAAATGGCGCTTCAATAGCAACTTCATCTGGTTCAAATTCTTCAATCAGAGCAACTATTCGTTCAAAAATCTTTTTAAGTTTTAGCTGATGGCTTGCATATTTACTGAGGTGAATGACTCCAAATTGTAATACTTTGATAGCTGTTCCTGCTGTAAGGATTATGCCATAACCCATTACACTGGTTCCGGGGTCCATTCCTAATATTATATTCTCTCGATGAGCTACAGTTTTAGCCAAATGCTTTTTTTATTGCAATTATAAGCAGGATAATTATTTAATTCAGGCATTAAACCCGTAATATGTTTTTAGCTGTTTACATTTTACTTTTTATAATATACCTCATATTTAATGCAGCCCTTGCTTATGGCTGGGATAATATCAAAATGGGGATAGATCGAAATGTTAAGAATCAGGTAAATGTTACGATCATTATTACGGTGAGAAATGAAGAAGAGAAAATTCTAGACCTTCTTCATGATTTGGAAAAACAATCCTATCCACTAAATAAATTTGAGGTATTTATTTTTAATGATCATTCTACCGACCAGACAGCGCATTTAATAGAAGCATATTCAAATCAGTCAAAGCTAAACATCACATTATTTCATTTGTCAGGAAATAATGCTTCCCCAAAAAAACAGGCAATTACACAAGGAGTAAATAGCGCCAAAGGCGAATTAATCATGATCACGGATGGGGATTGCCAGATTCAGGAAAAGTGGATTTCCTCCTTTGTTGATAAATATCAAAATGATCAAAAGCAATTCATTTTTGGGCCGGTCAGCTTTATTCAAGAAAAGAAATTTTTCAATAAACTGGCTACAGTAGAATTTGCAAGTTTGATAGGAGCAGGGGCAGCTTCATGGTATTTTAAAAAACCAACAATGTGTAATGCTGCCAACCTGGCATTTAGCAAGCAAGCTTTTATTGATGTTGGTGGGTATGAGGATAATCAATCTATCGCCTCTGGGGATGATGTATTCCTGATGAACAAAATATTTTCGAGAAATAAGGATGCAGTTGCTTTCTTAAAGCATGAAAATGCAATTGTTCTTACCCACTCAGAGTGTTCTTTAAAGCGATTTTTTTACCAGCGTGTACGGTGGGCAAGCAAGTGGAAATTAACCGGTGATTTTAAATCAATGCTTACCCCTTTATTTGTTTTTACTTTTCACCTTGCGACGTTAACAATATTATTCCTAGCGGTTTTGGAGAAGGTCAATTTTTATTTAGTAATAGGACTCCTAGCTGCAAAGATCCTTGGTGAATGGTACTTCATAAGAAAGGTAATGCAGTTTTTAAACCAAAAAGCCAATGTGTTTTATTATGCAATAGCTTCATTGATCTATCCGTTTTATGCAGTAATAATCGGATTAGCTGCTAACTTTGTTCCTTATATCTGGAAAGGACGAAAATATAAAGATTAAAATGACAGATCTGGAATTTGATGTTTTAGATGAATTGTATTTTGTGCAAAAATACGACTACCTGAAACAGGAATTACAATTAAACGATGACAATCTGGTAGAGGTGTTAAATAGTCTATACAATAAAGAGTGGATAAAATGCTTTATCAATCACTCTGAAGAAATAGTAAATGGGCAGGCAGATATAAAAAGCAATTACAAGCATTATCTTTATCTTGCTACAAAAAAAGGACTTTTAGCCCACAATGCAGATTAATAGTTTCAATGGTTTGTTTAATAGCTGGTCAGTCAGACTCAGTGCCGCGGTCATTATACTAAGTATACTGATATCTCTATTGGGCTATTTGTTATGTATTGATAACACACCTAATGCGAATGATGGACTGGTGGAAATTGGAAAGAAGTCGCCAGGCTATTCTGTCAAAGTAATTAAAGTCCGTAAAAATTTCACCAATCCTGAGAATTCATGGTTTTACAGAATTTTTTTTGGAACTGAAAGTAACTATAGCACCATTCCTTTTGAAACGTATGAAATCGATGGGCTAGATTTAAATGTGAAGGTGGTTGGCAAGGCTGATTATTATAAAAGCTATAACCTGGTGGATGTAGTTTATCCAATCTCCCAAGAAAGCCAAAGTAAAATTTCATTGGCAGGGAATAGAATTGAATTCACAGCATTAGGTGATCAAAAAATCAATATTTCTTTAAAAGATTTAATTGCTCAATTTGAGAATGAATCAATCGATAAACGGACCTATTTGCTTGGCACAGATCGCTTTGGCAGAGACTTATATAGCCGTTTAATTATGGGTACACGGATCTCTGTGTTCATTGGATTTGCCTCAGTCATGTTAAGTATTTTTATCGGATTGGTATTAGGTACTATTTCAGGTTATTTTGGTGGAGTGATAGATAATGTGGTTATGTGGCTGATGAGTGTGGTGTGGTCTGTGCCGGCCATCATGCTGGTGATAGCCATCAGTATGGTGATGCATAGCAAAGGTTTGTGGGTAACCTTTGTGGCAGTTGGTTTTACTACTTGGGTAGAAGCAGCCAGGGTAATCAGGGGACAGGTAAAATCAATCAAAGAAATGCAGTTTGTAGAGGCAGCCCGGGCTTATGGATTAAAAGATTTTAGTATTGTTTTTAAACATATTGTTCCAAATATTTATAACACACTGATAGTGATTGCTACAGCTAATTATGCAGTGGCAATTCTATTGGAAGCTGGATTAAGTTTTTTAGGGCTAAGTGTACAACCACCTGCCCCTTCCTGGGGAAATATGGTCTATGAAGGATACCAGGTACTTGGCACGAAAAATAGCTGGCATTTGATATTATTTCCAGGATTGGCCATCATAATTATGGTTCTTTCATTTAACTTGCTGGGAATTGGATTACAAAAAGCCTCAGGCACTCAAGATCAAATAAGTCACATAAAATGAGTCAGGAAAATCTAAAAGCGAAATATGAT
Organism: Cyclobacteriaceae bacterium; assembly: GCA_050306095.1. Lineage (GTDB taxonomy): Bacteria > Bacteroidota > Bacteroidia > Cytophagales > Cyclobacteriaceae > CAJXNP01. The sequence continues at coordinate 14,429 of JBNLGO010000022.1, forward strand.
TTTAAAGAGTTAGAACTACAGGCATTGTTGGAGATCACCCAAGCAATCAACAATAACTTGTCGGAGGAGGCTCTTTACAAAATTTACAATTTCACTATCCGGGCAAATTTGAATATCAATAAATTGGCTCTTTACGTGCTGGATGATCATTGGGATTGTAAAACACATTTTGGTACGAAGAAAGATTTTACGAGCATTCCGTTTGACAAACGGTTCCTTGAACATAAAGACATCCATTTTATTGAATGCTCCTCCGAAGACCCTTTTTGCGAATTTGAAGCGGTAGTGCCAGTAGCACATAAAGACAGAAGGCTGGCATATGTTTTTGTGAGTGGGAATAGGATAGATGATGGTCAGGAAAATGTTAACACCAACTTTGTTCAGGCAATTAGTAATATTATAATCGTGGCCATTGAAAATAAAAAGCTAGCCAGGAGACAATTAGAGCAGGAAATGATAAGAAAGGAGTTGGAAATAGCCAGTAACCTTCAACAATTTTTGTTCCCTAAGGAATTGCCCTATTCGGAAGAATTGAGATGTGCAGCTTTTTATCAACCTCACCATTCTATAGGAGGTGATTACTATGATTTTATACAAATAAGTGAAGATCAATTTATGTTTTGCATAGCTGATGTTTCAGGGAAAGGAATACCTGCAGCTATGTTAATGTCGAATTTTCAGGCCACATTACGAACCATGATTCGTCAGACTACTAAACTGACAGAGATAATTAATGAGTTGAATTATCAAATTATGCGCAATGCAAAAGGACAGCATTTTATTACCTTTTTTATTGGGCTATATGATCGGAGTAACTCCAGTTTAAAATATGTTAATTCCGGACACAATCCACCTATATTGATTGATAATGATGGGTCCTTTACATTATTGGAGAAAGGTTCCACTATTCTAGGCGCATTTGATGAATTACCATTTTTAGATGTGGGGAAAATAGAAGGCCTATCTTCTTTTTTCTTCTTTTCTTATACCGATGGATTAATCGAAATCACCAATGAGAAAAATGAAGAGTTTGGTGAGGAGAGGGTCAATGAGCTTATTAAAAAATATCATCACTATGACCTCAATGAATTAAATCAAATGGTAATTCGGGAGATGAACTCTTTTAAAGGTAGCCGACCTTTTAAAGACGATGTGACATTGTTTAGCGCTAGTGTAAAAAATTTCTAAGTCCTTGAAGTTTTTCAAAACACCCTATTTAATTAAAGCCTGGTATCGTTCATCCATTTGGGAGATACCTGGTAACGAAAAAAAGTTATACCTTACATTTGATGACGGGCCTCAACCAAAACTTACCGATTATATTCTGAATACACTTCACCAATACCATGCTAAAGCTACTTTTTTTTGTGTAGGAGATAATATTCGAAAATACCCTGATCTTGCAAAGAAAATTATTGATCAAGGACATGAAATTGGAAATCATACCTACAATCACCTTAGCGGATGGGGTACTGATACTAAAGTTTATATCGAAAATATGGAGAGGTGTGAAGAAGAAATTTCGAAAATAACAGGGAGAGGGTCTTCCTGTTTATTCAGGCCACCTTATGGCAAAATCTCTTCCAGACAGTCAAAATCAATAAAAGATAAGGGGTTTAACATTATAATGTGGGATATACTTTCATACGATTTTGATAAAAACCTAAATGTAAATAAAGCAGATTCACAAATTAAGAATAAGACAAAAGGAGGGAGCATCGTACTATTTCATGATAATTATAAAGCCCAGGAAAACCTTGAATATTTGTTGCCAAAATACCTGGAATACTTCACCAGCAGAGGTTTTCAATTTTCAGTAATCCCTTCAAACTTTAAATAATCAATATTGTAGCACATAATACAAATATTTTACAATGCTTATAGACACACATGCGCATATTTATTCTTATCATTTCAACGATGATTTAAACGAAGTCATCACTCGTAGTAAAAATTCAGGCATAGAGAAAATCTATATGCCGAATATAGATAGCGAGTCAGTTGAATCGATGATGGCAGTGGAAGAGGCATATCCTAATTACTGTTTTGCAATGATGGGCTTGCACCCATGCTCAGTAAAGGAAAACTATCGTGAAGAGCTAAAAGTAGTAGAAGATTGGTTGTCTAAGCGGTCTTTTAAAGCTGTTGGCGAAATCGGTACTGATCTATATTGGGATAAGACGCATATCAAGGAGCAGGAAATTGCCTTTAATTACCAGGTAGATTTAGCATTAGAGCACCAGCTACCTATCGCAATTCATTGCCGGGAATCCATCGATTTAACCATTGATTTAGTGAGGAAAAAGCAAAACGGATCATTGAGAGGTGTCTTTCACTGTTTTACCGGTGATAATGAACAGGCTCAGAAAATCATCGATCTTGGGTTTTACCTTGGGATAGGTGGGGTGTTGACTTTCAAAAATAGTGGATTGGATAAAACGATTGTAAACATCGATCCAAAGCACTTATTGCTTGAAACAGACAGTCCTTATTTAGCTCCTACGCCACATCGAGGAAAGAGAAATGAGCCATCCTTTGTTGCAAATGTTAACAAAAAATTATCGGAGATATTATCTACTAGTGAAACAGATATTGCTAATATTACGGGGCAAAATGCATTGAATTTATTTGAGCAATGAACGATCGATACAGAATCATTGATATCAATTATGTAAATAATCAAAAGCCAAGGGCAAATATTTTAATTATTTACATGGGAGGAACACTGGGAATGGTACATGATGAATCAGGTACCCTGGTGGCATTTAAATTCAATAGGATTTTAAAATACGTTCCTTCATTGGTAAATCTGGATATCAAGATTACTGTGATTTCATTTCCGGAGCCAATTGATTCTTCTAATGTTACCATCAATGATTGGAAGAATCTGGGGTATATCATCAATGAAAACTACCATCATTACGATGGGTTTGTCGTGTTACACGGTACCGATACGATGTCATTTACTGCTTCAGCGATTAGCTTTATGTTTCAGGGATTGAATAAACCAATCATATTTACAGGAGCTCAATTGCCGATATCTGCTGTAAGATCAGATGCACGGGCAAACCTAGTGACAGCATTAGAAATCGCTGCAGCGTATGAAAATGGGGAGCCTATAGTGCCTGAAGTATGCATTTATTTTGATTACCAATTGTTGCGGGCAAATCGCTCCTTTAAAAAGCGAAGTGCTCAATTTGCGGCATTCGGTAGTGAGAATTATCCCATTCTGGCAAAAGCGGGAATTAGCATAACCTATCACAGGGCAGTGATCAAGCAATATGACCCAAATGAAGCGCTGGTTTATTCTGACAAGTTTGACACAAGTGTTAATACTTTAAAGATATATCCATCTATTAATCAGGAGTATGTGGAGCATGTGTTTAACACCCCCGGAATAAAAGCCGTCATCCTGGAATCGTATGGTTCTGGCAATGCGCCAACGAATAAATGGTTTTTGGAAAGTTTGAAAAAAGCTTGCGATTCAGGGATATTAATATACAATGTTTCACAACTAATAGGTGGAGTGGTGGTACATGGCAGATATGAAACCAGTAAATACTTGCAAGATATAGGGGTGGTTTCAGGGGGAGATATTACCTTTGAGGCTGCACTTTCAAAAATGATGTTTTTGTTAGGAAATGAATCGGATAACATTCTGATTAGGAAGAAATTATCAACGTCAATTTGTGGCGAAATGACTGTTTTATAGCGTTCTAAAAAAAGTTTTTAAAATTTGCATATGGCGTTTTTTATTAATTTATTTGTTCCTCTCTAAAAAGAAGGGCTTATTGGAGAGATGACCGAGTGGTTGAAGGTGCTCGCCTGGAAAGTGAGTGTGCCCCACAAGGGTACCGGGGGTTCGAATCCCTCTCTCTCCGCAACCATTTAAGACTTGAATTTTTTATTGTAAACTAAATTATATTTAAACCTTTAACTATAGGATTCAAAAAACTGAAGTATGAAAAAGTTATTTGTATATCTTATGATTGCTGGGGCTTGCTCCCTTGGATTATCATTTGATCTTGTTGCACAAGATGATGCGACAGAAGAAACACAGGAAGTTGCTGCTGAAGAAGTAGATTCAACTGAAACAGAAGCGGCCATAGAAGAACCAGTTGAAGAAGTCGCTGCTGTCGAAGAAACAATTGTTGATGAAAGTGACGACGCGTTAGCTGAAGAGCAAACATTCCACCAAAGAGTAAAAGAAAAATTTATTGAAGGAGGTCCTGGCTTTATGTCTATCGTACTTCTATGTTTAATTCTTGGACTTGCGATTGCAATTGAAAGAATTATAACATTGAATTTGGCTTCTACAAACATCAAAAAGCTTCTTTCAAGTGTAGATGAGGCTATTTCAAGAGAAGGTGTTGATGGTGCTATCGAAGTATGTAAAAATACAAGAGGCCCAGTTGCATCGATCTTTACTCAAGGCCTGATGAGAATGTCAGAAGGTGTAGAAATGGTGGAAAAATCAATTATTTCTTATGGTTCTGTTGAAATGGGCCGTTTAGAAAGAGGATTGGTTTGGATTTCCCTTTTCATTTCTCTTGCACCAATGTTAGGTTTCATGGGAACAGTAATTGGTATGATTAACGCATTTGATGCGATTGCTGCTGCCGGTGAAATTTCTCCACAAGTTGTTGCTGATGGTATTAAAGTAGCCCTTCTTACTACTGTAGGTGGTTTGATCGTTGCGGTAATTCTTCAGGTATTTTACAACTACCTTGTATCTAAAATTGATTCATTAGTAAATCAAATGGAAGATGCTTCTATTTCATTAATCGATGTGCTTATCAAGCATAATTTAAGCAAGTAAAACTTAAAAATTTATGGAAGCATTTGTTAATGGATATTTGTTATTGGCCTATTTGTTTTTAGGCATTGCAGTAGTAGCTATTATCGCCCTTCCTCTTATTAAATCACTTGACAACCCGAAAAGTCTTGTGGAAATGGGAGTTGGCATATTAGGACTAGGTGTTTTGTTCTTAATTTCATGGCTTGTTTCCGGATCAGAAGTTACTGAAGTGTATGCTAAACACAATGTTGGACCAGAGATGTCTAAAGTTGTGGGTGGCGTTCTTACACTCATGTATATTCTGTCTGCCGTAGCAATCGTTGGAATTATAGTAACAGAATTGAAGAAATTATTTAAGTAAGTATTACTATGCCAAGAAATAAAAGAAAAGCTGAGGTCAATTCAAGTTCAATGGCAGACATTGCGTTTTTGCTGTTGATCTTCTTCTTGGTAACAACTACGATTGCTACCAATAAGGGATTGATGCTGCAGTTACCACCAAAACCAGATCCAAATCAACCACCTCCGGATATTAACAAGAACAAAAGAAATATCTTTAAAGTACTTGTTAACTCTCAGGACAGGTTGTTGGTAGAGGATGAACCTCTCAATGATGTGAGGTTGCTCAAAGGTATGGTTAAAGAGTTTATCTTAAACTTTGGCAATCCTGATCAAGAAGGTGTTCAATTATATAATACGTTGCCAGTTACTTTAAAGTCTTTGGCAAAGAGAGATCCATCTTCTTCAGATCATCCAAAGGAAGCTGTTGTTTCCTTTAAAACAGATAGGGGAACTAGTTACGAGATGTACATGGCAGTACTTGACCAGTTACAAGGAGCCTATTATGAAATATATGGTGATAGAATTGGAATAAGCGCAGAAGATTTTCGTAACCTGGATATTAAAAATCCTGAAGATAAGAGAAAACGAAATCTTGCGAAAGAAGGATTACCTATGAATATTTCGATTGCAGAACCATCTAAAGTAGGAGGAGAATAAAATGTCGAAGTTTAAGAAAAAAGCAGATACCAGCCAGGAAATCCCAACTTCTTCTTTACCTGATATTATCTTTATGTTGTTGTTTTTCTTTATGGTAACAACAGTATTAAGAGAACAGGAAATAAAAGTGGAACAAAAGATTCCTAAGGCTACCCAATTGCGTAAGCTGGAAAAAAAATCTCTTGTAAGCCATTTGTATATTGGTAAACCAAAAACTCAATATGCTGAGATTTATGGTTCAGAGCCAAAAATTCAGGTCAACGATGTTTTTATTAACCCGGATGATGTAACCATGTGGGTTAATGAGGAAAAAGATAAAATGGATGAGATTGAGAGAGATCAAATCACCATATCTTTGAAAGTTGATGTAGATACAAAAATGGGAATTATAAGTGATGTTCAGCAGCAGTTGCGTGAAGCCAATGCGCGAAAGATCATGTATTCTTCCATCATTAGTGTTGATGAAGAATAGATTATAGAAATAACTTAATTTTAATAAACCTTCTCAATCTTTGAGAAGGTTTTTTTTTGACTATTTTTAAGGATGGAGAAAAATAATCGAAAGGTAGTTAATGCCTGGGGTATGTATGATTGGGCAAACTCAGTTTATTCTTTGGTCATTACTTCCACTATTTTTCCTGTGTATTTTGAGGATATTACTAAAGGGTTTTTACCTGATGATAAAGTTCAATTTTTTGGTTTCGAAATAGTAAATACCGTATTATATTCTTATTCCCTTTCATTTTCATTTTTAATTGTTGCTTTGATTACACCTCTTTTGTCCGGAATTGCAGATTATGGAGGTAAAAGAAAGTGGTTCATGAAGATGTTTACCTACATTGGTGGTATCTCTTGTGTAGCTTTATATTTATTCAAGCAATCTGGTTCAGGTGCTCAACCAAACGTAGAATGGGGGATTATTTTTTCATCTTTAGCTTGTCTTGGTTATGCGGGTAGCCTTGTTTTTTACAATTCATTTTTACCTGTCATTGCTACACCAGATAAATTTGATGTTTATAGCGCCAAGGGGTATTCATTAGGTTATATCGGGTCTGTTTTGTTGTTGGTGTTTAATTTAATTACCATTCAAAAACCTGAATTGTTTGGTTTTCAAGAAGGTTCAATTGAACCGGTTAAAATTTCATTTTTATTAGTTGGTGTATGGTGGATTGGATTTTCTCAAATTACCTTTAATTACTTACCGAATAATCTTCGTGAAGGGATCGATCAAAAGAAATTGATTAGAAAAGGATACCAGGAATTACTTAAGGTATGGAATGCTGTTAAGCAATATAGGGTTTTAAAAAACTTTTTAATTGCCTTCTTCTTTTATAATACAGGCGTTCAAACGGTCATGTATATGGCAGCTTTGTTTGGCAAAAAGGAAATGAACTTACCTGGTGGTAAATTGATTATTACGGTTCTAATTATTCAATTGGTAGCTATTTTAGGTTCCTATCTATTTGCTAAATTTTCTGAATGGAAAGGGAATAAATTGTCGCTTCTGATCATGGTTTTTATATGGATTTTTATTTGTCTTTTTGCCTATTACATTAAAACAGAATATCAATTCTTTGTTTTGGCAGGTTTTGTTGGAATGGTGATGGGAGGAATCCAATCTTTGTCTCGAGCTACCTATTCAAAATTAATTCCCCAGGATACGATCGATCAAACTTCATTCTTTAGTTTTTATGATGTTTTAGATAAAGTTTCAATTGCTTTGGGTACGCTTTCCTATGGTCTCATTGAACAAATATCGGGAGGAATGAGAAATAGTACTGTTGCACTTGGGCTTTACTTTTTAGTTGGGATGGGTTTTCTTTTCCTAATTAAAGTTCCATTACAAAAAGAGCTTAGAAAAAATATGGCATAATATTAACCTGCGCTCAACAAAGCATCCTTGTAAAGTAGAATTATCATAAGGGTAGAAATAAAAAGGTAGAGGATGTTTACAGGTAATCCAATTTTGAAGAAATCTTTGAAATTGTACCCTCCAGGCCCGTAAACCAATAAATTGGTCTGGTAACTAATCGGAGTCATAAAAGCTGCTGAGGCGGCGTATGCTAGACCTAAATAGAAAGGAAAACCATCTATTCCAAGTTGATTACTTAATTCATAAGCAATTGGAAAGGAAATAGAAACAGCACCAATATTTCCAATTATTGAAGTCAGTATGTTGGTTAAAATTATAATCCCAATTAATACTGATATAATTCCATAGGGTTGTAGAAATTCAATGATTTGAGAAGCCATAAGTGCTCCGGCACCTGTATCTTCGATAGCTTTTCCGATGGCAAGTGAAAATACAAGAATGATGATCATGTTGAGATCTAATTCCCGTTTGATATCCTGTGTTTTAATTAACTTAAAAGTGATCATTAGCGCTATAATGATCATTAAAGAAAGAAATAATGACAGTTTATCGAGGATTAATAAGAATACAATAATTGATGCAATTAATAAAAGTGCATACCATTTCTTATTTCCAGGTTTATTAATTTCCCTTAATTTCGAAATTAGATAGATATCTTTATATACCTCTGCCCTGTTTTGAAAGTCTTCACCAGTATAAACTAAAAGCAAATCGCCAGCTTGTAGCTCAATATCACCAATTTTTCCTGTTACCCGTTCACCATTTCTGTGAATAGCAATAATGGCAGCATTATACCTGTTTCTGAAATCTGATTCTTTTACTGTTTTACCTATAATACTAGAATGGGGACTAAGTACTGCCTCACTTACCTGAGTCTTATCATTATCCAGATCCCTGGCTGTGGTAGGTAGGTCCAAGCCTTGTTTTTTGTCAATTAACTCAAAAATATCTTCTGTTTTTCCTGCAAATATTAAAGCATCACTTTCTCGTAATACTTCATTTGGGCTAACAGGTGAGATTGTTTGTTGTGAACGAATGATTTCAACTAGATAAACTCCCTTTAAATTACGAAGTCCTGCTTGGGAAATATTTTTTCCAATTAACCTAGATCCAGACCTTATCCTGGTTTCGACCATATATTCCCTTTTCTTTTCAGAAAATTGCTTTAAATAATCTTTATGTGCAGGTAAAAGCTTTTGTCCAATAAATGCAATAAATAATATTCCGGAAATTGCGACACTGCTACCAATAATTAGCAGATCGGTTGATTTCATTACTTGTTGATCGTAATCTTCCAAAAAACCGTTTAAAACCAATGTAGTGGAGGTGCCAATAATAGTTATCATACCACCCATAATCGTAGCATAGGAGAGTGGAATAAGGAGTTTGGAAGGAGCAATACCATTCTTTTTTCCCCAATCGATCACATAAGGAGTCATTAAGGCCACCACAGGCGTATTGTTAATAAATGATGACAGTAATGCAGTTTGACTCATCATTCTAATGAGGAACCCACGATAGCTTTTTGAAGCTTTAAATATTGCATCAAATAAATATTCCAGGGGGTAATTTTTTCTGATTCCTGCAGTAATTAGAATTAGCGCCAGGATAGTAGCTATTTTTTCGTTTGAAAAACCACTCAGTACTTTTTCTGAATCTAAAATTCCTGTAATCATCAGAACCATTACAGCCAATAAAAAACTGATAGATGGTTTTACTATTTCCATGAAGATTAGCAAAAACATGAGACCAACTATGCCAAGAACAAAATATGGCTGAATTAATTCAGGAATCATTAAAAGTCTGATTTAAAGTTGATATTGATTGTATTAGATTTACAAACCAATTCAACATTCTTAATTTAAAAATTAAAATGATAGATGGCAGACATCAATATATTAAAATATGATATCGAATCGAAAGTTATCGAAGGTAAGACACATATCTATGATTTTTTAAGAAAAAAATTTTTGAGAATCACACCTGAAGAGCTCGTCAGACAGAAGTTTATTCGATTTTTGATCAATGAAAAGAATTATCCAAAGGCACTATGCAGAATAGAAGGTGGCCTAAAGGTGGATGGGATGGACAAGAGAACTGATATTTTATTTTACAATACAACAGGCTCCCCATATTTATTAGTTGAATGTAAATCCTTTAAAACAAAATTATCTCAAAGTACTTTTGATCAATTGGCTACTTATAATAAAAGGATTAAAGCAAAATTTATTGGGATCACTAATGGGATTGATCATCATTTTTGCGAAGTGAATTATAGAGAAAATAAACTTCAATATTTGGAAGAAATCCCTGAATACGAATCAGAATGATAGGAGATTAGCGGCAGATTAAATAAATTAATAAATGGTCGACGGAGACTTTTTTGTAAAGAATAACAATTGTTTACAAGTCTCCGTTTGAAACAAAGCAACTCTTAATTTATTTTTATTGTATATAGATATATAAAGACCGCCAATCAAAAACTACTATTGCAAATAACATATTATTTTAAATTTGGTAATTAAAACCCTTAAAATTGATCATGGACAACGCTAGTAATTTTTGGTTTTTCGAAGAAGTAGATTTATATAAGATATTATGTCCCAATAAAACTCCTTCCATGCAGGAAAAACACCCTTATCAAATATTTAAAAAAGAGGAGTTTATTTATTTTGAAGAAGAGCCCTCTGATACCATTTATCTAATAGCAAATGGTAGGGTGAAAATTGGTAGTTATACAGAAGATGGGAAGGAGATAACCAAAGCAATATTATCAAGGGGAGAATTGTTTGGCGAGTTGGCATTAATAGGTGAGGGGAAAAGAAAGGAGTTTGCTCAGGCCATGGAAGATAATACCGAACTGTGTCCGATGGGAATAACTGATCTTCAGCAGCTTATGGCTGAAAACAAAGCGCTTAGTCTCAAGATTTATAAACTTATCGGGCTCAAAATCCAAAAATTAGAGCGTAAGGTTGAGTCCTTAGTGTTTAAGGATTCACGAACAAGGGTAGTAGAGTTTCTAAAAGAATTAGCCCAGGAAAAAGGGAAGAAAGTTGGTTTTGAAGTAATGGTAAAAAACTACCTGACACATAAAGACATTGCAGCACTTACAGGTACCAGCCGGCAAACTGTCACGACAATCCTTAATGAGCTAAAAGATAAAAACATCATCAACTTTAACCGCAGACAATTCTTAATTAGAGACATGGAACTTTTGGTATAAGCATATGGCCATTTATTAATGGATGAAATGTTAAAAAATGCTAAAATCAATTATGAGTTAAACATAGTTTGTAGATTAGCGTAATTTTTAACAAGCCCTAAAAAAATCTTTTTAGGCTTTTCTAAAACTAAATAAATGGATAAATTATAGTATGATGAAAGGAGTGTTTTTTGCGGTGTCTTTGATATGTTTAATTTCTATTCAGGCTTTTTCACAAAGGGCTTCGCATGATAACGATATAAGACCAGAAGCTCCTACCGTTGAACAGAATAACATCATCACAGTCAATCATATTGACCTCTATCCAAATCCTGTAGTTGATTTTCTTAGCGTTAAAATAGAAAACTCCACACTTGAAAATGTGGAGTTTGAATTATATAATATTATTGGTAATAATCTCAATGTAAAAGTGGAAGAAACAGGTCAGAATAGCTTTAAATTAAATATTAAAGATTTTAATCCTGGCTATTACCTTGTAGTAATAAAAGATCCGATTAAAAGGTTTAATAAAAGCTACAAGTTCCAAAAACTTTAAATCTTATTTCTAGAATTCAGCATTTCCCGGAGTACGAGGGAATGGAATTACATCCCTTATATTTCCCATACCCGTTACAAAAAGCATCAATCGTTCGAACCCTAATCCAAAACCACTGTGTGGGCAAGATCCAAATTTTCTTGTTTCCAGGTACCACCAAAGACTTTCTTCGGGAATAGCTAACTCCTTAATTCTCGCAATAAGTTTGTCATAACTTTCCTCTCTCTGTGATCCACCAACAATCTCTCCGATGCCTGGAAACAATACATCCATCGCACGTACTGTTTTTCCATCCTCATTTTGCTTCATATAAAAAGCTTTGATCTCCTTCGGATAGTCAAATAATATTACAGGCTTTTTAAAGTGCTTCTCAACTAGATATCGCTCATGTTCTGACTGAAGGTCTGCTCCAAAACCTTCGATTTTAAACTGAAACTTTCCTTTTTTATTTGGCTTGGAGTTTCGTAAAATATCTATTGCATCAGTATAGCTCACCCGCTCAAATGGATTGTCAACTACAAATTGCAATCGCTCAATCAAAGTCAATTCATTTCGTTCATTTTGCGGCTTGTTTTTTTCTTCATCTAATTGTCTTTTAGAGAGAAATTCCACATCGTCGAAGCAATTTTCCAAAGCATATTTAGCGAGATATTTTAAAAACTCTTCTGTAAGGTCCATGTTATCCTCCAGATCGTAAAATGCCATTTCAGGTTCGATCATCCAGAACTCAGCAAGGTGTCGGGTAGTATTAGAATTTTCAGCTCTAAATGTAGGTCCAAAAGTGTAAACTTCTCCTAGTGCCAAAGCGGCTAATTCACCTTCAAGCTGTCCGGAAACCGTAAGACTCGCCTCCTTTCCAAAAAAGTCGCCTGAAAAATCCGGATTACCTTGCTCATCTTTCGGCACCTCATTAGGTGGAATAGTTGTCACTTGAAACATCTCACCGGCTCCCTCAGCATCTGAACAAGTAATGATCGGGCTATGGAAATTGACAAATCCTTTGTCATTGAAAAACTTATGGATAGCAAATGTCATTGCATGCCGAATTCGAAAAATTGCACTAAAAGTGTTAGTTCTCGGGCGCAAGTGGGCAATATCCCTTAAAAACTCCAGGCTATGTTTTTTAGGTTGCAGAGGATATTGGTCAGGATGGCTGTCACCTAGAATAGAAATGCTTTTTACTTCTAATTCTACACTCTGCCCTTTTCCTTGACTTTCTACAACATTCCCTTTTAAATCAACACAGGCGCCAGTCGTTAATCGGGCAATAATTGAAGAATCAGTATTATTTGGATCAATTACTCCTTGTATGTTTTTTATTGTAGAGCCATCATTTATAGCTATAAATACTACATTTTTACTTTCACGTTTAGTGCGTACCCACCCTTTTACGGTTACTGTTTCACCGATTGGCGGTTGCACAAACAAATCCTTAACTTTGATTCTTTCTTTAAATGCCACTTTATTACTTTTATTTAATGAGGTGCAAATTTAGTAAAAGAATCCATTTATCATTTTCTAAAAAAGAGTTAAACTTGTTCATAAACATTGAATAATTTTGTCTGATGTTTATTTTATTTAATACCAACAATCAAAACTAATTCAAATGCAGAAATTAGGGCTGGTACAATCTCTACAACAAAAGCTGTCACCGCAGCAGATTCAGTTTATCAAACTGCTACAGGTGCCAACTGCCGAGCTTGATACGAGGATAGAAGAAGAGCTGGAGATAAATCCCGCATTGGAAGAAGGGGCAGATGATGTAGCTGAGCAGGATAATTTTGATGAATTTGAGGAATCATCAGAACAGAATGATGACCTCAATTTTGAAGATTATCTTCATGACGATTACAGTGGATATAAGATGCAGGGTGATGGTAGCGGATCTGAGGATGATGACAAAGAAATGCCAATTGCTACGAATACTTCCTTATCTGAGCAATTAAAGAATCAATTGGGTTTTCTTGGATTAGATGAACGTCAGACTAAAATCGGTGAGCAATTAATTGGAAGCATTGAAGGCGATGGATATATCAGAAGGGAAATAGAAGCCATTGTTAATGACTTGGCCTTTTCTCAAAATATTGAAACAGACGTAGATGAATTAGAAGAGGTACTTCGTAAAATTCAAAATTTTGATCCGCCGGGGATTGCCGCCCGTAATTTGCAGGAATGTTTACTTCTTCAGTTAGAACGAAAGGTAGATCATACGGAAGAAGTGAATACGGCAATAAAAATTGTTGAGATTTGCTTTGATGATTTTACAAAAAAGCATTACGAAAAAATACAGAAGAAACTGGGGGTTTCTGAAGAATTGCTTAAATGTTCATTAGAGCTCATTACGAAATTAAACCCTAAACCTGGAGGGTCGTCAGGTGAATTAGTTAAAACACAATACCTAATCCCTGACTTTTTATTGACAAATAACAACGGTAAACTCGAGCTTACGCTAAATTCCAGGAATGCACCGGAATTAAAAATATCCAGATCGTATGCAGATATGATGGATACTTATGACAAGGCGAAAAAGAAAGATAAAAAGCTAAAAGAGGCCGCTTCATTTGTCAAACAAAAGCTGGATGCGGCAAAATGGTTTATTGATGCCATTAAGCAACGTCAGCACACCTTGCTCTATACCATGCGATCCATAGTGGATTTTCAGTATGATTTTTTTCTTACCGGTGATGAGGCGAAACTTAGGCCGATGATCTTAAAAGATATAGCGGAAAGGATCAATATGGATATTTCCACTGTTTCCAGGGTAGCGAATAGCAAAAGTGTGCAAACGGAATTTGGGCTTTATCCATTAAAGTATTTCTTTTCGGAAGGTATATCTACAGATTCAGGTGATGACGTGAGTAGCCGTGAGGTGAAAAACTCATTGAAAAACTTCATTGAAAAAGAAGATAAAAAGAAACCACTTTCTGATGATAAATTGGAAAAGCTGCTCAAAGAAAAGGGGTATGTAATCGCCAGAAGGACTGTTGCCAAATACCGGGAGCAACTTAATATTCCGGTAGCCAGATTAAGAAAGGAATTATAGTGGGTAAAATTTTGGCTAAGATTATCTCCATATTTTTTCATCCGCTATTAATGCCATCATACTTGCTTATCTCATTGATGTGGTATGCGCCTAGCCTTCTTATACCAATTGATCAGCAAGCATTTCCATATTTGCTATTGGTAGTTGCGCTGACAAGTTTGGTAATTCCTCTGATCTTGCTTACATCCTTAAAATTTTCAGATCTTATTCCGGATTTTTATTTAGAAAATAAAAACCATCGAATTATACCTTTTGTCTTCGTGGCTATAATTTACGGAGTGAGTTTTTACATGTTTTATACGCAATTTGACTTCGCCAGAATTGTTCACCTTACTTACTTTTCCATTACCCTCTTGCTTCTTGAATTGGCGCTGGTGACAATCTATTGGAAGATAAGTGTACACAGTGCTTCTATGGCAGGTACATTTGGGATTATTTATGCATTACAGTTGCAGAATCCTGATATTGATCTTCTTTATTTGCTTATCGCTGTAATTTTAATTTCAGGAATAGTAGGCACATCCAGACTGAAACTCAACTCACATACCTTGAGTCAAATAATGGTTGGCATGTTGCTCGGTTTTGTTAGTTGTTTTATAACGGTCTGGATGTGGGGTGTCTTAAAATAAGCTTAACGCAAACCCAAATGTCATCGGAGTCATCTCCGTTTGGTTGGGCCCTTTATTCTTATCAAACAGGGAGCTTAATTGATAATTGTAAAATAGATAGGCATTTCCATAGCCTACTTTTCCAAATACGCTGTAGCGAATGCTTCTAATTCCCCAATCTTCTTTTTGCTTTGTAACTTTTTTCTCCCCTTCAGCATCGTATTTCAATTTTGTCTTACTATCCACTAGAAATCCTATTTTCCCACCAACTGAAATTTTAAGACTCCTTTTTGGGTCATATTTCAACGAACGAAATCGTAGTTCAAGTGGGATCTCTAAGTAAGCGGTAGCAATCTTGCTTTTTCTGATTTTATATGCACCTGGTATTAATGAATCCACCCGAATCGTTTCCAAAATTCTATTGCCAATAGAATCGCTGCCATAAATCAGTGTTTCATTAGACATATCATATTTGTCGGTACCTATTCCAATTCCGGGATGGAATGAAAAGTGGGAATCACCCAAGTTGTAATCATATTGATAGTAAACATTTAACACCTTTGAACCCCAAAAGTTATACTTCCATTCATCATTGTCAACCAGGTAATTAAAACCTGTTTCGATGAAAAGATCGCCTGGTACGTCAGGACGTCCTGCCTGCTCTTTGATAATTTTCTTTTTATCTGCAGAAGAGTTCTTTTGAGCGATTGCCGGTAAAAATAAGGCAATAGATAAAATTAATGTTACTACGTATTTTTTCATTCTGAAAGTATTACACATTTATGTATTGCGGCAAAGATAGTGTTTTTTGAAAAATTGAAACCCTTCTGGAACCCAATTATCTATAAAAGCTGAATATTTAAGATTTTTTAACAATTAGAGCGACTAACCAAAAGATATTTAACGATTTAACTTATTTAAAAAGAAATAATTGCATTAATTAAAAAGTAAAATTGCTTATGAAAACTATATTTCATTAAATTTGCACCTCATTTGTCAGGACCACCTGACTACGGATCAGGAGATTGATAGTGTTATCGATAAATGAAAAAGGACTTGTAGCATAACTGGATAGTGCACCTGACTACGGATCAGGAGGTTGGGGGTTCGAATCCCTCCAAGTTCACAGAGCCCTCTGAAGCTTTAGCGAAGGAGGGCTTTTTTTGTGCTAAAAATACGTATTGCCCAGTTAATATCTAAATCCCCTCGAAATCAACATCCATTCTTTCTTTAATATTTCCTACTTCAAAAAACTTAGCCTTAGAATGATATTCTGATAAATAGTTTTTAAAAATTTCACGGCTGTCATTGATCACTAAAGGATCTTCGCAAGGGAAGTGGTTATAAACAAGTGCATGGATCTTAATACCGTATTGTTCGCACATTTTTAAACTCAACAACGTGTGATTAATACTGCCCACCTTGGCAGAGGTTACGAGAATTAAGGGCAGCTTTTTATTGCGAATGAAATCGATAATGTAGTAGCCTCGAAAAATAGGGACAAAGAGTCCACCAGCACCTTCTAATAAAATGGTTTCATATCGCTCACTTAATATGTCGGTAGCCTCCTGGATTTTTTCTAATGAAATATCCAGTTTGTCCAGCTCAGCAGCAAGATGAGGAGAGGCGGGATGTTTTAACACGTACGAGCAGGTAGTTCCATCATGATCTTCCGGAAATAAATCTGTTTCCATTATTTCCCGGTGTTTCAGGATGTCTTCAGACAAACCTTCACATCCGGTTTGTATCAGCTTTTGGGTGATGACGGCTTTTCCCGATTGATGTAAATAGCGGGCAATCATGCCTGTTACGATGGTTTTACCACAGTCAGTATCAATTCCGCTTACGAAATAAACATTGTTTTTAGGGCTCATTTTTTTCTGGCAATTATCAGAATGGGGTGATAGGTTAATACTACTTTTCCTTCATTGTTGGTAAAGCGGTCAGAATAGTTTTCTAAAAACATTTGCAGCTTTTTGGGCGTCCATTTTTCTGAGGAGATACCATTTACACCAATATTTTTAATATGCTTTAACACTTCTATTGGATATCTGAAAAACATTTGATTTTCGGATTCTTTTTGAAATTCTATGTTGTAATCAGCGCGTAAGGCATCCAGGTGTTCTTCAAGGTTTAAATATTCTAAACCAGTTCCGTTGATTTCACGAACTTCTTTGAAATTTTCAGGTCCAAAAGTAGCGAAAGCCAGTATTCCATTCGCTGTAAGG
>JBNLGO010000023.1:0-31095 GCA_050306095.1 Cyclobacteriaceae bacterium
CAAAATAGGTGTATCCCAGCAATACATCCGTTCTTAGTATTGGGTGTTTGAAATAGACGAGTATTTCATAATTGTTTTTTGTCTCAAAATGATTCCCTTCGATGATGTTGGGATTTTTTGTGTATCCCGGAACCCAATATTGGTAATCATAAATACCTTGTTTTAATAAGAGCTCTCCGGTATAAATATTACTTCCTTCAACGAATTTCATTTTACTGCTTTCGTCCAGACTCCAATTATTTAATTTTCCTATGATATAAATATCATCCCGAACTTCACTTGGTATTTCCAGGGAAAAATGAACGTTTATATATTCAGCATCAAGATGTGGATGACCATAATCTTTATTATCTATGACAAACCCACCATTAAGGTCTTTAAAAATTCCATATGCTTCATATCCTCTAAATTTGTCTCGCATTAAATAGGCATCAAATCGGGTGCTCGACTCTGTTATTCTGCTTACATTTTGCATTGTATATTTTACAGAGGTGAGGTCAAAAAAGCGAAATTCATTTCCTGATTTAAAATTGTTTTCAAGGTTGAAATTCCGGAAGACCAATTGATTGATGTCCTGGTGAATAAATGTCGGTGTTAATTTGGATAAACTATTGTCCCAGCGATGGTTTTGACGGATTACTACCTTCAATTCTGTCATTGCATCATTTACCGGGTAGCCTGAATAATCTAATGTAAACTCGATTTGATGTTCTGATGATGCATGATTGGCTCCTATAGCACTTGTTTTCGCGATGATGCCAATTTTTTTATCATACACAAAAAACCGTTTGATAAATGCTGGTTGGTCTTCCTGCCCTTCATTATACACCATTATAATATAATTGCCAGGGATTTTTACTCTCGGAATTTCAAATGTAAAATGTGTGTATGGGACTACTCTATTCGAAGAAAAATCATATTTGTCTATGGAGTATTCATTAAAATCATATAGGTACTGCCGCTCTGAAATGTTGGATTTATTCCATTCGGCATCACAATGAAAAACTTTCGCATAGTAATAGTTCGCTTCCTCTACATTGATTTCATCAAATTTTAACATTAATGGGGCTGCATCATTGATGTCTTTAGCGCAAGGTAATACGCTGCTTTGTGAGGTTGAATTCGCCGGATAGATCAATATTGTTTTGATGTTAGCATCATACACTTGATTATCTGTGGTAGGCTGAGCGGAAAGGGTATTGTCAAAAAAGTAACTAAAGAATAGGGTAATTGCTAGTATCTTTGTGATATTCATTTTTAAATTAATATTTCGATAGTAACGAAAAAGATAAAGATAAATCATAAATCAATTATTGTTCCAACGAAATAGACAATCTCTGTGTCTAAAGAAAAACAACATATTGATCAAATACCCGGGGAATCAATAATGCACGATCAAAAAAGCTTAATAAAAAGGTGTGCAGCATCAGACAGACATGCTCAAAAAGAGCTCTATGATCTATTTTCCGGTAGAATGTTTATGATTTGTTTACGGTACTGTAAGTCCCAATTGGAGGCTGAAGATGTATTACAGGAAGCATTTATCAAGGTATTTAAAAACATTAAAAACTTTCGAGGTGATTCGCGCCTGGAGTATTGGGTAAAAAGAATAGTAATAAATACCGCATTAAACCATCAGCGCAGTAAGTTGTATCAATACCCTATGTATGATATAAATGATGTTCAGCAAACCCAACAATATGAAAATGTATTAGCTGATCTTCATTTGGAAGAATTGATAAAAATGGTTCAGGCACTCCCTGAAGGATGTAGGTTGGTTTTTAACCTCTATGCCATAGAAGGTTATAATCACAAAGAAATAGGGGAGATGTTAAAAATAAGTGAAGGAACTTCTAAGTCTCAATTTTCGAGAGCAAGAAAATTACTTCAGGAGAAAATATTAATGGAAAAGGAACGAAGCTATGAAAATGTCAAATGACAATGGCGGTTTTGAGAGGGAGTGGGAGAAGGCATTTCAGAATTCTGAGATTTCTCCTCCTTCTAAAGTATGGGATAATATAGAGGCTGAGCTCGATTCTAAAAAGAAGCGGGTGTTTATTCCATGGTATAAAATTACAGTAGCCGCCTCATTATTTATCGCTGGTTCACTTGGGATATATTTTGGGCTTCAAAATATGGATCAGGATAATACTTCTTTGTCAGTTGATCTGGAGAACTCTATTCATTCTAATGATCAGGAAAGCTCTACCTCATCTAATGTTCAGGAAAATTCCTCCAAATCAATTGATCAGGAAAATAATACAAATACCTTAGATCAGTCATTGTTGAGTGATGCTAATGAAGGCATTCGTCATTCTGAAAATGATTTCCAAAGCTCTTCTTCAATTCAAGAAGACTTAATGGATTCATCTTCTTCTAACTCTGATGTCTCGTCTTCTGCTACTGAGACTTCAGAAGTTGATGCAAGTTCTTCATTATATGCAATAGCAAATTCGAATTCTGCCAGTTCAAATTCGGTTAATTTAAATCCTGATGCTAATCCTGTGAATGGAAGCGAAATTTCATTGCCAGAAAATTCTAACAATGGTGGTGATTTTTTAATGAGTGAGTCACTTCAACAGGAAATAGCAAATGGAAATGAAGCAGTAGCAAGTACATACTTATACAAATATGAATTAGCATATGAAGAGAATATTGGGCTTACTGAACCTGAATTTTCTCCTACAATCATAGCTCAAATTCCGGAAGTTTATCGAGGGTATGAACTACTTCCAAAAGAAGATGAAAAGAAAACAGTGTTTATAGCAGGTCTAAATTTCTCAACAGGTAGGTTTAGTCCTAATGTAGCCAGTTTAGGAAATGGCCAATTGGAAAAGGCTAATTTTCTCCGAGTAGCTTCTTCGGAGCAGTTTTCAATGGTTAGTGATGAAGTCCGGTCTGTTTATCCCGGATATGATATTGAACAATTTGAGGAACTACAACCTTCCATTGCTTTTAGTTATGGGGCTAATGTTGGATTTGCTATAACAAAAAGGATCATAGTCTATGGTGGACTGAATTATGTGCAGGCTAACTCCATATTAAATACCGATCTTGTGATCACTCAAAATGGACAGGCTTTGGCTGCTAGCTTCTATTCAACAAATGGTATTAATGACCGACAATCTTCAGCTGATAACTATGATATCCAAAATGGGTTTGAATTTTTATCCATTCCCGTAAAAGCCGGGTATGCCATTGTCAATAAGGATTTCAACGTAACCATACTCGGTGGAGTATCTACAGAGTTTTTATTGTCTAATTCTTATTCCAGTTCTGAATCTGGTTTTAATGAGATCAATAGCTTCTTAAATGAAGGAAGTGAGGAAGTATATAACCCCGTCTATTTTAATGGATTGTTAGGTCTGAATGTTGGTTATACCTTTGCAGAAAGGTATTTATTATATGTGGAACCTTCCTTTAGAAAAGCAATTAGCCAGTTTACTAAGGAAGAATTTCAATTGCAGAGTAGTCCAAGTTATAAAATGATGATGGTAGGATTGTCCTATCGCTTTTAGATAAGATATGAAAGGTATAGTGAGAAAGGTTTACGTGTTGTTAATTGCATTGGGGGTGTTTTCATGCTCTTCTGATGAATCTATATCAAATTTAGATGCAGCTTACTATGATTTAGCCTATGTGGAATTATTTGATACAGATGTTATAGAATGGATTGGTGGTATAGCAGATTATCCGGATTCTATTGAAAGTGAATTAAATTTTATGGTTCATCAGGAAACGCTTAATAATGTGTTCTCAGCGGATAATAATGTGTTGGTAATTTCAGCTAAAAATCCTCATAAAGACCTTTTCTACTACATTACCAGAAACTTTAATGAACTTGAGCCTAATGCTGAATACCAAATTTCATTTACTTACGAATTGCTAGTAGAAGTTTTGGATGAGAATATCGATACCTTTGATTCTGATCTATACTTAAAGGCTGGAGGAACACCTGGAAAACCTGATGCCCAGGTGGAAACTAATTATTTTGGCCCTGGTCAGGATAATGTTTTGTTAAATTATGATAAAGGTGAAGGTGACACTGATGGGAACTCTACTATTTTTTTTACTCGGCATATCCAAGAAAAGTTAAGTTCTGCTACTTCTATTCTTTTACAGGGAGAAACCCAAAACGAAATCATTATAAAAACAAATGCAGATGGTGAGTTTTGGGGTGTATTCGGTATTGACTCTAAAAATGATAAAGAATTATCCTTTGCCTTTAATACGATAATCGTATTCTTTAAGAAGATTTAATTGAGGATTTTATTTACCGAAGCTTTCTACTCTATAATTTAGCCTAGTAGAGAATACAGGAAAGCTGATTTTAACGGTTGAATAAAAGCCTTCACCTTCTATTCCAGGACGATAGCCAATTTCCGCACCATATGCCCAGCCTACCTTTCTATTAAAGCGGCCTTCTATTCCTGCACGAGCCCCTATGAAACTTGTTTTAATGACATCTGCCGGATACAATACATCATTGACATAAATATCAGACAGGGTTACAAATGGAGTGATTAACACATCGAAATAGGCATTGAAAATTAAGTCATTGACCAAAGTACCATAGATTCTATCAGGTTGTATTGCCACATTTTTAATCAATGTAAGTGATCCTCCAAGCACAAAACCTTGGGCTATGATATCACCATAAATACTTTCATCAGGACTAATAGGTTCGCCTTCTATGCTGGTCATTTCTACCTTTTGCCTCTTCAAAACTTCAGTAAATTCAACAGCAGATGTATATGCCAATCCTCCAACCCGTACACCATATACCCTTCGCATTTTGGTAGGATTGATGGAGTGAAGTGGGACAGTTGCTGCCCATTTGGCGCCTTCATATCTTTTAGAATAAAGAATGAATTTAGTTTGTGTATCTTCCTCCCGATCTACTACGTGATAATTACCTATTAATTCAAAGTAGTTGTAAGCGCGTGGTTCATTATCTACCGTGCCATTTAGATCAGCAGCATTTCTGGTAAGTTCAAATGTTTTTGAATAGGCAGTTCTAAAACTAGCCCCTATGTCAAATACATCATTTTGGTAGTAGTGCATTTCAAATCCAAAACCTGCATTAATGTTGACGGAATAAAACTCGCCATAAACAGGCTGCACCTGGATAAATAACTTCGACAGGTCATATGGGTTGTCATATAACTCTTCGTAAGTAAAGGTTTTAGCGTCTGTATTTTCCTGAGCTAAAAGTAAGGTACTGCTGAAGAAAAGTACCAAAACAAAAAATAACCTCTTCACTAATAATTCCATTTGTAAAAGTTATAACTTATAGAATACAATATAAATCTATTAAACCTAAAGCCAAAACATTGTTTTTGCAGTGATATGTAAGTTTATATACTGCAAAATAAAAATATGTAACTATTCTTGCTAAAATCGTGGGTATATGATTAAAAACTATTGATATATAAGGGGTTAAATATCGGCAGTTAATGAATAGCTTTTAGTGATTTTAAATTGGCTTCAATTATTAAATCTGCAATTTTTTTGTCAATCGAGGTGGAAATAAATAGGGTTTCGAATTGTGAAGGAGCTAAATAAACACCATTTTCAAGCATTTGGTTAAAATATTGACCAAATAATGCAGTATTACTTTGTTTAGCTGTATCAAAGTCAGTGATCTCTTGATCTGTGAAAAAGAGTGAAAACATCGACCCTATGTGATTTATGGTATAATTTTTCCCTATTTCGGATAAATTCTTTTGAATGCCATCAACAATATACGTTTTTACCTCATTTAATTGTGTGAAAATAGAAGGGTTGTCATGGAGATGTCTGAGCATCGTAAGTCCGGCTGCCATGGCAATTGGATTTCCTGACAAGGTACCTGCCTGGTAAACAGGTCCGGCTGGCGAAACAAAGTCCATTATTTCTTTTTTTCCACCATATGCCCCAACAGGCATACCTCCGCCAATGATTTTACCCAATGTTGTGATATCTGCTTTTACATCAAACACCTCTTGAGCGCCACCTTGAGCTAATCGGAATCCGGTCATTACTTCATCAAAAATCAAAACAATACCTTCTTCTGTACATAATTTCCGAAGATCCTGAAGAAAATTATTTTTTGGTAAAACGCATCCCATATTACCTGCAACAGGTTCTAAAATAAGTGCAGCAATTTCACCTTTGTTGTTGTCTACTAACGATTTAACAGATTGAATATCATTATACTTAGCAAGTAATGTGTCTTTTGCTGTTCCTTTGGTGACCCCCGGGCTATCAGGCGTTCCCATGGTAATGGCTCCACTACCGGCAGCAATGAGAAAAGAATCGCCATGACCATGATAGCAACCTTCAAATTTTATGATTTTATCTCTTCCTGTAAATCCTCTAGCCAAGCGTATCGCTGACATCGTTGCTTCTGTACCAGAATTAACCATTCGCACCTTCTCAATGGATGGCACCATTTCAGTAATCAATTCTGCAATTTCTATTTCCTTTGCTGTGGGTGCGCCAAAAGAAAGTGAATTTTGAATAGCGTCAGCTACTGCTTTCTCTATGTCACTATTTCCATGACCAAGGATCATAGGCCCCCAGGAATTGATTAATTCAATAAAGGCATTTCCATCTTCATCATATAGGTATGCTCCTTTAGCCTTTTTTATAAATAATGGATCTCCCCCTACAGCTTTAAATGCTCTTACAGGTGAGTTTACACCCCCTGGAATAAAATTTTGTGCTTTTTCAAATAGTTGTTTACTGGTAGATTTGTTGATCATTTTAAGCGTAGGTTTGTGTTTATTAATTCCGAATCCTGAAATTTGATCACAGAAATGTTTTGGTTGTCATTATTATGTTTGAGAACGTATTTTTGAAACAACTCACTTTTTATAGATTCATCATTAAATTTATTCTGAAAGTGGTTGCCATACTTTTGAAGGAGTCTGCCAATTACCATTGATGTTTCGTACCCCAAACAGGCATTGATAGACGGAAGTGTATTGAACTTCTCTTTATATGCAGTTTCAAAGTATTTATACTGACTTTTTTCTTTATCTAAATAAGCAGGGGCAAGTAGGTAGCAATTTAATCGCTCCAAGGCTTCATAACTCACTATCTGGCTTGAAAGCCATTTTTCCATTCCAATGAAAAAGGTACTGTCTTCTCTTGTTTCAAGTGCTGTAATGGTGCTGGCTGCAAGTGACGGTCGTTCTGAAGCTACAAAAACGAAACCCAAGCTGTCTTTAGGAATTTTGAAAAGATTCAATGTTGATACATTATCATTTTCATCCATATCAACTTCTACTTCAGTACCTTCTGTCAATAATTGAATAATTCTTTTTGAGTTTACTTCCTGAATTTTAAATAGAGAAATAGCACTATCGCCTTTTTCAAACATAGCTTTCCGGAAATTGAAAGCCATCACAGAATCCCGCTCGTCTTCGCCATAGATTACAAAACCACTTCTTTTTCCAGCTTTTGATGCTACTAACTTGGCGGCGAACTTCCCTTGTGTTTCATAGGTAGGCATGTATAAAAAGGAATAGGGGTTGTTGCCAATTACTAATGAATTTCCCGAAAGTGGATTGAACATATTGATTTTGTAATCAAAAGAGAATTGATTAGTTAATTTTACAGGTCCAGGATAGAGAGGGCCATAGATCAAATCCATATGTTGAAGCTCTGGCTTATCTAAAATTTGACGAACCTTTCCAACACTTTTTTCGGTATCGTAGGCAAAAGTGTTCAGCCTAATGCCCATGCTTTTCATCTCTTCAACACCCATCATAAACCCTTCGTATAGGTCGATGATAAACTGGTTCCTGATATTACTTCTGTTTTGCTCCAGGTCCTCCAGCATAAAAGGCAACAAGATGGCAATTGAATAGGTTGACTTTTTTTCTGATTGGCTAACATCAATCAGCCGATATTTTTCGGTGTCAAGATTATACTTGTTAACTATACTAAAGAGAAGGTCCTTGTCTTGTTCTAAAAGTGGTTGTTTAGCAATAGTATTGGCCATATGAATTGCAACCGCTTTGTTGTCAGGATACTTATTGTATAATTCTTCCACTTTATTTATGGAATCAATCTTGATGATTTCCGCTAATATCAAATTGGTAGCGAATTCTTTTGAATCATCCTTTTTTAATGCATTAAATGTAGTAATCGCATCTTCGAATTTATTTTTTGCTAATGCACACTTAATGGTCCAAAGATTTACCTCGTCGATTTGATCCCAATTTGGATAATTGTCTTTTAAAAATTTAAAAGAACTCGCTGCTATTTCTACCTGATTGTCTTTAAAAGCACTAACTCCATAATAAAAATTTGCCTGTTTAATGTATGGATTGTCATTAAATGCGCTTGTCAATGGTTTAAAAGCCTGCATAGCCAGACCATATCTTTCCATTTTATATAGCTCTCTGCCATTTTCAAATGATTTTGCAGAAGAATCATCGCTTTGAGCGAATGTGCAAATGGAAATTATAACAAGGGTTAGTAAAAGAATAATTTTTTTCATGTTCAAAATTTTATTCCCACTCGATGGTAGCAGGAGGCTTAGAGCTGATATCATAAACAACCCGGTTTACAGCTTTAACTTTATTAATGATTTCATTGCTGACATCACTTAAAAAATCATAAGGCAAATGACTCCAATCCGCCGTCATTCCGTCCACACTTGTTACTGCTCGTAAAGCAACAACGTTTTCATATGTCCTTTCGTCACCCATCACCCCAACAGATTGTATGGGAGTTAGTACCGCGAGTGCTTGCCAAACATCATCATAATGTCCTTTTTGTTTCAAGCTACTAATAAATATGTAATCCACCTCCTGAAGTATTTTAACCTTTTCGGCATTTACTTCACCTAATATTCTTATTCCTAAACCAGGTCCAGGGAATGGGTGCCTACCAAGAATGTTATCCGGAATCTCCAATGTTTTACCTACCAAACGTACTTCATCCTTAAATAATGTGTTAAGGGGTTCTACCACCTTCAGGTTCATTTTTTCAGGGAGGCCGCCTACATTGTGATGCGATTTGATAGTAGCGGAAGGTCCTTTAACGGAAACTGATTCGATCACATCCGGATAGATAGTTCCTTGCGCTAACCACTTGACATCTTGTATTTTATGGGCTTCTTCGTCAAATACATCAATGAATGTTTTGCCTATGGCCTTACGTTTATCTTCGGGGTCAATTTTCCCTTTGAGAGAAGCATAAAAACGGTCTTTCGAATCGACACCTTTTACATTAAGCCCCATGTCTTTATAAGAATGAAGTACTTCTTCATATTCATTTTTTCGCAATAAACCATTATCAACAAATATGCAATAAAGGTTCTTGCCGATGGCTTTATGTATCAGCATAGCAGCCACAGAAGAATCTACTCCACCAGATAACCCCAATACCACTTTGTCATCTCCTAATTGAGCTTTTAAATTATCTATTGTTGATTCAACAAATACATCAGGTGTCCAGTCCTGCTGGCATCCGCAAATGTGAACTACAAAATTTCGTAATACAGTTTTACCTTCGGTAGAGTGGGTGACTTCTGGGTGAAACTGGATGCCAAATGTGTTCTGATTTTCAACTTTAAACGCTGCGACATTTACCGATTCTGTACTAGCAATAATTTTGAAATGATCTGGAAGTTGATTGATGGTGTCCCCATGAGACATCCAAACTTGGGTATCAATGGATATTTCCTTTAACAAATCATAATGTTGGTCTATTTTATGAAGCTTTGCTCTTCCATATTCACGGATCTCCGAAGGGAGAACGTTTCCGCCATTTTTAGCAGCAAGTAATTGTGCTCCATAACAAATTCCAAGTACAGGGATTTTACCTACAAATTGTTGAAGGTCAATTTCAGGATGATCTTCATCTCTTACTGAGCATGGGCTTCCTGATAGAATTACTCCCTTTAGATTTTCTAATTTCTCAGGTAAATTATTATATGGGTGTATTTCACAATACACATTTAATTCTCTTACTCTTCTTGCAATTAGCTGCGTGTACTGAGAACCAAAATCGATGATAAGTATTTGTTCAGACATGCTGCAAAAATAAGAGGAATATTTTATTTGAGTAGCATTTATACAGAAAGGAATATCTTGTTGGTTTTAATTTAAACCGGAGCACTTTTGTATTATATGCAATCAGCTGAATTTGATTCAGCTGATTTAGAAATAGTTAAGTGAAAAGATGTTAATTCCCGCCAAATTCGGTTGTTACAGTAAGATAATCAGGGTAACTAATGGGTACCTGCCCTACATTGATTGTGGGTTTTAATTTAAGTCCGATCCGGGTAGGTTTATTACTAGCATCAGCTAAGTTAAAAGCAAAGTTGAGTAATGCGTCTTTACTTTCATTTTTCAGTATTTCAAAAATGTTGAAAGAAAGTTGCATTGGAATAATAGAAGTTCCATTATTTCCCGGAATACTTACTTGTTCATTGTTCGTACCACGAGTCATTTCGATATCATCAATGGTAAGGATCCAATCAAATTTGCTCATAATGGCCGGAGTGGTATTGGGGTTTTTAGCTTCTACATTTAATTGAAATGAAAGCGGGATGTTTTTATTTATATATGCGTTCGTCAATTTGCCAATATCCATTAATCCCAAGGACTTAAAACTACTTTTGTCTTCAATATTAATCCCTACCAATTTCGTTTGAGACACTGATTTCATGCGAAAATCACAATTAACAATATTGGCCATTTGCATAAGGGTAGCACAAGAATAAAATCCAGTAGCAAAGAGAATTGCGATGACGGGAAGTAATAGCTTTTTCATATTTATTGAGTTTGTTTAAATCGTGAATGTGTTATCCGGTTCTTTGCCGAAACCTACTTTGTTAATGGTGGTTTCATGTAGTTCAAAAATAGCAAAAGAATTATGAGTTTCAGTTTCTACCAGTCCTTTTATATTGATGACATTACATTGATTGATTTTGCCAAAATTTCCACCATGATTGTGTCCACAAATCCATGCCTTTACGTGTGGAGTTTTGGCCAGTAGTCTAATAGTTTCGTAATCATTAAGTAGGTTGTATTTATCAGCAGGGAAGATTGGAAAATGGCAAAATATTAAAGTCAAGAGCTGATGGGATGCACTTTCCATTAGTTTTCTTTCTATCCAGGCAAGTTGTTTATGGCCAATGCCACCATTGTAGGTTTTAGCATTGGGAGCAGCTATATTGTTTAAATATTCAATTTCTTCTAAAGCCAACTGATAATTCCGAGTGTCGGGATTGTTAGCATAGGTGCTGATTTCATTTCCATCTAAAAATAACAGTTGATAATTGTTGATCAATACTTCATAATAATTGGATTCCAACTCTAATATTCCGGGAATTAATGGCTTTTTATCCGCGACAACTTCATAATCGTGATTTCCGATAAGTGAATATACAGGGTGTTTAAATTGATTTAGTTTGTCTTTTATAACAGGAAAATTTTCAAATCCTTTATCAATCGTATCACCAAGATTGACAATGAAATCAAGGTGCTGAGAATTGAAAACCTGAATTACCTCATCTAATTTTTCTAGTGTTTTAGAAAAATATCGGTTTCGCCATGGTTTGTCCTGGCAATAATGTAAATCAGTGATTACACCAAATCGAAGCATGTATATTTGAAATGTTTCTATAACTAATATACAATAAAAAAGCCTGTCTGATACGTCAAACAGGCTTTTGAGCAAAATGTCATTTTTCTAATCTTTGTATATGTATTTTAGAAACTCGTCCTTCTTGTTGTCATCCTCAAATCGACCAGAGTAGTGGGAGGTAACTGTACTACTTGCAGTATCTTGAACCCCCCTCGAAGAAACACACATGTGCTTGGCATCGATAATTACTGCCACATCTTCCGTTTCCAATATACTTTTCAATTCTTCAGCTATTTGAACCGTAAGACGTTCCTGAACCTGTGGCCTTTTAGCATAGTATTGTACGATTCTGTTGATTTTTGATAAACCAATTACCTTACCGCTGGAAATATAAGCTACATGTGCTTTGCCGTATATCGGGACAAAGTGGTGCTCGCAATAGGAGTAAAGCGTAATGTCCTTTTCAACGAGCATTTCGTTGTATTGAAATTTATTTTCAAAGAGTTTAACATCAGGCTTATTTGCCGGATTTAATCCCGAAAAAACTTCCTGCACAAACATTTTCGCAACTCTATGAGGTGTACCCGAAAGACTGTCATCGGAAAGGTCAAGGCCGAGAATATCCATGATCTCCTCAAATCGCTTTTCAATAAGTTTTATTTTGGTTTCATCATCCTTGTCAAAGGCATCTTCCTTTAGTGGGGTTTCAAAGGAGGTGGCGGCATGGTTATCACCAATTTCTTCTACCTTCAGGTGGCTAACCGGCTGGGAATTCAACAAAATTTCTTTCGGTTTCATATAGCTTTACTTTTAGCTCAAGTTTGTTGTCAATTTTTTCTCTTAAAAGATTCCAAATAACCACTGCAATGTTTTCTGCAGTTGGATTGATTTCATTAAACTCTGGTACATCGATATTTAAGTTTTTATGATCTAATTTTTGAATGATATGTTCATTGATGGTGTCACTCAGTATCTTCATGTCAATCACATAGCCTGTTTCTTTATCAGGAATGCCAGTGACTTTAACGATGAGCGTATAATTATGTCCATGATAATTTGGGTTATTGCAAAGCCCAAAAACCTGCCTGTTTTTTTCGTCTGACCAATTTTTGTTATGTAATCTATGTGCTGCATTAAAATGCTCTTTTCTGTACACCGCTACTTTCATACGAATAATTAAACTGACAGTGGTATAATTTGTTTTTGTTTTATCCCAATTGTCTTATAAAGTACTATTGAAAATAATAGAGGTGCAAAGGTAACTTAAAATAAGAAAAGGGTAGGGGTTCTGTAGCTTTAATGATAAGTGATCAATTCAGCAATTTTCTTTTCAGCTGAAACTGTTAGTGAGGTTTTCGAAACAATATAATCCATGTTGAAATTGTTCGGTATTATTATTTTCGGGTTTTTAACCACTAATATCCTTTTATTCCCACTAAGTATCAGATCAAACTTTTCATTTGAGTGAATGATAGGATCAATTTTGCTATGCAAATTGTAGTACTTAAGAAACTGTGTTTTTGTTCTTGAGTTGATGGGGTTATCATTAAATGAATAGTCGAAATATTGATCTCCATTGTAATAGATCCATTCATTTTTAGAAAGAAATTCAATGCCTTCCTGGGTATTAGTAGTATGGATTTTGTTTATGTTAATGCCTACCATTAACCCCACTATCAACACAACAAGCGCATAAGTAAATAGCTTTTTCTTAAAGATAAAGGCTGGAATATAGTAGATCAGGAGATAAAGTATGATAACCTGAATAATATTGATTTGAATGTTTTCAAAAGCAGGTGATAGTTTATTTAAATAGCCAATCAAGCGATCAAATAAAAAGATTAAAACATTCAGAATTTTAGAAATGAAACCGGAAATAAATTCTATTTCACTTAAGGAGATCAAAGCAAAACCACCTGTCAAGAAAACAAATGCAGCTGGAATGGCGATTAAATTGAAAATCAGAAATGCAGGCTGGAAAATGTGGAAGTAATAAAGGGTGATTGGAAATGTGCCAATCTGAGCAGCTAAAGAAACGCACATAATTTTCCATGCCAGGTTAAATCCATAGTGTTTAATTTTTACTTTTCGGTAAAACAGGTCATAAAAAAGGATTATTGAAAAAACCGCAGCATAAGAAAGCTGAAAGCTGATTTGAAATAAGGCATTGGGAAAGAAAGTCAAAATGATAAAAGCTGAGCATGCGGTAGTATTTAAGGGGTAATGCTTTTTGTTTAATATTTCAGCAAATAAAAAAATAGTAAACATTAAAGTAGCTCGTACTACAGAGTTTGACCACCCAGTAATTAATGCATAGCTCCAGAGGGTCAAAATAATTGCTATATAGTAAATAGGTTTTCCAATTTTAAATCTTTTCAAAAAGCCTAAAAATTGGTGCAAAATCAGAAACAATATTCCTACATGTAAGCCACTGACAGCTAGTATATGCATGATACCACCTTTGGCAAATTTCGATTTAGTTTCTGATGAAATATCACTTTTATCACCAAGTACCAAAGCATTTAGTACCCCAAAAGACAAAGAGTCTAACCCTTCTTCGAGGTTGGTTTCAAATTTTTGATTTAAGAACTGACTATAAATCCAAACCGAGGTTTCGTCTGACTTATTTTGACACGAAATAAGGTCATGTGTTTTGAGAAATTGTTGCAGATAAATACCCTGGTTTTTGTAATAATTGGAATAATCTATCTGATATTTTCTTTTCGGTTTAGCGATAGGTTTAGTCCTGTTTTTAACAATGAATTCATCTCCCAAAGAAAGTGATAATGTGTCGAATGCTGTTAGTATGATTTCTCCACTACCAATATGCCATTGTTTGTTTTTTCTATAAGCAGACACTTCCATTATGAATCTTTCAGACTTAGCCGTACGCCATGTTTTTACGATTGTTCCTTGAATGTAATCGGCAGATTCATAGTGGTTTGCAATGTGGCTGGTTTGCTTTCGGGGGTCAATTGTTTGGGTTGTGAATATGCCGCATAATAATATTATGGTCAAAAAAATCACCCCTTGTGTATATGATTGAAACTGAATGGGGTAGCCTTTCTTACCTATAACAAAACTTAAAATAATTAGTATTCCGATTGTAACGTAGAAAGCTGGCCATGGTAAATCAAAAGCTAAATATTTGGAAAAAACAATACCCATGCAATATGGTATTAAAAATTTAAGAAAAGGAGTTGCCTTCCAGAAGTTACCATTGGCCAAAAAATGATATTTAATATTAGATATATTCAAAATATAATTCTCAAATGCAATAAAAATTGCTTTTAAGCTTTGTAATTAAGGGTTTTACGTTTCAAAGTCTTTTTTTTTAATGAATAGGTGTACACATTTAGAGGTACATATTTACAAGTTTGAAATTACTATAAATTGCACAGCAAAAAATTTTGAATACATCTAATTTTCGAGTTGATGAATGACTGTTCCATGAAAATCATTTTTTAAATGGATTTATCCATCCTAAATGACTTGATAAATTCTACGGAAGAGGCAATTCTGATTATTGAGGGAGACGGGGAGATATCTTTTTCTAATGCACGTGCTAATGAATTATTGTACAGCGGAAAAAGTGTGAAAGGTGAGGATATCAGAGGCCTTTTAGGAGCTTCCGCAGTTGAGCTTTTTGATAAGGAATTTTTTCTCCTTACTCAAAAAGGTCTAGACGAGGTATATTTCAACTCTTTTCTGGAAAAAGAAGAATTAAACTCCCTGCGTTTTAGAATCAAACCTTATCAAAATGAACAGTTTATCTTAACCATCACTGCCCTCGAAAAATCCGAACCTTTTAATGCATATCAACTTTACAAGCTTCTTGCAGATAATGCTTATGATATAAATTTGATGTATCAGGAAGACCGGATGATGTATGTGAGTCCGTCAGTGCATGATTTTTTAGGATATTTTGAATCGGAGTTTGAGAAATTTAGCGATTGGGTACATACCATTCACCCTGATGATAAGCAGCAGGTAATTGATGAACTTGCGAAGGATGATCAAAATAGAATATCCTATTCATTCATTGTTTATCGGCAGAAGCATAAAAAAGGTCATTATCTGTGGTTTGAGACAAAAGTGCGTCGGGAATTTCAGAAAGACGGATCTATCTTGAATATCCTAACTTCCCAGGATATCACCCAACGGAAAAAAGTAGAGATAGCTCTCGAACAGCAAAAAGAATTTATTGAAGAACTTTTTGATACCGATCCTAATTTGATTTTTGTCAAAGACGGAAATGGAAAGATTATCTATTGCAACAAAGCAGTTTCTGATTTGGTTGGGGTGTCGCGTGAAGAATTCTTATCAAAAGAGAATAACTATTTTCCTGCACCTGAGAAAAAGAAGCATATCTATGCGGAGATGGAAAACCGGGTGATCAACCATGGTCAGGAAATACTGATTGAAGAAAAAATAGAAGATAAAAATGGTGTGGTTAATCACTTTCAAACACTGAAAAAGCCTCTCAAAACCAAAGATGGTGATACTAACATTCTCAATATCTCCACCAATATCAATAAAATCAAATATTTTCAGCAGCAGAATCAAAAGGCCATGACGGCAAGAACGGAGTTTTTCTCTGCCATGAGTCATGAAATCAGGACACCTATGAATGCAATTATGGGAATGACTGATTTGATGCTGAAACGAAAGCCCAGAGAGGACCAGGTAAAACTTTTACAAGCATTACATTTCTCAGCAAAAAACCTCCTCACATTAATTAATGATGTGCTGGACTTTTCAAAAATTGAAGCTGGAAAAATCGAAATAGAAGAAATAAACTTTAGCCTGAAGAATTTAATTGAAAATATTCATCTAAGTCTAAAACCAAGGGCTTTATCAAAAAACCTATCTCTTGGTTTATTTTATGATGAATCTGCCCCGGATATCGTTAAAGGGGATTCTATTAAAATTTCCCAGATACTCAATAATCTGATTGCGAATGCGATAAAATTTACCGAGAAGGGGAATGTATCGCTGGATATCCGATTAAAAAACCGGATGAAGGATGGATATGAAATTCTATTTGAAGTATCTGATACAGGAATAGGAATCGAAAATTCGAAACTCAAAGATATTTTTGATCCATTTAAACAGGCGAGTTCAAGTACTAACAGGAAGTTTGGTGGAACGGGATTGGGCCTTACCATTGTAAAAAACCTGGTAGAATTACTCAATGGAAGAATAGACGTATCCAGTGAAGAGGGCGAAGGCTCA
Source organism: Cyclobacteriaceae bacterium (assembly GCA_050306095.1). Classification (GTDB taxonomy): domain Bacteria; phylum Bacteroidota; class Bacteroidia; order Cytophagales; family Cyclobacteriaceae; genus CAJXNP01. Next base: position 16,825 of record JBNLGO010000023.1, read on the forward strand.
AAATTTAGCGTAAGTGTTCCGTTTAAAAAACCAGATGGTAATTTTGTGGAGTTTGATAAAAAAGAAACACCTGCAAAAATCCAAAATTGGAATTTAGACCTTTCTGTTTTGTATGTGGAAGACGTGTTGACAAATCAATATCTCATCGAGGAGATATTAAAGGACTGGGGTGTAAAGGTAGAAGTAGCATGTAATGGAATCGAAGCGATTGAGAAAGTGAAATCGAAAAGTTTTGATTTGATTTTGATGGATATACAAATGCCTGAAATGGATGGGTACCAGGCAAGTAGTGCAATTAGGGATATGGAAGATGATTATTTTAAAAACATCCCGATTTTAGCGCTTACTGCCAATACTTCTAAATCTACCAAAAGTGAAATCAAGAAAAATGGGATGCAGGGATTTATTTCCAAACCTGTCAATATTGACGATTTGAGAAATAACATTGTGGCGCATTCTAAATTAAAGGATCAAGTTAATTTAGGTCAACTGGTCGATCATGAAGAGCACAGTATTCCGGTATTGTCATCCATAAGTTATCAGCAAACCGATCAACTTTTTAGTAGTAACCTGGTGAAATATCAGGAATTTTTAAAGAAAACAATTGAAGAGTTTGAACTGAATTATCAAGGCATGGTGGTAGCCATAAATAAGGTTGATTTGGAGCAGTTTAGAAGGATTCATCATCGAATGAAAAGCATCCTTTCTACCCTAAATATGAATGATCTTACCTCCGTGATTGATGATATTAAATCGAGAATGACTTCTGAAAAAGAAAATTTCGAAGGGAAAAATGAAGTTGAAAATTTAAAATTTCAATTTGATTTTGTGCTGGATAGCCTGACGAACAAACTATCTTCGTTAAAATGGCATTAAGCTTTCAGTACCATTTTATAGTGCATTATTCCACATTCATCAAATTTCTTTCCCTGTTTTACAAATCCAAATTTTTCATAAAGTGGCATAGCATCTATTTGTGAATGCAAATAAATAGATTCTCCTTCTGCGAGTAATTCTTTTCTAACATCTTCTAATACAGCTTCAACTAACTTACTTCCTGCACCTGCTTTCCGGAACTCTTTAAGCACTGCAAACCGCTCCAATTTAATTCCATGTTCTGTTCTTCTCCATCTAGCAGTACCTAGAGCGATTCCTTCCTCGTTTTTTGCGAGGTAATGAGTGCTAGTGTTTTCAAAGCTATCTATTTCTTCTTCTTGAGGCACATGCTGCTCTTCTACAAAGACCTTTTCACGGATGAGATAAGCATCAAGCAACTGATTGGAATCAATTCTGCTTACGATTATTTTCGCTGCTCTTGTCATACGCATTCACAATGTCTTTCACAATTCGATGTCGTACCACATCCTGACTGGTAAGCTTCACGATCGATATTCCCTTGATATCCTTTAAAATATCCACTGCGTGGTTCAGCCCTGAAAATTGATTTCGAGGCAGGTCAACCTGGGATTGGTCACCATTGATGATCAGTTTTGATTCCGGGCCCAATCTGGTGAGGAACATTTTCATTTGCATACTGGTGGTATTTTGTGCTTCATCCAGCAATATGAATGCTTTATTTAAAGTTCTACCTCGCATGTAAGCCAATGGGGCAATTTCAATCACACCACTTTCCCGATAAAATTTCAGCTTTTCATGCTGAATCATATCGCTGAGTGCGTCATAAATAGGCCGCAGATATGGGTCAATCTTTTCCTTTAAATCTCCTGGTAAAAAACCAAGGTTTTCGCCAGCTTCAACAGCAGGCCGTGTAATGATAATCTTTTTTATCTCCTTGTTTTTCAATGCTTTGACTGCCAGGGCTACAGAAATGTAGGTTTTGCCTGTTCCGGCTGGACCCAAAGCAAATACCACATCATTTTTTCTTACCGCATTGACTAGCGAAAGCTGATTTTTTGTTTTTGGTTTAATGGCAAAACCTTTCGTGCCATAAACCAGCACATCTTCTTTATCAATGTCGAGTTGTGGATTTTCCTGCTCTATATAAGTCTTTACATTTGAATGCGAGACCTTTCCATATTTATGATAATGATTGACAAGTGAATTAAGAATGTCATTGATTTTAAGGATTTCCGTTCCCGTTCCCTGAATTCTAATTTCATTGCCCCTTGATATGATTTTTGTTTTTGGAAAAGCAGAGGCCACCTCTTTTATATTGGAATTGTCAACACCTAAAAAGTCAACAAGAGATATATTTTCTAGTGTAATTACTTTCTCTACCAAATGATTTAATTATTAATGATTTCTATTATACTAATCTGCGTAAAATCTTTTTACTTTGCACCTTTAAAACTACACAATTATTGGCTTCTCTCTATGGCTATAGTCACCTTTATGTCAGATTTTGGAATCAGAGATCACTACGTATCTGCAGTGAAGGCCAAAATATATAGTATCAATCCGAGTATCAATATAGTGGATATCAGCCATACGATAAAGCCATTTGACCTTTCGCATGCATCCTACGTACTCAGCGCCGTCTTTCGGGATTTTCCGAAAGGAACCATTCATCTTTGCGCCGTTGATAGCATCGGTACCAAGGGAAGCAGGTTTGTAGCGGTTAAATTAGAAGATCATTTTTTTGTGGGTAATGATAATGGTTTGTACAGTTTGTTAAGCGATAAGGAACCTTCCATGATCGCAGAATTATTTAGTACGGATCTTGATAACAAAACGTTTCCTGCAAAGGATATTTTGGCAAAAGCAGCAGCCATGTTGGCCAGTGGATCGAGCATCAATGATGTAGGCAATTTCACTAAAACACTGGAGCGAAAAATAGCTCGCAAATCGAGAGCTACTAAAAAACAAATTTCCGGAAATGTGATTCATATTGATCATTATGGCAATCTCATTACAAATATCGAGGAAGAGGTTTTTAATATCATCCGAAAGGAGAGGGGCTATACGATTCAATTTGCCAGGGAAAAATTAAATATAATTAACCGACAGAGCAACGAACCCGAAGATGGGGATTGTTTTGTGATTTTTAATCGGGAAGGTTTTCTGGAAATAGGAATTAATAAAGGAAATGCCTCTGAGCTACTAGGACTAAAATTTGATAGTCCTGTAAATATCTTCTTCGATGAGGAGTAAATGCGTTGTCAATGATTGAATATCTAGGCAACCGCAATTTGGGCAATGTTTTAGGTCATTAGGCATTAAAAAATTGAACTGAATTGATTCAGGATTATTGACTATTCGTTAATCCTTCAACCTTTTTTCAATAACTAAAAAACTAAATAATTATTCTTTTGAAAATAAGAACTGTTTAAATACTTTTGCAAGCCCATTGAAAGAATGGCTATTGATAATTGAAATGCCCAGGTGGCGGAATTGGTAGACGCGTTGGTCTCAAACACCAATGTCAGCAATGACGTGCCGGTTCGACTCCGGCCCTGGGTACATAATAAAAGGCTTATACGAAATGTGTAAGCCTTTTTTTGTTTGGATCTATTCCAATTTCTTTATTTCTATGTTTTAGTTTTATTCCTTAAAGTTCATTTAGTATGCGCATCACTTCCGGATATTCATTGGGATCAGGGGTGATTTTCAATACCTCAAACACACCTTGCAGACTGAAAAAGGAAGCTCTGATTTCATTCGAAATAACAAAGGCGTGCTCTGTCATTTTCCTGTTAACCAGCTCTAACTGTAATCGCTTTAGTTGTTCTTTCTTTTTTAAGAATAGATTTACCTTTATTTAAATTTAGATATCACCTACTTAAAACTACCTAATTAGGTTGGTAGATTGCCCGACAAATCACTAAGAAATTTTAGTAAATAAAATACAATTATTCACGTATGTGCTGTCATTTATCCATTAGCTAAATTTGTTAAGAATTAGATGTAATGTGTGTAGTGGCTCGATTTGGAATTGCAAAATTAAAAAGTTCAATTCCACTATTGTCCTTTAAATACACTAAGGACATCGAAGTTTTATAACCACACCTATTAAAGAGAATTTACATAATCATTGGACAAAGCGTATTTGTCTTAACAAGTGGTATTTAACTTATCTTAATTGGATATATGACACTGAAGAGTACATCGGAACAAGTAGAGTTAGGCGACAAAAACTTTCAAATACACGTAAAGCCTTCAAAGCGTAAAAAAATACGTAAAGTGAAAGTTACGCTGGAAGGAGAGTTGAATATTTACAACGTCAAAGAAATTAGGGAAGCAGTTCTGCCCATATTTTCCGACTATGATTTCATTGATTTTTATCTCGATAATATCAGGGAAATTGACTTTTCATTTATCCAGTTCCTCTATTATATACAAAGTATTAAAGCAGAAGAAAATAAAACGGTGACCATAGACTGTCGTCTGAGCACCGAAATAAAGCAGATGGTAACCTTTTTAGGTTACAACGATTTGCTCATTAAACCCAAATTGGCATAGTGATGAAGAATAAGATTTTGATAATAGATGATTCCGCAAGTATTAGGGAGTTAGTAGGCAACACACTGGAAGCCAATCAATATACTGTTCACAAATGTATTAATGGTCAGGATGCATTGGATTTTTTATCCACCAAAGAAAATAAATTCAACCTGATAGTTTCTGATATTAATATGCCGGTTATGGATGGAATTACTTTTATAAATGAAGTCCGAAAAAATGAGCATTTCAAATACACCCCTATTCTTGTTTTAACTACCGAATCTCAGGTCTCAAAGAAAAAGGAAGCTAAAAAGGCAGGTGCCACCGGGTGGATTGAAAAGCCATTTGACAAGCAGAAATTTATTGAGGTTGTGAAAAAATTGACAGGAAATGAGTATATCAAATAAAATATACCTGGAAGAAGCTTCCGAATTATTAGAAAAAATGGAAGCAGATATTGTAAGCCTGGAAGTTTGCATGGACAGCAGAGACGTTGTTCAGGAAATATTCCGCAACATGCATACCCTCAAGGGTAATAGCAGCATGTTTGGGTTGGTTAATATCGTGGAATTTGTTCATGCCCTTGAGACCATCTATGAAAGTGTCCTGAACGATAAATTAGAAATAAACAGTAGTATCCTATCTATTTCGCTTACGGCTATTGATCATGTCAAGTTAATGATCGAAGATCCTGAGCTTTCTGATGCTAACCTGAAAGTCAATAATGAAAAACTTTCCCTGGCTTTAACAAATATATTAAAAGAAAAATCAACAAGTAGTGAACCTGTATTAGACCAGGTAAAAAAGACCTATTACGTATCTTTTACTCCCGGCAGGGAACTATTACATAATGGAACTAATCCTTTTTTCTTACTACTGGAATTAAAAAATCTTGGAAATAGCATCATCATTCCTCATCAGGAGGAGCAAGATGATCTTGATAAAATTGATTTCACCAGTTGTTATGCGAGTTGGGAAATTATCATTAGTACAGATAAAAGCATTAATGATATTCGTGACGTATTTGTATTTGTTGAAGATGAATCAGATATAATTATCAAGAAAATAAGTGATTATAATTTAGTTAAAATACCTAAGTTTTATAAAACCATAAAATCTGAAGTCAAGGCATTGACTGCACAGACTATTGATATAAAATGGCTTAAAAAAATTACAAAAGATATTATTGAACAGCAGGGAAAATTATCCACAGACAACGACAACCAAAAACAGCATGTAGTAACCGATAAATCTAACCAACAAGAAGAAGCTACTAATGTTGTATCTCCGTTTTCAACATCAACCCCTGCTGTTCATAATGACATTTCATCCACCAAAAAGAATAAAAAAATGATTTCCAGTGTGCGGGTTGCTTCTGATAAACTGGACAACCTGCTGAACATTGTAAGCGAGCTGGTCACTACCCAGGCAAGCTTATCTTTGTTTTCTGAGAATCATTACTATGCCGAGTTAGAAACCATCTCTGAAAACGTGGAGAAACTGTCACGTCAGCTGAGAGATGTGGCATTCGGGATGACGCTCATCCCCATTAAAGGGATTATTGGGAGGTTTCGTCGTATGATATTTGATACATCGAAATCCCTGGGAAAAGATGTGAAATTTGAAGTGATAGGAGATGATACAGAATTAGACAAAAGTATCATTGAGCAAATTACCGATCCATTAATGCATATCATGCGCAATAGCCTGGATCATGGGCTAGAGTTGCCAGAGGATCGTGCGAAAGCAGGAAAACCACAAGCAGGTACCATTACCTTTAAATCATACTATTCTGGAGCAAATGTTCATATAGAAATCAGTGATGATGGAAGAGGGTTGAATAAAGAAGCCATTCAAAATAAGGCCATACAAAAGGGGATCATTGATGAAAATGTTTCATTGTCCGACAGTGAGATATATGAGTTAATATTTTCTCCAGGTTTTTCAACTGCTCAAAAAGTGACAGACGTCTCAGGTAGGGGAGTGGGCCTGGACGTGGTGGGAAAAAACATCTCGGCGCTTAGAGGTGATGTAAAAGTAAAAAGTGTAGAAGGAAAGGGAACCACCATTACAATTATTCTGCCACTTACGCTATCCGTTATTGATGGGCTTCTTGTGAAAATCGAAAATGACTTCTTTGTAATTCCACTGTCAGTGATAGAAAAGTGCAATGAAATAAAGTATGAAAAACTTCTCGATACATTTAACAATACCATTATTATTGATGGTGAACAAATACCTTTCATAAACCTCAGAGATGAATTTACCAGGTATGCAAGCAACCCACCGGAATATGCTGCCATGGTTATTATAAAAAATGAAGAATTCAGCCTGGCTATATGTATCGATGAAATAATCGGAGAGTACCAGGCAGTACTGAAACCGGTTGGGAAGCACTATCAAAACCAGGAATTTGTGTCTGGGGCAACCATTCTGGGTGATGGTACCATAGCATTGGTGCTTGATACAAATAAGTTATTGGAAATAAAGGCAAAAATAAATCAACAAATGGTAATATGAGCAATACAGAAACACTTACAGATCACCAACGTTCCTACTTGACTTTTACACTAAATAGTGAATTGTTTGCTTTGGACGTCCGACAGGTGATAGAAATATTGGAAGTGACGAAGATCACATCTGTGCCTAAAGCTCCGGGATACATGAAAGGGGTTATTAACCTTAGAGGGAAAGTTTTACCATTAATAGACACAAGAGTGAAGTTTGAACTTTCTCCGATTGAATTTACTGAAAACACCTGTATTGTGGTGATGGAAGTAGTTATAGATGACGAAAATCTACAGGTAGGGGCATTAGTGGATAGTGTTCAGGAGGTGATTGAGGCTAAAGATTCAATGTTGCAACCCTCACCCAGCATCGATGCAAGTTATCCTTTGGAATTTATCAAAGGTGTCCTCAATGTTAATGAAGTATTTATAATGGTGTTAGAAATAACGCAGGTATTCAGCCCTGAGGAATTTCAGGCAGTAAAAAAATCAAAAAATGAGGGGATGGCTATCAACCCTGATACCGAATAACCCAAGTTTTTAATCTAGAAAATCAAAAATTATGCAACTGATTAATAATTTATCATTCAGAAACAAGCTTATCCTTATGTTGTTAATACCTTCGATTGGCTTGTTGTTTTTCTCATCGCGGGAAATTAACGGAAAATACAAAGAAGCCTCCGAAACCAAGGAACTGGTGGTGATTGCCAATCTGGGAACCACTTTAAGTTCTTTAGTGCATGAGCTTCAAAAGGAACGTGGTTCTTCTGCCGGATACTTAGGAAGTAAGGGCGAAGATTTTGTGGCAAAGCTTGATAACCAAAAGAAATTAACTGATTCTAAAATTGAAGAGGTTGATGAGTATTTGAATTCCATTCAAAAAAGTGCTTTTCCGGACGCTATAAAGGAAAAATTAAATGCAGGTCTTACTGCATTACAGCAGATTGAAGACATGCGTTCTAGCGTGGTAGCTCTGGAAGTATCTTCTGATGAAGCGATAAGATTCTATAGTGAGATGAATTCTGCTTTTATCAATACCATCGCATCTATTTCAAAAATAAGTACTAATAGTAAAATCACTGAAGCTACTGCTGCTTATACAGGGTTTTTATTTGGTAAGGAGCAAGCTGGAATAGAAAGGGCAATTCTTAGCAGAACTTTTGGCGCCAATAAATTTGAGAATAATGACTATGAAACGTTCATCGAACTAGTGGAAGCACAGAGAAATTATCTAGATATGTTTTCAATCTATGCTTCAAAAGATCAATTGGAGTTTTGTGAAAAAATATTGAATTCAGACGTTTCCATTAAAGTGGATCAGATGCGGGAAAAAGCAATTGAAAACAAGAATATCGGTGGTTTTGGAATCAAGGCAGGTGATTGGTTTGACACCATGACCCGTAAGATTAATCAATTGAAAGAGGTAGAAGATAAATTGTCACAAGACCTCGATGAAGTTTCTGCAGGTGTATTACAAAGCGCTAATAATACCTTGTATTATGTGATTACTATCACAGCTATCTTTTTAGCTATCACTATCTTTCTTGTAATCATGCTTTCTAAAAACATCATTAACCAGTTAGGCGGAGATCCTATGTTTGTTGCAAAAGTGGTAGGTGAAGTGGCAGATGGAGATTTGACAGTAAACCTGAAAAACATAAAAGGGACTAAAAATACCGGGTTGCTTCTTTCTGTTGAGCGAATGGTAGAAAGTTTATTAGAAATCGTCACTACTGTTAAGAACAGCGCTAATAATATCAACAATGCCAGTTTAGAATTAAGAACTTCTTCAGAGCAATTATCTGAAGGCGCTAATATGCAGGCTAGTTCCGTAGAAGAGGTATCATCTTCTATGGAAGAGATGGCTTCAAATATTCAGCAAAATACGGACAATGCCCGTCAGACAGAAAAAATGGCCTCCAATGCATCAGTACAACTAGATGCCACCAATGCTTCTGTTGAGCAAACAATAAGCTCAATGACGACCATTGTCAATAAGACTTCCATCATAAGTGAGATAGCCCGACAAACCAATTTACTTGCTCTAAATGCCGCCGTGGAAGCAGCGCGTGCAGGTGAGCATGGTAAAGGGTTTGCCGTGGTTGCAGCTGAAATCCGTAAACTGGCAGAACGAAGTCAAAATGCAGCTACTGAAATTGACGAATTGTCATCTAATAGCGTGCAGGTAGCTTCTAAAACCGGAGATTTGATTAAAAACCTGGTGCCTGAAATTCAAAAAACAACCAATCTTGTAATGGAGATTTCTACCGCAAGTACAGAGCAGAATGAAGGTGCTAACCAGATTAATGATGCCATCCAATCACTCAATAGTGTAGTGCAGGAAAATGCTTCAAGTGCAGAAGAATTATCAGCAAACTCTCAGGAGATGAGCAATCAGGCTTCTGATTTATTGCGATTAATGAAATACTTCAATACAGGACAAGAAGACACATTAGGTAATTTGGTCAATGGAAATGGTTCTTTAGCTAAGTCAAGTAATGGTAATGGAAGTGCTAATGGCAAAAGCAACGGAAGCAGTAACGGAAATGGTAAATCCACTTTGACAAAAGAAGAGTTAAAAGCAGAGGGTGTAGATATAAATTTAAATTCCAATTCCGAGATCAATGATAATGATTTTGAAAACTTTTAATGAATTCAAATCTATCAAAAACGACCTGATCATCAATTAATAGAACCATAAGTAGTGGCTGCCATGCCACTACTTTTCCTCTACATACGGGTATGAAAGCTTCAAAATCATATATCAATAGTAGTATTAAATTAAAACCTTCTGAGTTTAAAATCCTGAGCGATTATATCAATGGTAACTATGGTATCAAATTGCCAATAACAAAAAAGACGCTTTTAGAGGGACGGCTTCAAAAACGGCTTCGGGTTTTAAATCTGAAAACATTTAAAGAATACACCGATTTTGTTTTTAGCGATAATGGCAAAGACGAGATCATTCATATGGTAGATATAGTATCTACTAACAAGACAGATTTTTTCAGGGATTCTAGTCATTTCGATTACATGACGGAAAACATATTGCCGCAATTCCAAAAGGAAAAACGCAATATCAGGATCTGGAGTGCAGCTTCTTCCAGCGGTGAGGAGATCTATACGTTAGCGATCACGATTGAAGAATTCAATTTGAAGAACAAATGTAAGATTGATTACCAGATTTTAGGGACTGATATTTCTACCGCCATGCTTAAAAAATGTGTGGACGCTGTATATCCCATAGAGCGCATTAAAGATATTCCATATGACCTCAAAAGAAGGTACTTCCTCAAAAGTAAAGATGAGAAAAATGCGGTGGTAAGAGTAATTAAACCATTAAGGGATAGGGCCACATTTAAGAGGCTCAACCTGATGGATCAGGAATATAAGATGGGGGGGCAATACGATATCATATTTTGTAGAAATGTTTTGATCTATTTCGACAAGCAAACCCAGGAGCAGGTGATTAATAAATTAAGCAGTAAACTTCAGACAGGAGGTACTTTGTTTTTAGGACATTGTGAATCAATCATTGGTCTGAAAGTACCGGTAACGCAGGTAAAACCAACGATTTACAAAAAAATGTAATATGGATACTTCAGGATTAACAGATTTTCAAATATTAAAGGAGCTGGAAAACAGATTAAAGATTTCACATGATGCGCTTGCCGATCATATGAGGATTGCTGAGAAGCTAAAGGATGTAAATCATAAATTATTAGAATCAGAAAAATTAAAAAGCAACTTTCTTTCCAATATAAAAAATGAAATAAAGAATCCTTTAACAGCAATTTTGGGATTAGCAAATCTTATGCTGAGCGGTGAAGTAAGTGAGCAGAAATTCCTGGATTATGTAAAATTAATTTATGACGAAACCTTCGAGCTCAATTTTCAATTAAAAAACATTTGTCTTGCAGCTGATTTAGAAGGTGGAGTGGTAGATGTGCAAGTAAGCCATGTCAATATTAAACACTTGCTGGAACGGTTAATTGTAAGTTATGAAAGTGTTTTCCATCATAGTAAACCTCAGTTTAAATTGGTTTATAACGGCCCCGAGCTTTTTTATACCGATTCCGGAAAAATGCACATTCTAATAAGTAATCTGTTTTCCAATGCTATCAAATTCAGCGACAAAGGATCAATAATTCAGGTGACAGCAGAAGTTGGATCAAATAACAAAATCTATATTTCGGTAAAAGATGAAGGGATTGGAATTAGAGAAGAAGATTTCGAAAGAATTTTCGGAAGGTTTGTTCAATTGGATAGTGGCAAATCAAAGGAATATCCGGGACATGGTTTAGGCTTGGCTATTGTCAAATCACTAACTGAATTGCTTGATGGAGAGGTGAATTTAGAAAGTATAGAGGGCGAAGGTACCACCTTTATCATCGCACTTTCTGAATATCAGCAGAATGAAAAAGCGCTTCAGGATATTGATTTTGATGATAATTTGTTGTTTGGGGAGGATGAAATTCTTTTTTAATGATCAAAGAGGAAGCGGTTAATAAATTTTTTTTAGTGCCTTCTGCATTAATTGCAAGTGAAAAAGATTTACATGTTACTACCGTATTGGGTAGTTGCGTGGCTGTTTGCCTATATGATCCTATACATAAAGTTGGTGGGATTAATCATTACATGATGCCTCTTTGGAATGGTGACGGACTTGCTACCCCGAAATTCGGGAATATAGCCATTCCGAAATTAGTAGAGGAAGTCAAAAGAAAAGGAGCAAAACCTTACCAATTGCAAGCTAAAATATTTGGTGGTGCTAACCAGTCTAATTCTTCCTTCAATATTGGAGAAAAAAATATTCATGTAGCCCGGCAAATGCTGGAAGAATTAAAAATAGCTATTGTGGCAAGTCATACTGGAGGACACAAAGGACGAAGAATTGTATTTAGTACAGGAACAGGAAAAGTTCAAATGAAATTTATCGAGAATACGTTTACTAATGGAGGCAGAAAATAAAAAAATAAAGGTCTTAATTGTCGATGATTCGGCCCTGGTACGCCAGACGTTAACTAATATCATTGCAACAGATGAAGATTTAGAGGTCATTGGTTCTGCGGCTAATCCATTTGATGCTGTCAAGTTGATGAAAAAACAAAGACCTGACGTAATTACCCTTGATATAGAAATGCCAAGAATGGATGGCTTGACATTTTTACAAAAGATAATGCAGCAGCATCCTATTCCTGTGGTAGTGATTTCTACCCTTACTCAAAAAGGGTCTGTATTGGCAATGGATGCTCTGGAGTTTGGAGCAGTAGAAATAATAACCAAACCCAAAGTCAACACCCGAAAATTATTATCTGAAAGTACCATAGGGCTTTGTCAGGCAATCAAGTCAGCGTCAATGGCGAATATAAAACGCCTTAACAAACATGTTGTAAATCATTATAGGGAAGTACGTAATCAACAAGTACTTAGCTTTCACAAAACTACAGATAAGATCATCGCCATCGGGGCATCTACCGGTGGAACAGAAGCCATCAAGTCTATACTCATGGCTCTTCCCGCAAATGCGCCAGGCATCGTGATTGTTCAGCATATGCCAGAAACATTTACAAGACAATTTGCCGATCGTCTCGATAGTCTTTGCAAAATCACAGTGAAAGAGGCACAAAATGGTGATACCATTTTAAATGGACATGTACTGATAGCACCAGGAAATAAGCATATGATCGTAAAACGAAGTGGTGCTCGAAATTATGTGGAAGTAAAGGATGGGCCGTATGTGAACCGTCACCGTCCTTCTGTAGATGTGCTCTTTAAATCTACAGCCCGCTACCTGGGGAAAAATGCATTAGGTATAATTCTGACCGGAATGGGAGGGGATGGAGCGAAGGGAATGAAAGAAATGTATGATGCTGGTGCATTTACGATTGCGCAGGACGAAAAAAGCTGCGTCGTATTTGGCATGCCAAAAGAGGCAATCAATCTAAAAGGTGTAAATGAAATCGTTTCCCTGGATGAAATACCATCAGCCATTGCTGCACGCTGTTGAGGGTGTTGAATGTGGGTTGAATAAATGATTGTAAAAGTTAAAAATATCCAGAAGTTCAATTCTCCCAATTGAATCTTATTTCAAAAAAACCTTCTGATTTTTTATATTAAAAAGCGTTTTTTGTACTTATGCGTTCTGGAAAGTTACGCTCAAATTTTTGAATGAAAAGGAAATTGTGAATTGGTTCTTAATTCCAATTTGTATTCCATCCGTTCAGTAAAAAAGGACGTTATTAATGATTTCAATCAATATTTCACACCAAAACCAAGCAGTATTATGAAACGCCACGAAGCACTACAGCCATTAAGCAGGGAACATCACAAAGGTTTGCTATTGTGTTGGAAAATTAAAGTTGGGTTGAAAAAAGAAGTTTCAATTGATCGGATTGCCGCTCATGTGAAATGGTTTATTTCTGAACATATTAACGCACACTTTAAAGCGGAAGAGGATTATGTGTTCCCAATATTAGGTAATGACCATCCGATGATACAGCAGGCATTAAATGAGCATGAGCGACTTAATAAGCTATTTAATGAATCAAACATGACGAAAGAAACACTGGAAAGTATTGAAGAGGAATTAGAAAAACACATTCGTTTTGAAGAGCGGGAATTGTTTCCAAAAATTGAGGAGGTGGCTACCCCGGAACAATTGAAAAAGGTCATAGAATTACATCAGGAAGAAGACTATGTGGAAAATGAAAGTGATGTATTTTGGAGATGATTTTTTACTAGAACAAGAGCACAAAAAAAGGTCAACGCATCGCATTGACCTTTTTTTGTGAGCTATTTTCTTTAATTAGTTGTTTACAAATAAAAATGCTGCTCCTATAGTGAATACACCATTTTTAACAGAAGCATCTCCAATATCACTACCAGGAGCAAGGTTTGCCAGTCCTAAACTATAGTTAAGAGATAACTTTAGTTTAGATACATAAACACCAGCCCCAACTGTTACACCATAATCTAATCCTTTTAAATCGTCTTCATCGCTGTTCCCAAAGTTTAAATCGCTTTCAACAGACTGACCTTGGAATTCATATTTACCCTTGCCACTTAGTGCCATTGACGCATATGGACCTGCTTCTACATAAATACCTGGTCCAAATAAAACGGCAACAGCAACAGGTAATTCAAGATAATTTAAATAAACAGTACCAGTAGCACCTTGATCTTCTTCTTTGCTACCTTTTTGAGAATATAATAATCCTGTGTTTAACTGAACTTTTTCGCTTAGTGGTAAATCGGCAATTACTCCAAACTGAAGACCTAATTTTGATTTTAATGCACTGGATTTGTCACCATTGTAATCTTTGATGGCATTACTGGAAAAATTAGCGCCTGCCTTTACACC
>JBNLGO010000024.1:0-30498 GCA_050306095.1 Cyclobacteriaceae bacterium
CTCGTTTCATTCAAACACATTAAAAAGAATTAAAACAATGAATCAATATAAAATTAATCGACTAAAAATCTGGAAGATGATCGTTCCGTTCGTTTTTGGTTTAGCCATCATATTTATCCATTCAGGCTTTAAAAGTGATTCGTATCATATCACATTATCAAAGGACAATCTTCCCATTGAAAATTACGCTAACACCGACCCAACATTTACCCAGCCTTTGAATAAAGCTGATATGTTTAAGGTAACTTCAGGGTTTGGTATGAGAATGCATCCGATCCTTAAAAAAGAAATGATGCATAATGGTATAGATTATTCAGCTAATAAAGGTGTCCCTATTCACGCCTCAGCCGGAGGGACGGTACGCGAAGCTAAATTTGTTGAAAAGTATGGAAACAGGGTGATTATTGATCACGAAAATGGCTATTCCACCCTCTACTCCCAGCTGGATAAATTCAAAGTGAAAGCTGGTGAAAAGGTAAATTCCGGACAAGTAATTGGAACGGTAGGCAGTTCCGGGCTATCTACCGCTCCCCATCTTCACTTTGAAATTATGAAAGATGGCAAACGGGTAAATCCTGATGACTATTTAGAACCTTATCAATAACTAACATTTATGGTTAATTAAGGTCAGCGAGGTTAAAAACCTCGTTGACCTTAATTACCAAACTACAAAATGATGACTGTACGAATCCTTTTTCTTGTTTGCTTCACCTTCTTTTCAATCTCAGCCAACAGCCAAAACAAAAAAATATGTGTATCGGTAGATGATTTACCAATTGTGCCCTATGGAATTGAGGATCATAATTTTCAAACGAACATCACAAAAAAACTGATCAATACTTTTGATGCATTTGAAATCCCTGCCATTGGATATGTCAATGAAAGAAAACTGTATAAAGATGGTCAACTTGACTCGACAAAATTAGAGTTACTTATTCATTGGGTAGAAAAAGGATATGAGCTTGGAAATCACACCTATTCTCACCATAGCTATAATAAAGTATCAGACAGTCTTTATTTTGCGGATATTATTCAGGGAGAAAATCATATCAAACCTTTACTAGCAAAGTATGGTCAACAGCTTCGTTATTTCAGGCATCCGTATCTGCATGCCGGTCAGGATTCTGCAAAATATTTTACACTGAATAGGTTTTTGAAAGAGCATGGATATCAACCCGCACCTATCACCATTGATAACGACGATTACATTTTTGCCAAAGCCTATCACAATGCCTATAAGGATAATGACCAATCATTGATGAAAAAAATTGGCACTGAATATGTCAATTATATGGAGCAAAAACTGCATTTCTTCGAACAAAGATCGCAAGATGTTTTTGGGAGAAATATTAACCATACCTTGCTTATACACGCCAGCCTGCTCAATTCCGAATACCTGGATGAGCTAGCTGCCATGTACGTGAAAAATGGATATACTTTTATCACTCAGGAAGAAGCCCTGAAAGATCCAGCCTATTCCGAACCGATGAAATTTTTTACCCAATATGGTATTTCCTGGATTTTCAGGTGGGGTATAAGCAAAGGAATGGCCAATAAAGCTTTAAGAAGTGGCGACATCGAAGTGCCTGAAATGGTGATGGAGGTTTTTAACCGCAAACATTAATGGATAAGATCTACTCCCTGGAGGAGGTTGATTTTATCAATAACCTCTTCCAGCAATTTTTGTCGGATTTCCAATGTCATTTCGCATGTTAACTCCATATTTTGATGGGTAATGTTTAGGTCGTAGTTTTTAACAATTCGCATTACATCATTCATCATCGGATAACCAAATCGAATGGTGATGGACTCTGTGATTTGCTTTTCAATGATCTGGGCCAGATTGAGCGCTTCAGCGGTAGATGTCTTATAAGCATTAATTAAACCGGGTACACCTAGTTTGGTACCACCAAAGTACCGGACAACTACCACTAGGACATTTGTGAGATCTTTCGACCTGATCTGTCCTAAAATCGGATCGCCCGCAGAATGATTAGGCTCTCCATCATCATTGGCCCGGTATTGTTCACCCTCATTTCCTAAAACATAGGCATAACAGTGATGGCGCGCATCGTAATATTTCTTTTTTAACACATCGATATGCCCCTTTATATCCTCTTCATCAATAACAGGAAAAGCATAGGCTAAAAACTTACTTCCTTTATCTTTAAAAAAACCTTCCGACTCCGATTCTATCGTTAAAAAAGTGTCTTTCACTTTATTGTAGCATTAACCTTTTATTGAAAATTTAACCCTGATTATTCACGATAAAACTGTGTATAATGACGACAACGGATTAAAAAATCCAGAATTTTTCAAACCTATAAGTCAGGGTTAACCCAGACTTTTGCAAAATTCTCGTTCCTCAAATTTGTGGAATGATTAAATGCTAGTCAATATTGGTATTTGTGCATAACATTCTTACAACCTTGATTTTGCAAATCGTCGGCCCTGAGGGCAGAAAATTCTGTGAATTTTCCGGGTTAAAATTATAATATTTAAATGGTCTGCCTAAATCACGATGATTTTAATTTTTTTTGGAATTCTAAAGGTCTTAAAAGAACTATTATTTGAAAGTAGAAATTAGTATGTTACTACACATTTTTCAAATTCCTCCACAAGATCAAAATGGGAAGCCAAATTTTGGATAGAATTACTGTACGGGAAAGCAAGACTAAAGATCTAAAGACACTCTTTCATAAGACATTATTTAATCATCCACACCATGTGTTGTTGCAAAGTAATGAAGCGATCTCCTACCTTTTATTCATTGAAGATGATTGCTATGGAGTATTTCATTGCGTGATTGAAAATGGAATAGCTTACAGCCCTTATAAATCTTTATTTGGAGGGTTTGAAACAGCCAAAAAGGTGGATGAAGGAGCATTTAAAATTTTCATTGATGAAACCCTTCGGCTCTTAAAGAATAAAAACGTTGAGGTATTAAAAATCACTTTGCCCTCAAATTTCTTTAGAAAACCCAGAACAAAACTACAACGACAAATATTATTGGATCAAGGGTTTGAAAAAGTATTGAAGTTAAAAAACCATCACATAGATATTACCAATAAAAATCTCTCGTCCCATATACATGAGATGGAAAAGAGAAAACTCAAAAAGTGCAATAGTGAAGGGTTAGCATTTTATGAGGAATCTGCAGATATGTTACCCGTACTTTATAATTTTATATCCGTTTGTAGGAAGGAAAAAAATCAGCCGCTTAATATCTCATTGGAACAACTCCAACTTTCCATGAATGCTTTTCCGGATCGTTATTTCATTTTTTCGGTCAAGCTCAATAACGAATTTTTTGCCGTTACCATCGCTGTTAAGGTAAACGATAATGTGCTGTACAATTTTTTACCTGCCAGCCCCATAAAATTTAATTACCTCAGCCCGATGGTCAAGCTAATAGAAGGGCTGTACAATTTTGGCAGACAGCAAAAATTTAAATACCTGGATTTGGGAGTATCCACGACTAGAGACGGTAAAGATCAGGAAACATTATTGGCATTTAAAAAACATATGGGAGGTCAACGAAGCTTTAAAGTAATGCTGGAAAAAAAACTATAGACCATCGCTTTCTAAAATACTCCCACTCAGTCTCAACAGTTCAATTTCGGCCAATTTAGCCACTAACATGGCGTCTAATAAGCGTGTTTGGGCATCGACATAATTGCGCTGCGCTTCACGAAGTTCAAGATAAGTGCTGACACCAAGCTGATAACGATCCACAGCAATCTCTTCATTCTCTTTTGCCACCCCTACATTTGATTCTTCCAGCTTTACTAAGGCAATGCTATTGGTATAGTTGCTAAATCTTTTTCTTAGATCCGCCAGCAATTGCATTTCTATTTCATCTTTCATCAGCTGGGAAGATTCCTGCTGAATTCGGGCATTTTGGATTTGGCGATTCGTATTAAACCCGTCAAAAATATTCCATGAAGCAGATATTCCATAGGTCAATCCGTTAGTCCGTGAATACCGCAATTGCCCCGCATCATTATTTGAAGTGCCATAACCATACGAAACACCTAAATCGATGGAAGGGTACCTGGCCGAAACAAATTCCTTGTATTGAGTATAAGATATATTCTGTTCATTAATCGCCAATAAGAGCTGTGGATTCATAGCGAGCACCTTTTCTTCCAAATCGCCATATAACAAATTATCATGAATAATGATGCTATCGATAGCGTTGTAGTTAAGTTTTGGATCCTGCCCCATCAAAACATTTAAGTCAATCCGTGCCAATTCCAACACCTCTCTTTGCACGATTAAATCCGTTTGATCAGAATTAAAATCAACTTGTGCCGTTAGGTAATCCACTTTTGCTCCTTTGCCCAATTCATACCTGTTTTTAGCATAGTCCACCCTCCTTTGGGACAAGTCAAGTGTTTGAACGAGCACATCATACCTAGCTTGCTCCAATACAATTCGATAGTAAGCACTTGCAATGGCTGCAACTGTATTTTCAATAGCAATTTGATTAGAAAGCCTCCCGGAAGATTCCATTTCGCTTAATTTATCTTTTGTGATAAACATTTTCATGCCATCAAAAATGGTCCAGTTTACCTCGGCTGATGCATTAAACCGATCAGATTTGGCACCACTTCTACTGATTGGGAATGTACCTTCAGAGCTTAGCAATTCTAATTCTACATCCTGAACTTGATACGTTTTGCTTGCATTTAAATCCAATGTTGGTAAAAACCCTGCATTGCCCAGGGTATTATTATTTTGCTCAATAGTGTATTCATTTTTAGCAATACGAATAGAATAATTTTTTTCAAGGCCTGTAGCAATGGCCGTTTCCAGGGTGATATCCTCCTGTGCTTTGAGGAGCTGACCTGAAAAAACTAAAATGAATATGATGAATAATAATTTTCTCTCCATACTAAAATCTGGCTACACGTTTTTCTTTTCCACTTAAGAAGGAATATATGGCCGGTATTATATATAAGGTCAAAATCGTGGCAAACAACAACCCACCAATAACGGCTAATCCCATAGACACTCTACTTTCTGCCCCGGCGCCTAAGGCCAGTGCTATGGGTAATATGCCCAAAATGGTAGAAAGACTTGTCATTAAAATAGGTCGGAATCTCGCTTCAGCAGCCTTGATGATCGCTTCCATCAACTCCTCTCCCTGGGCTTTTCGCTGGTTGGCAAATTCGACGATTAAAATCCCATTTTTAGTTACCAGGCCTATAAGCATAATAATTCCAATTTGACTGAAAATGTTGGATGTTTGGTCAAAAAGCAGGAGCGTCATAAATGCACCGGTTAAAGCCAATGGCACCGTAAACATGATGATTAAAGGATCCCGAAAACTTTCAAATTGCGCTGATAAGGCCAGGTAAATGAGAATAATTGCAAAAATAAATGCGAATAAAAGGCTTGAGCCACTTTCTTTAAATTCATTGGAAGTTCCTGCGAATGTTGATGAGAAAGATTCATCTAATACTTGGTCCGCAATTTTTTCCATGGCGGAAATGCCATCGCCTAACGTTTTTCCATCCACAATATCTGCAGAGATAGTTGCCGATACAAATCTATTATAGCGATACAACTGAGGTGGGTTACTGTTTTCTGACAGTTTCACCAAATTATCTAATTGGATCAACTCATTTCTATTATTTCGCACATATAATGACTGCAAATCTAGTGGTGCACTTCTATTCTCCCTTGTCACCTGACCGATAATCTGATACTGCTTTCCTCCCATGATGAAATACCCAAATCGCTGCCCACTAAAAGCTAATTGAAGTGTTCGGGCGATATCCATCACTGACACACCCATTGCCCTGGCTTTGTCACGGTTAATATCAATGTTGATTTCTGGTTTATTGAATTTCATGTCCAGATCTACGATCTTAAAAGTCGGCTCTGACCGCGCTGCTTCCATAAATTCGGGCAAAATACTTTTTAGTTTTTCGAGATTAGGTGCTTGAAGAACAAATTGTACCGGGAGACCACTCAATCCTCCCCGGCCAATGGTTTCAGGTTGCACCACAAATGACCTTGCCTTGGTATTAGATTGAACAATAGGTGTTAAACTTCTTACTATGGCATCTTGGGAGCGCTCTCTTTTTGATTTGTTTTTTAAAATAATAAAGAAGAAGGCAGAATTAACGGATCCTGAAGCTCCAAAACCCGGAGATGTAACGGAACCTATAAATTGCTTCTCTGGTACCTCTTCTAATATATCTGCCACAATTTCCAACACATATTCGTCCATATATTCAAAGGTGACGCCTTCTGGGCCTTCCGCAATTACCCTAAAAGAATTTCTATCTTCTCTTGGGGCTAACTCGGTAGGCGTAATTGCATAAAAATAAACACCCATTCCAATGGTAAATATCCAGATAATAATGGCAAGCCATCTATTCTTCATAAATGACTCTAAAGAGCGATTGTATAATCCATTTAATTTTACAAACAATGGTTCCGTCTTATTATAAAACCATGATTTTTCATGCTTGACCCTCAATAACCTGGATGAAAGCATTGGAGTCATGGTTAAGGCAACAAATGAAGAAATGATGACTGAAACAGAAATGGTCACACCAAATTCCCGGAATAACCGCCCTGTTAAACCTTGTAAAAATATTAAAGGTAAAAATACCGCCACCAAGGCAACAGTAGTAGAAATAACCGCAAAGAAAATTTCCTGGGTTCCCTTTTTACCCGCTTCGTGGGGCTCTTCTTTATTCTCTATTCGCTTATAAATATTTTCTAATACAACGATGGTATCATCTACCACCAACCCAATTGCCAGGACAATTCCCAGGAGGGTTAAAACATTTATAGAATAATCCAGAAGGTAAAGAACGAAAAAGGTCCCTACCAAGGAAACCGGTATGGTCACCACCGGAATTAACGTAGTGCGCCAATCCCTTAAAAACAGAAATATAATGATCACTACCAGGCTAAAAGCGGTGATAATGGTTTGCTCTACTTCATCAATGGATTCCTGGATATATTGGGTACTATCATAAACAAGTTGCGCCTCAATATCTTCAGGCAAGTCCTTTTTAATAGCCTCAAATCGCTTGTAAAATTCTTCCGCTATTTCGATATGATTTGAGCCAGGCTGTGCAATGATGATGGGCATTACCATAGGGACGCCATCGCGTTTCAAACTCGTCCGCATATTTTCAGGAGAAAGCTCAGCATTTCCTATATCCCGAAATCGTACAATGTTATTCCCATCTTCTTTTACGATCAGGTCATTAAATTCCTGTGGAGTAATTAACTGACCCCTTGTTCTTACGGTAAGCTCTGTGTTGATCCCTTCTACCCTTCCGGTAGGGAGCTCTACATTATTGGCATTTACAGCATTTAAAACATCAAGAGGTGTGAGCTGATAAGCAGCTAATTTAAGTGGATCCATCCACAGCCGCATCGAATATTTTTTAGATCCCCAAACCCTGGACTGGCTAACACCCGGAATAGTTTGATATCTTTCTTTGAAAATATTATCTGCAATCTGTGTCAACTCTAACAAAGAGCGTGTATCGCTACGAATACTAGTGATGATAATCGGCCAGGAATCAGCATCCGCTTTTGAGACAACGGGAGGTTCTGCATCAGGAGGTAAAGCACCCATGGCTCTCGATACCCGATCTCTTACATCATTAGCAGCTGCTTCCAGATCAATATCCAGGTCAAATTCTACGGAAATCGTACTCCTTCCATCCCTGCTTGTAGAAGTCAAAGATTTAATCCCGGCAATTCCATTGATGGATTCTTCCAATGGCTCGGTGATTTGCGATTCAATCACTTCAGAGTTGGCGCCAACATATGTAGTAGCCACAGTAATAATCGGTGGATCAACGCTTGGGTACTCCCTCACACCTAAATAGCTTAGCCCTACAAAGCCAAAAATGATGATGACTACGGACATCACAATGGCCAATACTGGTCGATCAATACTTACTGACGCAAGACTCATACTAATTTCTAATTGTTAAATTCACCTCTGTTCCCGGACCTAATTGCAATATTCCGGTAATTATTAATGTATCATTTGGGTTCAGGCCTGAAGTAATTTCAATATTTCGTTCAGTCCGCAATCCCGTTTCTACTTGCCGTGTTTCTGCTTGTCCACCTTCATTGACAAAAACCTTATAGCCTCCAAGTTCCGGTATAACCGCCTCTGTGGGCACCATAATTGCATTTTCATAGCTATTGAATATTAATTCAATTTTAGCAAACTGCCCCGGAAGTAATACCCGATCATCGTTATTACAGATAGCCCTTAGACTCAAGGTTCTCGTTACCGGATCTACCTGCGGCTCAATGGCGTATATTTCAGCTTCATGATATTCATCTGTTGCATCTGTGACGAATCGAATTTTATCGCCTTTCTCTACCCTATTGCTATACTTACCAGGAATGGAAAAATCAATTTTTGCAGGATTGATACTAAAAATATTTGTGATGCTGGTATTGGGGGTGATATAACTTCCTTCACTTACATGTCGCAATCCTACTATCCCATTGAAGGGTGCCCTGATTTTGGTTTTTGCCAATTGTGCAGAAACCAACTTCATATCCGATTCTGATGTTTTCAATTCTGTGAGCGAAATATCATATTCCTCCTGGCTAATGGCTTCCTTCTCTAATAGCTGTCGATTACGCAACTCACTTTGCTCCAACAATTGCTTTTGGTGTTTCAAACGCTCCAGTTGCGCAACCAATTCATCATCCTCTATGCTCAGGAGAAGTTCTCCTTTTCTCACACCAGAACCTTCCTCAAAATGAATACGAGTGATTTTTCCTGAAATTTCACTTTTCACCTCCACCGACTCATTTGCTACTACCGAACCTGTCACATTGATTTTATCATCAATGGATTGCGGTTTGATTATTATTGCTGATACCGGAAGTTTGCCATCAGAGGCAGATGCCGGTGGGATGTCTTCTGCATGCTCATCCGAAAAATAAGGGCTGATTTTAGGGTAAATGAAATACCCTAATATCCCTATAATTAAAATAATAGAAATCCATTTGACGGGTTTATTCATAGCGCAGAATTAATAAATATCAGGTTTACTATAATTTACTATCTAATCGAATTTTAATGAAATTATTTCTCATTTCATTTGCCATTGTTTACCAACGGTTTATAATTGCTCTTACTCCCGGTTTTTTGCTTTTCGGCTTTTATTCTTAGCGTCAATCTAGAAACTATCCATTGAGGTGAAATGTTCTAATTGATTAATAAACCAGCTTAATGCCGGATTTTCATCCTCGTTTTTCCAAGCTGCCACTACTTCCGTAAAGAAGGTGTTTCCAGCAATATTGTAATATTTCAGGTCACTGTTTTGCGATTGAATTGCCACTGATTTTGGCAAGA
Organism: Cyclobacteriaceae bacterium; assembly: GCA_050306095.1. Classification (GTDB taxonomy): domain Bacteria; phylum Bacteroidota; class Bacteroidia; order Cytophagales; family Cyclobacteriaceae; genus CAJXNP01. Next base: position 9,365 of record JBNLGO010000024.1, read on the forward strand.
TCGAAACGCCCATTTTTTTCATTACCATTTTTAAAATCGAATGCACATTATTCGCCTCATGCACAACGTCTGGCGTAAACCCACTTCGATTGCATATTTCAATTAATTTTGAATGAAATTCTGGTGCATATTCCTTATTAAAAAAAATAAAGGGGGTGTCTTTAAAATCCGAAAGATCAAAATCCTGCTTTTCTTCATTGGTCACCAATACAAAAGGATCCTTAAACAGGGGTTTGATGGAAAGTTGATCAGAGAAAACAGGTGCCCTCATAATACCTATATCTAATTTGCCCACTTCCAATGCATTGATCTGTTTAATTGTAGGCACTTCAAATAACTGAGTTTTCACTAATGGGAATTGATCGGCTAATCCATTGACCATTTGCATCAGGTTATCGTGATAGGTGGAACTTATGTATCCAATCTTAAATTGTCCGGTAGTTTGCTGACCGATATATTTAAGTTGTCTTTTAAACTTATCAATATGTTTAAACATTGTTTCCACTTCCTGCTTCAGATACTTCCCTGCATCAGTGAGTTCCACCTTTTTATTCGACCGGATAAATAATTGCGTCCCTAATTCTTCTTCTAGCTCCTTTATCTGGCGACTGAGTGGTGGCTGTGAAATAAACAATTTTTGGGCGGCCTTTCTGAAATGGAGTTCGCTGGCTACCATTGCAAAATATTCTAAATGACGTAGCTCCATAGTTGATACTTATTAGATATCAATTCTTGCATAAATTGATATTTTACAAATATCAAAAAGCTTCCCAATTTTGTCAACAACAAATCGAAATGAAAAAATTATGGAAAACTTTAATCAACCCTGGGACACGGCTTTATACAATGAAAAGCATGCATTTGTATATGAGTTTGGGAAGGAAATCGTCCAATTGTTAAACCCCAAACCCGGTGAAAAAATATTGGATTTAGGGTGTGGGTCTGGTCAATTAACCAATGAAATTGCAAAATCAGGAGCCTTGGTAGCAGGAATGGATCATTCAGAGGAAATGGTTCGAGATGCTAAAAACCGATATCCGGAAATTGCCTTTGAAACTATGGATGCCACCAACTTTTCATTAGATGCACCTGTGGATGCTATTTTTTCAAATGCTGTATTGCATTGGATCAAAGATAAATCAGCAATGGCTTCATGTGTTTACAAAAGTTTGAAAAAAGGTGGTCGTTTTGTGGCAGAATTTGGTGGTCAATATTGTATAAATAATGTGAAAAATGCGGTTAAAAATCAATTAATCAAAAATGGCTTTGAGGAGAATGCCAGCAAGGAAGTATGGTATTTTCACAGCACTGGTGAATTTAGCACTTTACTAGAGAAAGAGGGATTTTTAGTGAAATCCATTTGGCATATTGATCGACCTACAACTTTGGAAGATCCGATAGATGGTATGAAAGACTGGATTACGATGTTTTGTAATAATTTCTTTATAGGACTTGATGAAAGAGTAAAAGAAACCATCATCAACAATGCTGTGGAAGACTTGCGAGCTACAAATTTTAAAGATGGAAAATGGGTGGTAGATTATACGCGTTTGCGATTTTTAGCTATTAAATAACTCTACCTCTTTGCTTTATTTTTCTGTAAGTAACTGTTGATAGATTTGATAATTTTCATCATCAAAACAAACAAAATATACTGTTACATCGGGGTGGTTATTGATAAATTCTTTGACCGTTGATATGGCAATACCCGCTGCTTTATGCTTGGGAAAACCATAGATACCTGTGCTTATATTTGGGAAGGCGATGCTATTAAATCCATAGTCAATGGCCAATTTAAGACTTTTGGAGTATGCGGATTTGAGAAAAAAGTCCTCATTATTTTTGCCGCCTTCCCATATTGGCCCGACGGTATGAATCACTTTTTTAGACGGCAAATTTCCAGCAGTTGTAATTACCGCTTCACCTGTTGGGCAGACGCCTATCATTTTACATTCTTTCATAATGGCAGAACCTCCTGCACGATGGATAGCTCCATCTACCCCGCCACCACCACGAAGATCTGAATTTGCCGCGTTTACGATAATATCTACCTGCATGGTGGTGATATCGCCTTGTTTTAAATAAATTGACATCCCCTATTTATCCTTGTTCCTTATATAAAGTAACGCATTAGTTTCTAAAATCATAGCAGTAAGGTATCCTTTTCCGGGTTGATCTACATATACACATCCTGTATCGATGGAAATATCCTTCCATTTGGTCTGGATTTTATCCTTCAACTCTTCCAAAGAAATTGGCACATGACCATGAACTATTCTTTTTCCGTTTGTTTTCCGGAGATCAACTTCCATTTCCCGGATATTGAGCATGGTATCAAAATCTGGGAAAATCGCCTCTTCCTGAAAGTCAAAACCGGCATGGATTAGAATATGGTTCCCAACTTCACAGAAAAATTTTGTGGTAGAAAGAAAAGAATAATAGGTGAATGGAATGTCTATTAGTTGCTGGCAATTAAAACTCTGTAATGTAGCTATACCTCCTCGGTTTAAAAATTCCTGAAATGCCGATTCATCTTTCCAGGCATTGATCATTAATTGGTCGTGATTTCCCCGTAAAAAGGTCACGTTTAACCCTGACTTTTTTAGGTGCAGCAGGTAGTCAATAACACCCTTGCTATCGGGACCTTTATTGACATAATCACCCATAAAAAAAAGTTTGTCCTCCATATTGGGACAAACTTTTTCTTCTATCAAAGATTGCAATGTTTTGACACAGCCATGAATGTCACCGATGGCTATGCTTCTGCTCAAATCTTATTGTATGATGTTAAGATTCCTTTAATCAAAGACGAGCTAAATCCCTGGTGCTCCATTTCATTTAATCCTGCTATGGTACAACCTTGAGGAGTGGTCACTTTATCAATTTCTCGTTCAGGATGCTGTTTACCCTCAATGAGCAATCCTGCTGCTCCTTTTACAGTCTGTGCCGCAATTTGCATGGCAGTTTGCGCATCAAAACCAATTTCGATGCCTCCTTGTGAAGCAGCTCTGATAAACCGTAGGGCATATGCTATCCCACACGCAGCAAGTACGGTAGCCGCATCCATCAGATCTTCATTGATGATAATGCTTTGTCCCAGCTGATCAAATAATTGAGCAATTTCTTCTTTATGTTTTTCGCCTCCATTATTGGTAGAAATACACGTCATTGATTCGCAAATGGAAATGGCAGTATTTGGCATTGCCCTGAAAACCGGAATGTTTTCTCCCACAACTGTTTGCATATGATTGATGGAAATACCAGTAGCCACAGATACTACCACGTGATCTGCAGTCAATGCAGGCTTTATTTCATTCAGAATCTTATCTACATTGTACGGTTTTACGGCTACGATTACGATATCCGAATTTTTAACAGCCAATAAATTGTCTGAATGTACTTGTAATCCGGCATCTGATAAATGCTTTAGGAGCTCCACTTTTCTTCGTGTCACGGAAATGTCTTTTGAATCATATAAGTGTGACTTATTCAATCCTTCTGCAATAGATGCTCCCAGGTTTCCTCCGCCAATAATGGCTATTTTCTTTTTGCTCATTTTTAAAAAAATAGTTTATTGGTGTAAAAATACATTTTATATCTGTCTATAATAAATTTAATTGCCTTACTGAAAAACTACTTTTGTTTTCATAAATTTTCAACATCAATCGTTAGTACCTAAAAATCAACCGCAGCACATTGAAAAAAATATACCGGTATTTTCTGATTATAATTACCCTAATATGCTACCTCAGCATATTCATTCCACCGGATATCATTTGGTTTTCAGGATTTCTTTCGCTGCTTATTCCTTTGCTGATCATTTTTCATTTTGTGTTTCTAATTCTTGTTCGTAAAAAGGTAAACACTAATTTTATTGTGCACCTTATTTTATTTTTAGTGGCCATACCATTTTTAAAAATGACCATGCAATGGAGCCGCTGGGATACTGATGATTCCAAATCAGTAGAAGTGCTTAGCTACAACACACGAGTATTTAATAATTATGCACATCTAAATGATGACTATGTTTCTTCTAAAAAGATGATCCAATGGGCTGTTGATCATACTGCAGATGTGAAATGTTTTCAGGAGTATTTTAATAAGGATGGGTCAGAAGTATTTAATGTCAGCGAGCAGCTCGTTAAAAATGGCTTGAAATACTTTTATTTTAAAAAGCGATTTGTAGACAAAAGAAAAGGTCAGTTTGGACAGGCAATATTTAGTAAATACCCGATTATTCATTCTGGCGAGATCAGTGATAAAGATGGGAATTTCATGAATTCCATTTTCGCCGATATAAAAATGGGTAAAGACACCTTACGCATTTACTGCATCCACCTGGAATCAATGGCGATAGACGAAGAAAATATTGTAGATACTGACCGCCTAAAAAATAGTTATATCGATACGGGATACCGACTCAGAAATGGATTTATTCAACGATCTGAACAAATTAACCTTCTTATTGAGAATATTGAGAGCTGTCCTCACCCCATTCTTGTCAATGGAGATTTTAATGAGCTTCCGTATAGTTATTCTTATAATGCCATCCGAATGCAATTGACTAATTCATTTGAAGCAAAAGGAAAAGGGTTTGGCTTTACCTATAACGGAAAGCTATTTTTTCTACGCATTGACCAGCAATTTTTTAGTGATCATCTCAACATTCATAAATTCAAAACCCATCGCGAAATAAAAGAATCCGACCATTTTCCGATAAGCGGAATTTATTCCTTTAAATAATCAGTATAAAAAGCCTAATTTTGCAGGATGTCAGAAGTAAGTGAGAAGAAAGATATTCGGCTGATGACCCTTGCGGAGCTGAGTGAATATTTTGTGGAAAAGGGCGACAAAGCCTTCCGTGCCAAGCAGGTGTATGATTGGCTATGGAATAAATCTGCCGTGTCATTTAATGAAATGACCAATCTTTCTTTGAAAACACGCGAGCTACTGGAAAATCATTTTGTGATCAAAGATGTGCAGGTTGATCACCAACAAATAAGTGATGACAAGACGATAAAGTCAGCTTTTAAATTATCTGACGGTCATTTAGTAGAGGGTGTGTTAATTCCGGCAGAAAAACGAATGACTGCATGTATCTCCTCCCAGGTGGGCTGCTCGCTTTCATGTAAATTTTGTGCCACAGGATACCTGGAGCGAAAAAGAAACCTCGAAGCTCCGGAAATTTACGACCAGGTAGTTGCCATAAAAAACCAGGCAGAAAAGCATTATCAAATGCCTTTAAGTAATATTGTGTATATGGGCATGGGTGAACCTCTTTTAAACTATCAAAATGTGCTTAAATCGGTTGAGCTTATCACTTCTGAAAACGGGTTAGGCATGTCACCTAAAAGGATAACTGTGTCAACTGCTGGTATTGCAAAAATGATTAAAAAACTGGGTGATGATAGTGTGAAATTTAATCTGGCACTTTCCCTTCATGCAGCCAATGATGAAAAGCGCAACCAAATAATGCCGATCAATGAAAGCAATTCATTAGAATCGCTCGTTGATGCGCTTAATTATTTCTATAAAAGTACTGGAAATAAAATCACCTTAGAATATATAACCTTCAGGAATTTTAATGAAAGCCTGCAAGATGCCGATGAGTTATTTGCCTTTGCTAAAAAAGTTCCTTGCAAAATCAACATCATTGAATATAACCCGATTGACAATGCTGATTTTCAAAAAGCCGAATCCAGTAAAGTAGATGATTTTAAAGAATACCTGGAAAACAAAGGTCTGGTAGTAAACATCAGAAGAAGCAGGGGCAAAGATATTGATGCGGCATGTGGCCAGTTGGCAAATAAAGGATAAGAGGCCAATCCCAATTATCCGGGTTAGCGAAATAATCGAAATGGCCCAATCTATCTATTTACTATGTACTTTTCCTATTCCTGAAGAATCTATGGATACATCATCAGGGTTGCCATAATAGGTCACACTACCTATTCCATTGGCATGCCCAATAAACTTATTTGAGGCAAATACTTCTACATTTCCAACCCCGTCAGATTCCACAATGGTATTTTTACAGATTAAATTTTTCGCTTCATAGCTCCCAACACCTGAGAATTCCACTTTATGATAATTGGCATTTCCCTGCAACCAGAAGCTACCCACGCCATCAATTTCAGCAATAACCCTATCTGTTTCCAGATCCAAATTAACCTGGCCGGCCCCTTCAAACTCAATTTTTAAATCTTCCGTATGGATAATATTTTCCGTTTCGAGATCTACGGCACCGGTAATAATTAGTTTCTCCAGATCTTTCACTGTGACATACAGCTTTATTGATTTGCTTTTAGAAAAAATCTTATCTTTTAATTCGATGATCAGCCGGTCATTTTCTACATAAACCTCTATCTCATCATGAATTTTTTCTGATGCCTTGATATCCAATTGAGGCGTTGTACCCTGAGTTAGAATTACCTTAAATGGCCCTCGTAATTCCATTTCATTGAAATACGAAATGTCATAATTCCTTTTGAATTGCTCATCGGTATTGTCTGCACCGGTAAACCGATACACGATAAATGCCAGTCCAAGAATAAACGCCAGGTTGACTAATGTTTTCATTTTATTGCGATTTTCTTTGTGAAGCGCCAACAGTTGTGCCATAAAAGTAAAATTGACCATATGCCGCAGAATTAAAGAATTTAATTATCGATAGAATGAAATAATGTTCATTACCGAACGTATAACTGGACGAATAGCTACACCCGGAGATAAATACTTTTGCAGAATAGTGACCATTCTACGGTATTTTTAAAAGTACTGTATTGTGTGGAAGATATAATTCTTATTTTTGTGGAAAATTAAGTTTGAAGAGATGTTTGACAATTTAAGTTTTAAGCTGGAGCAGGCATTTAAGACGCTCAAAGGTCAGGGAAGTATCACCGAGATTAACGTTGCAAAAACGGTAAAGGAAATAAGAAGGGCCTTGATCGATGCGGATGTTAACTACAAAGTTGCCAAGGAAGTTACAGATACCATTAAAAAGGAAGCTTTAGGACGGGATGTTTTAATTTCCGTTTCTCCAGGACAGCTACTTGTCAAAATCACCTCTGAAGAACTCACCCGCCTAATGGGTGGAAAAAAAGCAGATGTAAACCTATCGGGAAGCCCGGCTGTTATTCTCCTTTCGGGATTGCAGGGATCTGGTAAAACCACGTTTGCTGGTAAGCTAGCCAATTACTTGAAGAAACAAGGAAACCAGGTGCTCCTCTCTGCCTGCGATATTTACCGCCCAGCTGCGATCAACCAGCTGAAGGTAGTAGGTGAGCAGATAGGTGTGGAAGTATATGCCGAAGAAGAAAATAAAAACCCTCTTCAAATTGCCAATAATGCTATTAAAGCAGCAAAGGATAATGGAAAGAATATTGTAATTGTCGATACCGCTGGTCGATTAGCTATTGATGAGGAAATGATGAAAGAAATTGAGTCGCTTAAAAAAGCACTTAATCCATCAGAAACCTTATTTGTGGTTGACTCGATGACAGGTCAGGATGCTGTAAATACCGCCAAGGAATTTAACGAGAGATTAAATTTTGATGGTGTCATTCTTACCAAATTAGATGGTGATGCTCGTGGTGGTGCTGCTCTTTCAATCCGAACTGTTGTTGACAAGCCAATCAAATTCATCAGTACCGGTGAAAAGATGGAAGCTATTGATGTTTTCCATCCGGATCGTATGGCACAAAGAATTTTGGGTATGGGTGATGTTGTTTCACTTGTTGAAAAAGCCCAGCAAACCTTTGATGCTGAAGAAGCCAAAAGATTAAACAAAAAAATCCGGAAGAATCAGTTTGATTTTGAGGATTTCTTGAAGCAGTTGGAGCAGATCCGAAAAATGGGTAATGTAAAAGACCTGCTTGGCATGATCCCCGGCATGGGAAAAATGGTGAAGAACCTGGATATAGATGATGATTCCTTCAAACCGATAGAAGCAATCATTAAATCAATGACTCTCCAGGAACGAAGAAATCCTGACTTAATTAATGGAAGTCGCAGAAAACGTATTGCTACCGGAAGTGGTACGTCTATTCAGCAAGTCAACAGCCTGATGAAACAATTTGACGATATGCGTAAGATGATGAAAACCATGAACAAGCTTGGGGGTGGTAAAAGAGGTCTTGCTGCATTAAGTCAATTAGGAAAATAAATCCTCTTTTAGGCTCCGAATAGTTCCTCTCCTTTTACTTTTAGCAATCAAAAATTGCATAATTTTTTGTAATTAAAATTATAAGTTTTAAATTAAAGGTAAATTTTACTTTTATTATGGATTCCCATTACATTAACCGTCAAAAATTTTATCAAGCCATTGACTGTGTGATATTTGGCTTTGATCTTGACAAACTCAAACTACTTTTAATACACCGTGATTTTGAGCCTCAAAAAGGCAAATATTCCTTAATGGGAGGATTTTTAAGAGATGACGAAGATATGGATTTAGGTGCAGCCAGAATCCTTGAAAGATTAACGGGCCTTGAAGATGTCTTTCTTGAGCAATTTTATACCTATAGTAAGATTGAACGGGATCCAGCAGCCAGGGTAATTTCTACTGCTTATTATGCTTTAATTAAAATTGAGGAATCTGATGAGGAAAAAACCAAAAGCCATGGCGCAGAGTGGTTTGACCTCAATGATATTCCTGAACTAATATTTGACCACAATGAAATGGTTGAAAAAGCTTTTGATATCATTCGACACAAAAGCAAGTTTCATCCCATCGGTTTTGAATTGCTCCCTGAAAAATTCACCATACCTCAACTACAAAAACTTTATGAAGCCATTAATCAGGTGAAATTAGATAATGCCAATTTCAGGAAAAAAATCATTTCCATGAATCTACTTCAAAAGCTTAATGAAAAAGAAAAAGAAGGATCTAAAAAAGGGGCGTTTTTGTATCAATTTGATAAAGAAAAATATGACACACTAGTTAATAGTGGATTTCTATTTGAAGTATAAGAACAAAAAAGATGTTAGAAAATCTGAAGAAAGAAGTTTGTGAAGCTAATCTTGATTTAGTAAAACATGGGTTAGTATTATTTACATGGGGAAATGTAAGTGCAATTGATAGAAAAGAAAATTTGGTGGTGATAAAGCCAAGCGGGGTTTCATATGATAACATGAAACCTGAAGATATGGTGGTCACAGATTTGGATGGAAAAGTAGTAGAAGGAAAACTAAAGCCTAGCTCTGATACACCTACGCATCTAGAATTATATAAAGCTTTTGCTGATATTGGAGGAATTGTTCATACACATAGCACCTGGGCAACAATCTGGTCACAAGCAGGAAAAAGTATTCCAGCACTAGGAACTACACACGCAGATTATTTCTATGGTGATATTCCCTGCACTCGTAAAATGACCCAGGCAGAGGTAGAAGGGGATTATGAAAAAGATACTGGTACGGTGATTATAGAAAAATTTGCTGATTTAAATCCATCCGAGGTACCAGGTGTACTTGTCAATGGCCACGCACCCTTTTCATGGGGTAAAGATGCCCACGATGCAGTTCACAATGCTGTCGTTTTAGAACAAGTATCAAAAATGGCTTATCATTCCCTTCAAATTGATCCTAAAAATAAGCTGGATCAATGGGTGCTTGACAAGCATTATTTCAGAAAACATGGAAAAAATGCCTACTACGGGCAATAACATATAGAACATTTAAACATTTATATCGGTGGAAAATAAATATACAATTGGACTAGATTACGGGTCAGATTCGGTAAGGTCACTTATCGTGAATGCATTAACGGGAGAAGAGATTTCTAGTGTAGTATTCTATTATCCCAGATGGAAAGATGGCAAATATTGCAATCCGGGAATAAATCAGTTTCGTCAACACCCTTTAGATTATGTGGAAGGGTTAGAACACACTATCAAGGAGGCTTTAAAACAAGCTCCTGATGAAGTGGCAGATAATGTGATTGCTATTTCTATTGATACTACCGGGTCAACACCAGTTGCTGTTGATAAGGAAGGAACACCATTGGCATTGAAAGAAGGGTTTAAAGAAAATCCGAATGCAATGTTTGTTCTTTGGAAAGATCATACAGCCACTCAAGAAGCTGAGGAAATTAATCAACTAGCCAGAAGCTGGGGAGGAGAAGATTTTACAAAGTTTGAAGGAGGAATCTATTCATCAGAATGGTTTTGGGCTAAGTTACTTCATGTAATCAGAGAGGATGAAAAAGTCGCTGATGCTGCCTTTTCATGGGTGGAGCATTGTGATTGGATACCGCATTTATTAGTGGGTAACACAGATCCTATCTCGATGAAAAGAAGTAGATGTGCTGCTGGTCATAAAGCTATGTGGCATGCTGACTGGAATGGGCTTCCTGACGAAGAATTTTTAGTGAAGCTAGACCCAAAATTGAAAGGTCTGAGAGAAAGATTATTTGAAGACACCTATACTTGCGATATAAGCGTAGGAAATTTATCAAAAGAATGGGCTGAAAAACTAGGCTTACCTGAATCAGTACAAGTAGGTGTTGGTGCTTTTGACGCACACTTAGGTGCTGTAGGTGGAGAAATTCTTCCATACCATTTAAGCAAGGTAATGGGTACCTCCACTTGTGATATGCTAATCGCTCCTGCAGATGAAATTGGCGATAATTTAGTAAGTGGGATTTGCGGGCAGGTAGATGGATCCATCACCCCCGGAATGGTAGGTCTTGAAGCTGGACAATCTGCTTTTGGAGATATTTATGCATGGTTTAAAAAGGTATTGATGTGGCCTGCAGAAAACATCCTTGCTAAATCCGAATTAGTTGGAGATGACCTTAAACAGAAGTTGATTGAAGAAATTTCAGATAACATCATCAAAGAACTCTCTATTGCAGGTGAAAAATTACCTATAGAAGAAACGGGCATAATTGCTATAGATTGGATGAATGGCCGAAGAACTCCCGATGCAAATCAATTGCTAAAAGGTGCAATATCTGGATTAAACCTAGGGTCTGATGCACCTAAAATTTTTAAAGCATTGGTAGAGGCCACGGCATTTGGCGCTAAGAAAATAGTGGATAGATTCATTGAGGAAGGAGTACGCGTAGATGGAATAATTGCACTTGGTGGGGTGGCAAAAAAATCACCATTCGTCATGCAAATTGTCTCTGATGTACTTAACATGCCAATCAAAATAGCTACTTCAGAACAAACTTGTGCATTAGGGTCGGCGATGGCTGCAGCGGTAGTCGGAGGCCTTTATCCTTCTCTTGAAGAAGCGCAAAAAGCGATGGGATCTGGGTTTGAAAAAGAATACATTCCAATTAAGGAGAATGCCGAGATGTATAAGAAATTATATGAAAAGTATAATAAGCTGGGTGGATTTATAGAAAATCATCTCACCTAAATATTATTGAAGTACTCAATATTAAAAGTGCGATCTTTATTCAGAACGTTCAATTGACAATAATTTCTGATTAGTAAGATCGCACTTTTTTAATTTACGTTTTGTTGTAGTAAAAAGGGGTTTCTCTTTTTCCCCACATGTGCATCCATAAAAATTTCTCACATGAAAACTGCTACAAAACAAGTTTATTTCTTCTCCGCAAATCAGGCTGAAGGAAATGCCTCTATGCGGAATTTACTCGGAGGTAAAGGTGCTAACCTAGCTGAAATGTGCCATATAGGAATTCCTGTTCCGCCAGGGTTTACGATCAGCACTACAGTTTGCCTTTCATTTTATAAGAACAATGGCAAGTTTCCTAAAAAGTTAAAAGAGGAAGTCACGGAAGCCATTAGCAAAGTTGAAAAGGTGTTAGGCAAGCAATTTGGCAACCCAAAAAATCCTCTTTTATTTTCAGTAAGGTCTGGCGCCAGGGTATCAATGCCTGGTATGATGGATACTGTACTAAACCTGGGTATGAATGAAGAAATAGTAGACGGCTTGGCAAAACTCACCAGCAATCCCCGGTTCGCATGGGACAGTTATCGAAGATTTATTCAAATGTATGGAGATGTAGTAATTGGACTAAAACCAATCACTAAGGACGATGTAGATCCTTTTGAAGAAATACTAGAACGTAAAAAAGCTTCCAGGGGAATTGAAATGGATACGGACTTAACCACCCATGATCTGAAGGAATTGGTAAGTGAATACAAAAATGCAATCATGCGTAGAACAGGGCTTGTATTTCCTGAAGACCCAATGGAACAACTGTGGGGAGCTATTGCTTCCGTTTTTGAGAGTTGGAACAATGAGCGTGCAATTAAATACCGCCAATTAAATGATATTCCTGATGATTGGGGAACAGGGGTGAATGTGCAGGCTATGGTGTATGGAAATATGGGAAATGACTCTGCTACCGGCGTGGCATTTACCAGAGACCCATCAACCGGTGAAAATCAATTTTATGGTGAATATTTAGTCAATGCCCAGGGGGAAGACGTAGTAGCGGGTATAAGGACTCCACAGCCTTTGAATAAAGCAGGTAGAAAGAGTCCGGATGATGTAACACTTGAGTCACTGATGCCAGATATTTATAACGATCTTAAAAAAATCAGGGATGATTTGGAATTTCACTATAAAGACATGCAGGATATTGAGTTTACCATAGAAAAAAGTAAACTCTGGATGCTTCAAACCCGAAACGGAAAAAGAACTGCTGCAGCTGCTCTGCGTACTGCTGTCGAGATGGTCAATGAAGGGAAAATCACCAAGGAAGAAGCATTACTAAGAATACAACCTTCACAATTGGATCAATTACTGCACCCAACTTTTGACCCAAACGCCGAGATAAAAGTTTTAACAGAAGGCTTACCAGCTAGTCCTGGAGCAGCTACTGGCCGCGTGGTTTTTAATGCTGAAGATGCTGAAGAATGGGCTAAAAATGGAGAAAAAGTCATATTAGTAAGAATAGAAACTTCACCAGAAGATATCGGTGGTATGAATGCGGCAGAAGGCATACTCACTTCCAGAGGTGGAATGACTTCCCATGCAGCAGTTGTAGCGCGAGGAATGGGCAAATGTTGTGTAGCAGGTTGCAAAGATTTGGTTGTTATTTATAGTGCTCATCAATTTAGAGTGAAAAATCAGGTAGTTAAAGAAGGAGATTGGATATCGCTCAATGGCAGTACCGGAGAAGTAACTCTTGGAAAAGTTCCAACAATAATGCCTGAACTTTCAGGAAATTTTGGGAAGTTGATGAGCTGGGCTGATGAGGTAAAAAAATTAGCTGTTCGAACCAATGCAGACACACCGCAGGATGCTAAAATAGCAAGAGAATATGGTGCAGTTGGGATAGGCTTATGCCGTACAGAACATATGTTTTTTGAGCATGACAGAATTGAAGCCGTACGAGAGATGATATTAGCAGAAGACACTAAAGGACGTGCATTGGCTTTGGAAAAATTATTACCAATGCAGGTTGAAGACTTCATAGGTATTTTTGAGGCAATGGATGGGATGCCTGTTACTATACGAACTCTTGATCCACCTTTGCATGAATTTCTCCCAAATGAAATTGAGCTAAAAGATAAATTACTGAATCTAAAATTTAGTTTAAAGGAAGCAAAGTCTCTTAGCGAGATAAACAACTTATTGAAAGAAATAAAAACCAATGAAACATTATTAGATAAGGTGGAAGTCCTGAAAGAATTAAACCCGATGCTAGGTTTAAGAGGTTGCAGGCTTGGTATTTTATATCCCGAATTAACCGAAATGCAGACAAGAGCCATTTTTGAAGCTGCCTGTGCGTGTAAACGAAATGGCATAAATGTATTTCCGGAAATAATGGTGCCACTGATTTCGACAGTAAAAGAATTAAAAGCTCAAAAAGAGATTATTCTAAAAATTGCTAAGGAAGTAATGGACAAACATGTGGTTGAAATAGAATTTCTATTAGGTACAATGATCGAATTGCCAAGAGCAGCCCTGCATGCTAAATCAATTGCAGGCGAAGCTGATTTCTTTAGTTTTGGCACAAATGATCTTACGCAAACTACTCTAGGGCTTTCCAGGGATGACTCTGGAAGGTTTTTACCAATGTATGTGGAAAAAGGTATTTACTCAAAAGACCCTTTCCAAAGTATTGATGTAAAAGGAGTAGGGAAGTTAGTAGAGATTGCCGTTAAAGAAGGTAAAAAGTCTAATCCTGATATAAAATTAGGTATTTGTGGAGAGCATGGAGGTGATCCGGAGTCCGTAGAATTTTTCCATAAAACAGGTCTTAATTATGTCAGTTGTTCCCCATTCCGAGTTCCAATTGCCAGGCTTGCTGCTGCCCAGGCTCATTTAAAGGAGGTAAAGGAAAAATAAGTTTTCAAACCAAAAATCTATGCCTTTTGATAATGCTCATTTGCAAATCAGAAGGCATTTTTTATAATTGTCCTTAATTCACAAAATCCATCCGCTTATAATATTTCATTTGTTAATTAGTGGCAGAGGAACTTTCTTTCCACTTTTTAAATCACAAATGACAAGAAAAGGCTTTTATTGGATCTTACAAATTCTGGGGTGGTCAGCGTATGCAGCTTTATTTATCTTCTTTTTAGTTTTAGCTGACAGTCCTGATATCTTAAAAGTTACAAGTCTAATTTTAACAGCTTTGTGGTTTTTAATTAGCACTCATTTTTTCAGAAGCTATATTAAAAATAATAATTGGCTAAAGATTTCCTTAACAGGCCTTTTACCCAGGATACTATTAGCCAGCTTTCTATTGGGTATCTCAAATTTTATATTCAACGCACTTAGTCTGATTATTCTTAATATTATTGACTTTTCACGGGATTTTTCTCCTTTTACAATCTTGACAAGTGTCTTTTCATACATGGTGTTTTACTTTCTTTGGACACTCGTTTATTTCATATACCATTATGTAGATAATTACAACAAATCCTTAAAATATGAAGCCGCAATTAATGAAATAGAGTTGAATAAATTAAAGTCTCAGCTCAATCCACATTTCATTTTTAATGCATTAAATAGCATCCGGGCTTTAGTGGATGAGAACCCTATAAAGTCTAAAAAAGCTATAACACAATTATCAAGTATCTTAAGAACATCTTTGATAATGAATAAAAATAAACTCACCGATTTTAAAGAAGAACTTGAAACGGTTAAAGACTATCTGGAATTAGAAAGTATTCGTTTCGAAGAACGACTACAAACAAAATTTGACATAGAAAAAGGGTCTGAAAATTATAAAATCCCTCCTCTTATGTTGCAAACATTGGTAGAAAATGGGATCAAACATGGGATTTCACACCTAAAAGAAGGAGGTAAAATAAAAATTCAAACAAAAATACTAGATTCGAAACTTCATATTCAGATAAGAAATAGTGGTAAGTATATTAATGGCAAACAGAGAAAAAGTAAAGGATTTGGTATAGATAATACAATACAAAGACTTAACCTTATCTATGGTGATCATGCTTCATTTCATATTGCAAATGATAAAAACAATACGGTATTAACGGAATTAATCATACCCCAAACAATTTAAAAATGAAAGCTTTAATTGTTGATGATGAACGGCTAGCCCGAAAAGAATTGACCAGTTTATTAAGTGACTATAAAAACATTGAAATAATCGGTGAAGCCGCCAATGCGGATGAAGCTATTGAGTTAATAGATCAAAAAAAACCCGACATTTTATTTTTAGACATTCAAATGCCTGGAAAAACTGGTTTCGAACTTTTGGAAGAATTGGATCGGGCACCAAGAGTCATTTTCACTACGGCATACGATGAATATGCCCTTAAGGCTTTTGAATTTAATGCTTTAGACTATTTGTTAAAACCAATACATAATGACCGCTTGAAAGAGTGCATTACTAAATTAACTTCAGAATTTCAGGAAAAATCATCCTCACCAGGTGAAGTCAAGTTAGGATTAGATGACCGGGTTTTTGTGAAAGATGGTGAAAGGTGTTGGTTCGTAAAATTATCTGAAGTAAGGTTATTTGAATCTGATGGTAACTATATCAAAGTATATTTTGAAAATAATCGTCCGATGATTCACAAGTCATTAAATGCGTTAGATAAGAAATTAGACGAAAGATCTTTTTTTAGAGCCAGCAGAAAGCACATTATTAATCTAAGTTGGGTGGAAGGAATTGAATCCTGGTTTAACGGAGGACTGCTTGTAAGGTTAAAAGGAGGAGATAAAATAGAAGTAAGTAGAAGGCAAGCTTCAAAGTTTAAAGATAAGATGAGCTTGTAGATTTACTTTTTAACAAGTTCAATTAATTCATCTTCTACTTCCCAATCTTTAGCTAATTTAAGCATGGCTGTGGCTTCCATTTCGGTAATATACCCTTTCTTATTGTTGGCTTTCCAGACTAGATCCAAATAGCTTAATCTTTTTTCTTTTTCTAGCCGTCCAATAATTTTATTAAGATATTCACGAGCTCTTTCAAATGCTGATATATAATCAGTGGCAATAAATTCATTGGCCCACTTCAGCTCGTCCTTTGCACCATATTTTACAGCAGTTTCTTCTAATATTTTTTGTTCGTCTTCATCCAAACCGTGGTAATGAAATATTACCGATTTAAGTAAAAGAAATGCTTTTTTCTCTTCGCTAGTCATCAATTCTCACTTGAATTTTACAAATATATAAGAATTTGTATTCCATGAATGACTTTATAAAAAGTTCTTATTTTTATCACATTTATTGCCGTCTTAATACAATATTTAACAAAAAAAAAGACCGAAAAATCGGTCTTTATTATAGGCTAATATTTTTATCTAATATTCCCAAAGATTATGTTCGTACTCTACTAATTGATACTCGACTTGTTGAGATCTAAGTAGTGCTGCTTTAGGATCTAAATAGACATCTGCAATTTGATCGTTTCTTGGATTAGATACTTTATATATCCTACCATTAAATAATCTTAATAAAAACGCATCGGCCAGATTTCTATGTTGAGCAGTATTCTGTCGATTATACCAGATAGCCCTTTCAGGCATGCTTCTAAATAATCTTTCACAATCCTTATAGGCAAAAACCCCAACAGATTGTTCAATTCCAGTGGCAACTGCCTCAGCTGGAATTATTATTTCTAATGAAACAACATCATAGTATAGTCTTGAACGAACCTTGTCAAAAATCATGTCCTCCTGAATGTGCATTAATGTTAATTCAGAAGCATCATAATATTGTGCAGAAACTGCAGCTTGTTGATCTTCCGCAGCAGGTTCACCCCAACCAGAATCATCCCATCCACTATCTCCAAAACCATCAGAAGAACCAAAACCACCATCACCTTCATCCTCTGGTAATTTCAAGTTTTCCAAAAATTTCTCTTTGGATATTTTTTTATTAAGGGAATCGTCTTCATACACATCTAGTATGCCATCCTTCACAGCATCAATTAATATCCTTGTGATTTCATTACTAGTTGAAAAAAACGGTGCATTTTGTTTTTCCTTTAAATCCATCCTTCTCCAAACTGTTTGTTTGTACATCTGATTTGCATAAGGAATAGGATATACAGAATGCTCGCTTTGAAGTTGTGGTTCCTCCTGAGCAACAGCAAAATCTACAGTTGCAATAAAGAAGGCTAAAACCAATAATAGATTTAATTTTTTCATAACACCTGTTTATTTAATTCTATTGGTTAATTGGAATTTGCTTAACTCTTTGTCCAGCACCAATCACTACATTTTCATTTTGGTTTCTAAAATTCTTTCTTTGAACCCCTTTCACTTCGATAACAATTCTATCATTAGGTCTCATTTGTCTCCAACCAGCTGGTAATCTAAATGTAGGACCGCTAACTGTTTTACGTTCAATAGCTCTTGAACCTCTAGCCCAAATTACTTCCCATTGAGCAACTCTATAGCGGGCATCTTTTGGAAGGGCCGCTCTAAAATCTTCATCAGGTACAGCCACCAATGATAATTCTCTCGGAGGTTTTGTCATTCCTTTCATTTCATCCACATCAGATCCATCACCTTTTAAAATAATGTCTGGCTTTGGAATTCTTCTTACGCTAAATACTTCATTACCAATTAATGTTCCATCATTGTAAACACTTAAGGTATATTTTTTACCTGTAGGAATACACATAACATTATTTTTGGCTTTTCCTTTTAAAGCGTCACCACCTGAAGCTCTAAATGTTGGGTTATATTCTTGACCTAATGCAGGAACATTTACAAATAAATCGTTACCGCAATTTAAATAAAGCGCTTGAACAGAAGCAGATTGTATTTGAATAGTAGGCTTGATCACATAGTATTCATAATCTTGCTCATATTCCTGCCCATTAATATTAATCTTAGTTTTGACAGATTTAGCTAGTCTGTTATCCTTGTCATATTTACCGCCTGTGGCTTTAAATTCAACAGTACCAACACCATTTTCATTTACAGGTATGGAAGATCCACCCCATGTCATGGTTGGCGTCACATTAGAAGCTGAGGCTGCTGCATACATTTCTGCTTTGAATTTAGCTCCGGCAGCAACATATCTTGATTCAGGAACCACTAAGGGAACAATATTGTCAAAACTTACATCCGTAGCACCAACTTGTCCTGCTAAATAGTCTAAGGCTTCCGTTTCATAGTCCATCACTTTACTTTGTAATTGACTAAATGATGCTAAAGCACCTGCAGCAGGTGTACTTTCAAAATATAACTGACTGAAATTTTTATCTTTTTGATTTGGGATTTGACTATAATAATCATTTTCATGACCATCCAATGCTATTGGCTTAAAAATAGCTGTGTCTTTATCCCCGGTTAATTGAGCCAGATAAGAAGCATACTCATTTAACATGGTTTTTAACGTATCACCTTTTTTCTGACGAATCATCATTGTCGCAATGTGATCCATATCCTTTGCTCCTTCTATGGTTCCAGCGATTGAATCTGTATAACCACCAGTTTTATCAATTAAGGTGTTCTTCAGTTCTTCAATATAATTGTTTAATACTGCTGTTTTATTTCTAACCTCTTGAGCAGTTTCATAAATTTTCACCTCTTTTGGTTTATTTCCTCTTTCAGAAACCTTGGTCTTAATAGAACCAATAGTTTTCAAGTTCTCAGACTCGAATTTACCATTCTGTTCTTCCAAGGCTTGATTTATCTGAATAAATCTATCGAGGACGGCAGAGTCGACGTTTAGGGCGAGCATGGCGGTTAGTACAAGGTACATAAGCCCAATCATCTTCTGCCTGGGAGTTTCTTTTCCTCCAGCCATAATTCCTTTTTATTTTAGTTTATAAATATTAACCTTTCATTGCATTGATCATTCCACCATAGATGGAATTCAATCTTGACAAGTTGGAAGTCAACTTGTTAATCTCAGATTTAAACTGCTCTGCATCTTCAGATGCCTGTGTCATACTATCCATTGATTGAGTAAGGCTATTATAAAACTTGTTCATTGCCTTGATATGCTGATTAGCATCCTGCAATTCCATTTCATAAACCGCATTTAGCGCTCCTAAATTTTTAGTTACACTCTGTACCTGAGTGTGATATTCTTTAGCATCTTTAGATGCATTTGCCATTTCAGCTGTGGCACTCTTTGAAACATTTGCCATTTCAACAATTGAGCTAACAGTATCGGCATACGAACTATTCATTTTCTTGATATTATCAGCTGCTGCTTTCACAGAAGTTGAATATTCTTGAGTAGAAACTGCTGCGTCACCCATTTTACCTAGTTTATGAGTTGTATCTGCTAAGTTTCTCATTCCTTTCCCTAGACTATCAACGAGCTCAGGCCCAATCTTATTACTTTCTAGAAGCGTATCAAGTTTCTTAGAAACTGAATCTCCTCCTCCTTGTCCAATTGGCTTTCTTTTAGATATTGGCCCTTCAAAATCTTCAGCTAATTCTGGATAAACTTTTGTCCAATCAAATTCCCTTCCTTTAGGTTCAAATGCACTCAGGAAGAATATAATTGCTTCCGTTGATAAACCTATTCCTAACATAAATCCTGCTCCTTCCAAATGAAGAAGTTTAAACATAGCTCCCAGGATTACTACAGCCGCTCCAATACCATATACCTTAGGCATTATCGTGCCATACAATAATTCAACAAAACCGCCTTTTTTTGTGCTCATTGTTTTAAATTTTTTATGGTTAGATTATTATTTAAAATTAAAATTCACTTCCAGTAGATCTGCCCAAATATGTCATTGCGCATCTAAATCCTATGAAAGCTCGTGTTGTGTCTTTGTTTTCAAATGATCTTGTACCTGTCTCCAGAAAATATGCTATATCTTTCCATGAGCCACCACGAATCACTTTATTAGTAATCTCATTGTCGTAGTAGGTTGGGTTTAAATCCCATACCAATGGAACTGATGCAGCGTAATAGGCATCCTCGCACCATTCTGAAACATTACCAGACATGTCATATAATCCAAAATCATTAGAGAAAAATGAATATGCTGGTGAAGTATATGCATATCCATCATCATAGTAGTTACCCCTACCTGGTTTAAAATTGGCAAGCATACATCCTTTAGAGTTTCTTATATAAGGACTACCCCAAGGGTATTTTGCCATATCTCGTCCACCTCTTGCAGCGTATTCCCATTCTGCTTCAGAAGGCAGTCTGAAATTAGGCATTGCCCATTCCCCCACACTTGCTCTGAAATCATTGAGATAGTTTGTTCTCCATGCACAGAAGAATTTTGCTGCTTCCCAATCCACACCAACTACAGGATACTCATCAAAAGCTGGGTGAGTATAGTAATAAACCATCAAAGGATCTCCCATGTGGTGGGCAAAATCTTTCACCCAAACAGTTGTATCAGGATACAATTCATCCATTAGAAAATCTTCTCCTAATACCTGAAGAGAATCCTCTAAAACATTATCCATGAATTGCCGATACTCGTTGTTAGAGATCTCAGAATCATCCATGTAAAATGATCCAATAGTAATCTGTTTGTTGAAGTTAATTTGGGAGTGCGCGATGTCTTCATCGGCCTGCCCCATGTGAAAAGTACCTGCGGGTACAGGAACCATACCGTATGGGATCACCATACCTGTCCATTCTCTACCTGGTACTCCTACCAGCTCTCCATTGTCTCCTCGGCCTCCCCCACCAAACAATCCACATGATTGTACGGCTAGAGCCAGTACTACAAAGAGCGAAGTATTTCTGCAAATAACACCTGTTTTATTCATAACACCTTGATTATAGAAAGA
>JBNLGO010000025.1:0-30386 GCA_050306095.1 Cyclobacteriaceae bacterium
AATGATGGGGGATCTATATTCCCCGCTCCTAACGGACAACCTGGAAATCCAGGTCCTGCGGGTGCTTTAGGTTCTACTAGCGTAAATGTTGCAAGTGATGGATTCTTGGTTGTTCAATTTGTTGCAGACCCTTATGTGGTGACAAATACATTTGATTCAGGTACGGGATCTTTAGCATGGTGTATTGCCAATGCCAATGCCAGCAGTAATGAAACCATCACATTTAATATACCAGCTCCCGGACCTTATGTTATTCAACCTGATCTAGCAATACCAGCTATTACAAGCCCAATGACAATTGATGCATATACACAGCCGGGAGCTTCTCCTAACACCTCTGTGGGGGCAAATGATGCCAACATTCTAGTAGAATATAGTGGTGTATATCAAACGAGTCAATCAGGTTTTGTGATCCAGGCCGACAATACCACCATCCGTGGACTGGCCATAAGGGATTGTGGTAATCATGGAATTGAAGTTACTGGTGCCAGTGGAGTCCGAATACAAGGTAATTATATAGGCACAGGACCCACAGCGGATATTGATAATCCCAATACTGGAAGCGGTATTTACCTTTTAAACTCAAACAACTGTACGATTGGTGGTTCTACCCCTGACCAATATAACATCATTGGTTCGAATCCGGATAGCCAGATAACGATCGAAGGAGCAACCTCTTCTAATAATAGGGTTATCGGTAATTTTATTGGTCTGGATAAAACAGGTTTTAATGTGTTGGGGCCAGAAACCCAGGTAGGAGTTTTAATCACTAATGCACCAGGTAATTTCATTGGGTCATCATCCGGAACCGACAGAAACTATATTGTGAATCAAACTGATGGCATTATTCTTAAAGGAACAGGCGCCACCAACAACACCATTCTTGGTAATTTTATTGGTACTGATATTTCGCAATTTAACGCTTTCCCCAATTCCAGCACTGGAATATTCCTTGTCTCTGATGCTACTTCCAATAGCATAGGAGGAATAAATTCAACTACCGAAGCGAATACTATTTTTTCCAATGGTGTCCATGGGGTTTTGGTGCAAGGGGCTGCTACCAATGGAAATACAATCCGGGGGAATAACATTTCATGCTCAGGAGCAGATAACATCTCATTATTTAATGGAGGAAACAACTCCCAGCCGATTCCTGTTATTGAATATGCAAGCTCAGATAGCGTTTCTGGAACGGCCACTGCCAATGGAATCATTGATCTGTACATGGATGAATCTGGATGCGGCAATCCGGGAAGTACATTTTATGCAGGATCCACTACTGCTAATGCTAGTGGTTTTTGGGTGTTCAATACTCCTGGCATTGTAAATTCCAACACACAGATCACAGCTACCACCACTACTGCTAGTGGCACCAGTCAATATTCTGACCCTGTATTTGTACCCATCGGTTTTGCATCCAACACAATGGCCGCAACAAATGCCTATGTTGATTTAGAATTTGACTTTGGGGCATTTTCGCCAACGTTTACAGGTATTTCGGCATCTGCTTTAAACCTCAATTTTAATCAAAATGGAGGTACTGCTTTAACAGTTGCAATCTCTTCTATTAAAAGAAATGACAATACAGTGGAAGCATCAGCCACTCCACTTTCCGGGGGGGAAACAATTGTTCGTGTATTTCTAAATGTAACCGGTATTCCAACAGGTGTAGAGGGAATAACCTTCAACGCCGTTGATGATAAATCAATCATGGATGAAAGTGGATTATTTTTACAACCTGAAGTAATCTCACCTGAAGCAATTTTTAACCCGGCACCGGTCATTACCAATACGACCTTTGATTTTGGAATATGTACAGGCACAGCTACTAACATCGATTTGCAGGCGGATATCTCAGGTACATCATTTACCTGGATAGCCACACCTTCCTCTTCGATGGTTAGTGGTTATTCATCTACCGGAACGGCAGACCCTATTGCAGAAACATTAACTAATAATAATACGACTACAGAATTTGTGCGCTATACCGTTACTCCGGTTTTCAACCAGATATCGGGAGCACCCGTTGACTTTACCGTAAATGTGAGTGCCCTTCCTGATTTAATTGTTGATTCCCCCACAGATACTCTATGCTCTGGTGAAACCACACAAATATCTCTTAGCAGCTCGGAAATATCCACCACTTTTGATTGGGTGGCTAGTGGATCTGCTGGTGCTGCAGGATTTTCTGATGGATCGGGCAATTTGATAGCACAAACTTTGACAGCCTCAGGAGGTAATGTGGGTTCGGTAGATTACACTATCACCCCTTCCAACAATGGTTGTACTAATGCCCCAACCACTGTTACTGTTTATGTAAATCCAACAGTAGGATCACCGTCTGCAAATGCTATTTCGGGTCCAGGGTCTGTTTGTGAAGGTCAGACAGATGTTGCATTTACAGCAGCCGCTATTCAAGGAGCCACGGAATATGAGTGGACGTTTACCAATGGAGTTAATTTTTCATCATCGAGTAGTACCAATACCAATTCAATCACGGTTGATTTTCCTAATAACATTTCCGAAAGCGACATCATGGTTGCCGGAAAAAACAAATGTGGAACAGGTTCAACTGCATCATTTAATGTATTGGTAAATTCCAGCGCTGATGATCCGGGGCCAATTAGCAGTCCTGATATCATATGTCAGGGCGCTCAAAACATTCAATTTAGTATTCCAGCAATTGGCAATGCGGATGGTTATTCATGGATTCTGGATTATACCGGAAACATACCTACATCAAGGTTTAATACAACCACTCCCAGCCTTACCACCAGTTTCCCGATCGATTTTCAAGGGATGACCATAACCGTCGGTGGATATAACTCCTGTGACTCATCAGAGAATTTTGCAACTAAAACGATACAATCTAATTTATTACCATTGCAAGCCTCTACACCTACCGGACCTGATGCAGCTTGTGCTGATAACACCATTACATTAACTACTACAGCCATCACCAATGCTGTGGAATATGTATGGGAACTCCCTGCTGAATTCACACCTGTAAATGGCAGTAATATCACTACTTCTAATTCTATTGATGTCAACACAGGTTTAAACACATCTATTTTTAATGTGAATGTAACAGGACAAAACGAATGCGGGCAAGGCCTACGAGCAATTAATTCATTTAGAATCCCCATCGAATCCTCTCCTATTTTGACTATGAATATTCCCACAGAAGCTTTCCTTGGTCAAACAGTCGAATTTTTAGGAGGTGAATCAAGCGGACAGGCAGTGGTAAGTTGGCTATGGGATTTTGGTGATGGGAACAGTGCCAACGGCATGAATGCAACGCACCGATATACCAACGGAGGATTATTTAATGTAACACTCTCTGCCACCAATGATTTGAATTGTTCCAGTCAAATTACATCACCCTTGCAAATTTCAGATGATCTGCCAGTAACTATTATGAATGTAATTACTCCTAATGGCGATGGTAAGAACGATGGGCTATTTATTGAAGGAATTGAATTATTTCTGGAAAATGAAGTATCAATACTCAATAGAATGGGGGTACAAGTCTATTCAACAGAAAATTATGATAACAACTGGTCTGGGCCACCACTTACTGATGGTAACTACATAGTCGTCTTTAAAGTAACTGGAACCGACTTAAGTAAAAAACAAACTGTCAGTGTTATAAACTAATATGAAATACCACGCCAGCCATATAGCCCTTTCATTACCTTTAATGATATTGTTAGCTTTTTCAGCTCCTTTGTTAGGTCAGGAATTACCTATACTTAATCAAAAGTTAACCAATTCATATTTGTATAATCCTTCCCTAGCTGGCTTAAATTTCGGCTCGGCATCTTTAATTCATAAGAAAAATTATAATGACGTAGCCGGCTCACCAAAAAGTAATATTGCAAGTATTCATTATCCCTTAGCGCAAGGAAAAGCCGGTTTGGGGTTAAATTACGTAAATGATCAAACCAATATTTTTAATAATTCATATGTATCTCTTGGGTTTGCCTATCATATCATTTTCAATGAATATTCCAGTTTATCCTTCGGCCTTTCCGGTGATTTTTCTACCACCAAAGCAGATCCATTGAAAATCAGGGTGGCAGATGAAACTGACCCTTTGATACTTGACATGGTTGGTAATAATGAAACAAGCTACGATTTTTCATATGGCATGGACCTCCGGACAAAATTCTTTCATCTGGGCGGAGCATATAACAGACTGTCATCCAGCTTTATTGTAAATGAATCAGAATCTTTTTTACAGGACTATATTACAGGGTATTTAAACATCACACTACCATTAGCTGATAGACGTGACCTGCTTGAACCTATGGTAACCTATCGGAAATTATCCAGGGACGATGGGGTTATTGACGTTGGGGCATACTATACCTATAATGACATATTTATGTTAGGTGGTGCATATGGCTCTAACAATTCCTGGAATGCTCAAGTTGGCCTGCAACTACAAAGATTTTATTTAGGGTATGTCTTTGAAAACTTTGCTGGCAAAACAAACAAAGATCTGGGCAGCAACAATGAATTTATACTGCGATTTGACTTTAGTAAGGCTGGTGGCTATAAACATCGATATGCCAGCAATTTCCAAAAATCTCAAAATGCGATTTCATACCGAAGAAAAACGCTTTCAAAACCACCTGTTGGAGCCAATAACCCTAAAAAGTTTAAATCGAAATGGAAGAAAAGAAATAATAAATCCTTTAGTCCTAATAAACGATACAGCCCTAAAAAGCTTTACACCAAAAAGGTGAAATATCCTCGAAGGAAAAAACGTAAATATAAAGCACCAAAGCACTAATCATTCACCAAACTTATTGGAAAATCCTGACCATTGCTAAAGCCGGTAGGATATTGGGTTTTACCACCATACTTTTGACTTAATTCTGGCACCCTGTCTTCCATATAGGCTTTTACTTCATTGACCGTTACTTTCTTATCTGCTCCAATATCTCCTTTTCCTTCCAAAGCTTCCAACAGAGCATAGGTAAATACTCCGTGTTTTAATTCTTCAAATTCCGTAGCAAATTGCTGGGTACCACTTGCCGCAATGAGTACTACACCGGCACTTCTGGCTAATTGAAAAATGGCTTTTTCTTCGGATGCAGCAGACCTTGTCATAAAAGTTTTTACCGCACCACCAGAATGGCAAGCATCTAACAGAATCAATTGTTTTTGGCTTTTTACTTCACTCAATAAATTTTTCAATTCGGATGATGATATTCCTTTTTCATCCAAAAGCTGTGTGTCACCATAAATTTTGGTCACTTCATGCGGAACAAAATAATATTCTGCATTTGGGTCTTCGGTATCTATCGACCCATGACCAGCATAGTATAACACAAACACATCATGTGGTTGAGCTTGCTCATTGATTTTTTGAAATGTGCTAAGTATAGATTCTTTCGTGGCATCCGCATCGTACAATTCATACATGTGGACATCCTTAAACATGCGTTTACTTTTTGACATCAAAGTCGTCGTGAATGATTTAGCATCTGGCTGAGCATAATTTAAATTGTAGGAATTGTTTTTATACTCATTAATACCAATCGCAAATACATATAGATCTGAAGTAGCAATCAATTCACCCACATATTCAATGATCTGATGATCAGGTCGGGATTCTATTTTTTGGTAATTGGTGACAACCAGTTTAAAATCATTTTCTCCGTTTAATAAATCAACATCGTAATACCTGGCGATGTGGTCCTGGTTATACATTTTGACATTATCATCTACCAGTATCAATTTATTATTTTGATAAATATTAATTTCCTTCACCCCTCCTCCTCCATCATAAATATCAACATTTAACCGAATTCGCTTGTTTTCCGTAGAATAAGACCTTCTTTTTACCTCAAGGCCCCTGGTATTTCCCGAAGCCAGAATTGGTTTGCTAAACAGCCCTGCAGAAGGCCGGTCAAGTTTCGTTAGATCAAAAACCCGTTCACCTTTTTCCTTAAGTAATGTTGAAGCTGTTTTACCCGTTGGAATTATTTCCTGAAGAATATCCGGACGATACAATATGTCAAAATATTGCTCTGCACTATAGTAATCAGACAATTGATCAAATCCTCTGTTTACTTCCCAAATAAAATAATCAGCACCCATAGATGAGCAAGAAAAATACCCTTCTGGCGTGTAACAAATCCATTCATTATCTTCTGCAATAAATAATGTAGCTGCAGGATCTACCTGCTCTCCTAAAATCAATAAATCGTGTTGAAAATCTTTATAAACTTTTTCCTTAGCATCTGCTAAAAATTCAATGGTGATTTGCCAGGCATCTTTATTCTTAACTTTAGTCAGAGAGTCCAGTCCATAGGCGGTAAAAAACTCATGATAATCTTCATTGTCATATACCTCCCACATGGAAGGCACATATCCTTTAGCATCCAATCGCCAGATCTTAATGGTTTGATCATCACTACCTGTTGCCACATATTTTTCATCAGGAGACAAGGCAACAGCCCTGACACTTCCGGTATGACCTACCATCTCCTTTAGTAACTCCCCATCCTCATTGTACATCTTTAAGGAAAAGTCACTACCGACTATGATTTTATTAGAAGGAGTTTTTGTCATTGACAATATCCTTCCATCAACATTTGGATCATTATAAATAGTCTTATTTCCGCCTATTTCAACACTGTATAAATCTTTTAACTGAAACCCTTTGATGTTTTTATTTTCTTTATCGAAATCAATTTGTTTTTCAACATCCCTCGCTTGAAAACTTTCAAAATCAAATAGCACCTCCTTCTTACCATAACCCTTGCTTCCAGGTTTTGTCTTTGATATAATTAATTCGTCCTTATTGAGGTATTTTAAATCCCACACTACATTACCCACTCCTTTTATCTTTCGGATCTCTTTACCATTAATGGCATTCCATACTAATATCTCATTATTGTTTCCACCTGAAGAAGCTACAAGATAATTCCCCTCAACAGATTTTGGATTAAAATCTGAGGAACCGGCCGTATTACCATGATGATTAAACGTAGTGAATTTATTCATTTCAGGAATAGAAAAACTATACCCTATACCATCCACATCATTTAAAGTAACGAGCACACGGCTGTCATGCGAAAAGGTCATAGTATTCACGTTATTTGTAAAATCATTGATCTCCTTTAAAAATTGCCCCTGATTACTCCAAAGAATGACCGTCTTGTTTTCATCTGCAGATGCGAAATATCTTCCATCTGGTGAAAATTTAACATCATTAATATTTTCCTTGTGCCGGGTAATGGCTTTATATGGATATTCATTTTTAGAACTTGAAATGGAAGAAAGGTTATATAACCTGAAATCTTTATCTTCTATAGCCACTAGCAAATCCATGGTTTTTGGAGAAAAAGAAACGGCCTTCACCCGGTGATCATGAGGGATGGTACTCATCTCAATTAGGGCATTGCGGGCATCTACTTTCCAAATAATCGTCAACCCATCATCACCCCCACTCGCCAGGTATTTACCATCATGAGAAAAACATAAATCATTGATAACATTGGTATGCCCCTCGGCAAAAGCAAATTGTTTTTCTGTTTCCAGATCTATCAAAACAATATAATTTTTTTCCAAGCCGCTAACCGGATATCCACCGACAGCCAGATATTTTCCATCAGGTGAAATGGCAGATGTGTAAAGCATCCCTTCCGGTCCTTCGCCTATCTGACAATAAAATTGTTTGATCAGCTCACCCGTTACCGCATCCCACACCCGGATACTCTTGTCTTCTGACACCGAAATAATGCGCTCACCATCAGGTGTGTAATTGATATTATGAATTTTTCCGCTGTGTCCTTTGGGATTGATTACAATTCGGGGCACCCCTTCATCAATAGCCATTAATTCAAAACACCCCATTAATACTAAGATGAAAATTGAAACTATCTTTCTTGACATCATGATTAAATTTTAAGTTAGCTGGTAAAAGATCAAGTTATAAATCGTAGTTTTTTAATGATCAATTTACCAACAATTTAATCATTTCTTTATACTTTTTTTTCTACTTTTGCCAGCGTTTGACGCCAATAATACGCAAACTAGTTTACAGCATCCCGTTTGTATGATATTTTCCCAACCAAGGATGCAACGAACTAGATTGCCCATCAAAAATCATATAGAATGAAAGATGTAGCCATCGGTATTGATATAGGAGGAACCTATTCTAAATTAGGTATAGTAGATCGGGAGGGAAATTGCCTGGTAGAAAGCAGCATACCCACCAAAGTACATATAGAGTTTGACTCATTTTTTGATGCCATTGCAAAGGAAATTGAACATCTCAGAAAACCACTTGGTGATTTGATCAATATCATTGGTATAGGAATTGGCGCTCCCAATGCAAATTATTTTTCGGGAAATATAGAAAGCGCAGCCAACCTCAATTGGAAAGGAACGGTGCCCATAGCAAAGACATTCAAAGACCATTATAACCTACCTACTTTCCTGACAAATGATGCTAATGCAGCAGCTATCGGAGAGAAAATATACGGTGGAGCGAAAGATCTGGAAGATTTTATCGTCATCACTTTAGGAACGGGGCTTGGTTCCGGTTTTTATGCTAATGGAAAACTGATCTATGGGTTTAATGGTTTTGCAGGTGAATTGGGCCATATCATTGTAAAAAGAAATGGAAGACAAGGTACTGTAGGATTAAGAGGGACATTGGAATCATATGTTTCTGCTACAGGTATGAAGAGAACTATCTTCCAGCTAATGGCGGATTCATTAGAAGACAGTCCCTTACGGGAAATCCCTTATGTGCATATGACTTCTAAAAAAATATTTGAAGCAGCAGTTAATGGTGATAAGCTTGCAAAAGAAGCATTTGAATTGACGGGCAGGTATTTAGGGGAAGCATTGGCAATAGCCGTGTCACATACGAACCCAAAAGCCATCTTTCTTTTCGGCGGACTGGCAAAAGCAGGTGATTTGATTATCAATCCAACAAAAGAACACATGGAAAGTCATTTGCTCCCTATATATAGAAACAAAGTGGACATTTTGCCTTCAGGATTGTCTGAAACAAATGCAGCAGTTTTAGGTGCAAGTGCATTAGTATGGAGTGAAACGAATTAAAAGAAGGGGAATATTTAACTATTTGACATTTGTCTCTTAAATTTACCCCTCATTTACTACCAACAAATTTGAAAAATGGATAACAGAAAAATATTACCCATTGTTGTAATACTATTAATAGGGATAATTGTAATTGTATCCCTTTCATCGAGTATATTTTTCACAATCCAACCGGGAGAGGCAGCTGTTGTTTTTGAAAAATTTGGGGATGGATTGGATAAAGAAAACATTTTGAACGAAGGTTTTCATATGAAAGCTCCATGGAATAGTATTTATCGGTATGAAATTCGCGAAAATAAGATCGAAGAACCAATTGATGTTCGCGATAAAAACAACCTAAACATTAACATGGATGTTACCGCCAGATTTAGACCTAAACCTGATAGAATTGGTTATTTACACGAACGATTTGGAGAAGGGTATGTAGAAAGGTTAGTGATACCAGAAGTTCGTTCAACAGTAAGAAGAGTTATTGGACAATATTCTGCCGAAGAAATTATTTCAACTAAAAGAGCAGAAATAGAAAATGCTATTGCAACTGAAACAAAATCTGTATTAGGAAATGAAGATAATAACATTGAAGTAGTGGCTTTGTTATTTAGATCGATTAAACTCCCGGATCAAATTAATAAGGCTATTGAAGCCAAACTTCAACAAGAACAGGAAGCATTAGCATACCAATTTAGATTAGAAAAAGAAAAAAGTGAAGCAGAACGAAAGCGTATTGCAGCAGAAGGTGAAGCACAGGCAAATGCTATCATCAATAGTAGTTTAACAGATGAGCTACTTAAAATGAGGGGGATAGAAGCCACTCGCGATTTGGCAAATTCACAAAACACCAAAGTTGTGATTGTGGGTAATAGTAAGGATGGTCTGCCAATAATATTAGGAGATAATTAATACAACTAGCGCGTTTTGGAATATAATGCGCTATTTTTTTGTTAGGTAAATAATAATGTATAATAATAAGTTTTAGAAATGTCGAATTTTGCAGAATTAAAAATTAATGGTAAAACGTACCAGCTACCTATCATCGAAGGTTCAGAAAGTGAAGTTGCGATTGATATAAGTAAATTAAGAGCAGAAAGTAAAGTTATCACATTAGATGTAGGATTTAAAAACACAGGATCTACATCCAGTGCTATTACTTTTCTTGATGGTGAAAAAGGAATATTAAGATACAGGGGATATCCGATCGAGCAATTGGCTGAAAAGTCCTCTTTTTTGGAAGTAGCTTACTTACTCATTTACGGTAGCTTGCCAACTCAACAAGAATTTGCAAAGTTCAACAGCGACATTAAAGACAATTGGCTTATTCATGAAGATATGAAAAAGATCCTTGATGGATTTCCATCTAAGGCGCACCCAATGGGAATACTATCTTCACTAGCCACTTCCTTAACAGCATTTTTTCCGGAATCTCTCGATCCAAACAGATCCTGGGAAAAAGTAAATACTACCATTCATAGGCTAATTGGTAAAATACCTACGCTTGTAGCCATGTCCTTCAACAAGCAGCAGGGTGTTCCATTTAATTACCCAAATAATAGCTTGAATTATGTGGAGAATTTCCTTTCGATGATGTTTGGAATACCTTCAGAAAAGTATGAGGTTGATCCGGTAATTGCAGATGCTATGGATAAAATTTTTATCCTTCACGCAGATCATGAGCAAAACTGTTCTACTTCTACAGTAAGAATTGTAGGTTCTTCTCAAGCAAGCTTATATGCTTCTATCGCTGCCGGTATTAATGCTCTATGGGGACCATTACATGGTGGAGCTAACCAGGCTGTAATCGAAATGTTAGAAAGCATCGAACGAGATGGTGGAAACGTAGAGAAATATATCGAAAAAGCGAAGGATAAAAATGATCCTTTCCGATTAATGGGATTTGGTCACAGGGTATATAAAAACTTTGACCCACGTGCTAAAATCTTGAAGAAATGGTCAGATCAGATTCTTGATCAATTGGGTGTTGACACTCCTATTTTGGACATTGCCAAAAAACTGGAAAATGTGGCGCTTCAGGATGAGTATTTCATCCAAAGAAAACTATATCCAAACGTTGACTTCTATTCCGGAATTATCATGAATGCCATTGGTATTCCTACACAGATGTTCCCGGTAATGTTTACTTTAGGTAGATTACCAGGCTGGATAGCACAATGGAAAGAAATGCGTGAAAACAAAGAGCCTATCGGAAGACCTCGTCAGGTGTACATAGGTGAAAATGAGCGCCCATATGTGCCGATAGAAAACAGATAATGTTGATATAAAATATTGACTAAGGGAATCTTTTCAGTTAGATTCCCTTTTTTTATTTTCAATTATTAGATGATGGATATAAAAGCTCAATTTGAACAAGCATCAAAAGATGTAAACTCACTTTCCGAACGACCTGACAATCAAACACTCCTTCAACTATATTCTCTTTTTAAACAAGCTACTGAAGGTGATGTAAGCGGTGAGCGACCTGGTGGATTTGATTTTAAAGGTGCTGCAAAGTTTGATGCCTGGAGTGAACTAAGTGGTATGGAAAGCCCAACGGCTATGCAAAAATACATTGACCTGGTAAATAGTCTTTTGAATAAGTAATGCTTTTTTTTCATCCAGATTTAACCCAATCCTCTTTTGAATTGTCACCGGAAGAATCGGGGCACATTGTGAAAGTACTGCGCCTGAAATCAGGTGATCATATTGAATTAACAGATGGCAAAGGCAACCTTGCCCAGGCTATAATATCACAACCTAACCATCGTAAGTGCACGGTTGAAATAGAAAACCTTACTAAAAATGTAAATCCTCCCCTCCCGATACATATAGCCTTAGCTCCCACTAAAAGCATTGACAGAACTACCTGGTTTGTAGAGAAAGCTGTCGAAATTGGCATACAAAAAATTAGCTTTATCACATGTCAACGAAGTGAGCGAACTGTCATAAATGAAAATAAAGTAATACTAAAAGCCATAAGCGCCCTTAAACAAAGTGGTGGCACATTTTTACCTGAAATTTCTTTAAACCGCTTTCGAGATTTTATCAAAATTAGTCATCCGGAAAATGAAAAATATATAGCCCACTTGAGAGATGCCTCGACACAAGACTTGGCGAAAGTAGCGAGAAGTGGTAATTCGTACCTGATCCTTATTGGACCAGAGGGAGATTTTACTGAAGAAGAAATTAATGATGCCGAAGAAGCGGGGTTTGCAATTGTAAAAATGGGAAATAAACGCCTGCGTACGGAAACTGCTGCTCTCCATGCCTGTAGCATCGTAAATAGCCTCCACTATTGATAATTTTCGAATACTTTCTTCTTTCCTTTTTTCGTATAACGATACCAAACACCAACTCTTTTACCTTCCTTATAATTTCCTGAATATTCCGGCTTCCCAATATCTGTATAAAATTTCCACTCACCAGATTCTTTACCATTTACAAAGGCTCCTTTTTGAATCAATATACCTTGTTCATTATAAAACTCCCATTGACCATGAGGAAGCCCATCAAGATAATTCCCTTTTCGCTTCAACACTTTATTTCCATAGTAAAAAAGCCATTGCCCCTGATAGAGTCCTGATTTAAAAACACCTTTTTTCTCAATAACTCCATTGGCATGGTAATAAAAAGAAGAATCATTTTGTAAACCATCCACCCATTGTTCAACAGCCATTAAATTTCCAAATTGATCATAATAAATACTTTTACCATTGAGCTGATTGTTGACGTAGTTTTCAATGCTGCTAATATTTCCATTGGGATAATAAAACTTCCATTCCCCCTCCTTTTTTCCATCGACTAAATCACCCACTGACCTGAGTGAATCATTTTCATAAAAATCTTTTGATAAAGTTTGACTGAACGTAAATCCACTCATCAAATTGAGTATCAACGAAATAAGAATGAAGGGAATGCTATTGATCAATAATTTATTTTCAATTGACATAAAATGTGGATAATTAAGTTTAAAATTATTACTAATTTAATGGAGTTAGCAATTATATTTACCGAAGGTTCATTTTTAAAAATATTATTCAACCTATATTATGCTCGATAAGAATTTATATAAATTTTACCTGTCGTACCGAGTCAATGGAAAAATTCATATCGAGTGGGTGGAGGGAATCAATCTTCGGCACGCTAAAGACAAGGTATTGCTTAACGTTCCTGAAGCTTCAGACCTGATGGACTGGACCAATGAGAAAAAGGAAGATCTTGATAAATACCTCGAAAAGATCAAACAGCGGGAAGAAAAAATCGAAATCAAAAAAGCCGCAGATCATTAAGTGATCAAATGATCATATTCTAACACAAATTTTTGTAATAATCGGGTATGTCCACATTTCAATTCCCGCATGTGATAATTCTTCAATAATTTTTGCAAGGGAACAATATATGCCGGAGTAATAATGCGATCGTATTTCCCTAACACAAAATATACGTTTATAGAATAGCTATTAATAAGTGCCGCTAATTCAGGTATATTGGTGAACAATTTGCGATGATAAACCCAGGAGAAATACACCTTGCTTCGTTTTTCCCTTGTATTCATTTCATTTACCGCGAATTTTCTAACCCGACCATCTACCAAATTCAACCAATCCAATAACTTGGCTGTCTGGTTGAAAAAGTTAGGATGATCTATAACACTTTTAAATACTACCCTAAGCAAACTGAGTTGTGTGGCAAACTGATACCAGAAATCCTTTTTAATACCATCCGGAGCCACTAAAATTAAATCACTCACCATCCTTGGGAAATTATAGGCAATACTCAATGCATATTTTCCACCCATACTAAACCCTATAAGTTGAAAAGATTTTATACCAGTAGTTTGAAGAAAATCCTCCAACAGTTTTTTCAATTCATTATGTGTTACAGGAGATTCATTTTCAGGAAAAGCACTACTACCGTGACAAAAAAGATCAAAGGAATATAGCG
Organism: Cyclobacteriaceae bacterium; assembly: GCA_050306095.1. GTDB lineage: Bacteria > Bacteroidota > Bacteroidia > Cytophagales > Cyclobacteriaceae > CAJXNP01. The sequence goes on from JBNLGO010000025.1 coordinate 14,026, forward strand.
TAATATCAGTTTGATCATTTGCCAACAATTTATATACTTCAGCATCCTGCCCGTAACCATGAAATGCAAGCACGTTTTTTTTGCCCTTACCAAAAACCTTGACCGACAGAAAAACGTCATTACTACGACACAAAAAGTATTCTTTTCCAACCACTATCTACTATGAATTACAAATTCGGCTACCAAAACCATCAAATTACAACCCTTTATCCTTATTCTACAAAAAAAATCAGCGTAAACAGAACCTTTTTTAATTCAATGAGTTAAAGGCTTTAGAAACTTTGAAAAACAAAAAAGTTTCCTGAGTTTTGCGCAATGGATTTAAAGACCGAAGAAACAAAATCACAGATTATCGAATCTTCTGTTCAGCTCTTTTTAAAAGACGGGATAAAAAGAGTAACAATGGATGACATTGCCCGGGAAATGGGTATTTCCAAAAAAACGATTTATACGCATTTTAAAGATAAGGAAGAAATAATTATCACAGCCACTCAAATATATATGGAACGTGAATGTGAGGTTATGGAAAGCCTTCGGAAAAATTCAGCCAATGCAGTAGAGCACCTTTTTAAACTATCCATCATTCTTCGGGAAAACTTCAACAATATGCACGCGACCGTATTGCGCGACTTAAAGAGATACTATAAAAAGGCCTGGAAAATCTATCAGCAGTTTGAACGCAATGTGTTTTATAAAGAAATAGAATCATCCCTGAACACAGGAATTAAAGAAGGGTATTTTCGAAAAGAAATTAACGTCGGCATTTTATCCTCGCTTCGGCTGATGGAAATCCAATTGTCGTTTGACAATGAATTTTTTGATCATAAAGCAAACTCCCTTTATGATATTCAACATCAACTTCTCGACCATTTTACCTATGGAATACTTTCAGAAAAAGGACTTGAATTATTTAAAAGCTATAATAAACAACTGATCCATGAGAAATAATTATTACATATTAATCTTAATTCTACTCCTGACTACCAGTCTGCAATCCTTTGCGCAGGAAGGTGAGGTAGTCACCATGAATTTGGAGGAATGCTTGCAATATGGACTCGAAAACAGCGAACTGGTAAACATTTCGAAACTCGAAATTGACAAGCAAAAAGCTTATGTTGGAGAAATTACTTCAGAAGGTTTGCCCCAAATAAATGCCTCTGCAGATTTTAATGCAAATTTGAAATTAAGGACTCAATTTTTACCAGCAGAATTTTTTCCGGATCCACCTCCCGGAGCAAAAACAGTCCCTGTACAATTTGGAACCACCTATGGTGGTGACATAGGAATACGAGCAACACAAATGATATTTAATGGCTCTTATTTTGTTGGTTTACAGGCAGCCAAAACGCTAAAAGAGCTTACTCAAAAGGAACATATTCAAACCAAAATTGATGTTGCTTCCGCCATAAAAAAAGCATACTACTTAGTTTTGGTGGCCGAAGAATCACTAAACACTATACAAGCTAACTATAACCGGTTGGACAGTCTTTTAAAAGAAACAACCATCATGTATGAAAATGGTTTTACAGAAAAAATTGAAGTAAGTAGAACCAAAGTGCAATTCAACAATATCAAGACATCCCTCGAAAATTCTACACGAGATTTTGAGTTTTCTAAGGACATTTTAAAATATAATATGGGCTTGCCTAATGAGGTAAACTTAAAAATTGCTGACAGACCCTCGAATTTTAAAACAGATTATTCAAGCGTGATTAATGCAGAAGTGAATGCGAATAGACGAATTGAATATAAAATATTATCCATGAGGAAAGAATTGGCAACTTTAGACCTAAGGAATAATAAAGTTCAATATTTACCCCGGATGGACTTCTATTTCAATTTTGGTTGGAATGCAGGTACTCAAACAAGTAAAGACTTATTTACATTTAGTAATCAAAATTGGTTCAACTATGAAATGTTAGGAATTACTGCATCATTACCAATTTTTGATGGTTTGAAAAAAAGTAAAAGAATACAGCAAAATAAAATAACATTATCTCAATATGAACTACGTGAGAGCAATCTGGAGAGGTCTATTAACAATGAAATAAAAGACACCAAAATACTTCTAATTAATAGCCTGGAAGAATTAAAAAACCAAAAAGAAAACATGGAGCTAGCTGAAGAGGTATACAACGTAACTAAAATTAAATACCAGGAAGGAATAGGATCAAGTATCGAATTAATGGATGCAGACAATGAATATAAAGTCTCGCAATCCCTCTATTTAAATGCTTTACTAAATTCCTTGCTACTAAAAGTAGATTACGAAAAAGCCCTTGGAATCTTATTAGAAAATTAAAATCCCTGTAATAAAATGAAACTGAATCAAATCATAGCGACCTTACTTATTCTGTTCGTGGCATTCGCCTGCGAAAAGGCAGACAAAGCGGCTAAGAAAAAAGAAGAATTAGCAGAATTAAAAAGCCAGCAACATGAGCTAAAAGAAGAAATCACAAAACTGGAAGAAGAAATCTCAAAGCTCGATCCGGAATTTGCGAAACAAAACCGAAAAGCCACTTTAGTGACAACGGTACCTGTAACCAGTGGTAAATTCACCCACATGGTTGAAGTGAGTGGATCTGTGAAATCTAAGAAAAACGTCATCCTGAGTACTCAATCGGTAGGAGCTATTCTAAGTGTGAACGTGATAGAAGGTGATTTTGTAAAGGCTGGTCAGCTAATTGCCAGACAGGACAACCAGATATTACAAAAACAATTGGCACAACTGGAGACACAACATGAGCTTGCCGCTGAAGTATTCCGCAAGCAAGCTAATTTGTGGGAAAAACAGATTGGAACAGAAATACAGTACCTTGAAGCTAAAAACAATAAGGAATCTTTAGAGCAACAAATTGCAAATGTAAAAGCGCAAATCAGCAAAACATATGTGAAAGCACCGTTCAATGGAACGATTGAAAATGTATTTGTTAACGAAGGAGAGATGGCTATGGGTGGAACAAGGATTGCTCAAATTGTTAATCATTCAGGATTATATGTTTCAGCAGATGTATCAGAATCATATGTTAACTCTTTTAAAAAAGGTGATTCTGTGATCATCGAATTCCCAGCGATCAATGAAACCATCAAGTCGAGAATATCAGCTATCGGCCAGGTGATCGACTTGCAAAACAGAACTTTTTCTGTAGAAGTCCAACTTCCTAAAATTGATTTCAAAGTGAAGCCAAATTTAATAGCGGTTTTAAAAATCAAGGATTTCGAAGAGAATAATACCTCCATCGTTCCTACGAATTTAATCCAACAAGATATGTCTGGTGAATATGTTTTTATAACAGAGAATAGTGGCGAACAAGTAGTAGCGAAGAAAGCCCATATTAAAAGTGGCATGACTTATAAGAACAATACCATGATCATATCAGGATTGAAGGGTGGTGAAGACTTGATCAAAGACGGGTTTAAGGAAGTGATAGATGGAACTCCATTAAAAATAGTTGACAGTGTTTTATAACAAGACAACGCATGGACCAGGAAAAAAATAAAAATTATACCAGGGAGTTTAAACTGAGCTCCTATTCAATCGACAATAAAACTGTAGTATTTGTTTTAACCTTCATGATTTTCGTCTTTGGGGTATTTACCTATATCGTAATCCCCAAAGAAAGTTATCCCGAAGTAGTTATCCCTACTATTTATGTAGGTACTCCTTATAACGGAAACCCTCCTGTTGATATAGAAAACCTGATCACTCGACCCATTGAAAAAGAATTGCAGTCGATTTCCGGGGTAAAAGATATTAACTCTACATCAGTACAGGATTATTCATCCATCATCATCGAGTTTAACCCGGATACGGAAATTCCCAAGGCTCTGCAGGATGTTAAAGATGCTGTAGATCGGGCTAAGCGTGAGCTGCCGAATGACCTGGACACAGACCCATCTGTGATGGACATTGACTTGACGGAAATGCCCATCATGTTTGTGAATATTTCCGGGAACTACAGTATTAACGAGCTAAAATCTTTTGGAGAATACCTGGAAGAGGAAATTGAAAAATTTTCTGAAATCTCCAAGTGTGAAGTCCGTGGCGCAAGAGAACGCGAAATCCGCATTGATGCAGATATTCATAAAATGGAAGCCATGCAGGTTAGTTTCTCTGATATTCAAAGCGCCATTGCAAATGCAAATGTAACGCTTTCAGGAGGAAATATATTATCTGGAGATTTTAGAAGGTCTTTGCGTGTAGATGGTGAATTTAAGACAGTTAATGAAATTAAAAAGGTAATTGTCAAAGATGAAGACCAGCGTATTGTTTACGTCGAAGACATAGCAAATGTGACCGACAGCTACGAAGAACGCAAGAGTTTTGCCAGAAATAAATTGGAGCCAGTAGTCACATTGGATGTGGTAAAACGTGGAGGCGAAAACCTTATTCTTACCGCTGAAAAAATCAATAAGGTAATTGAAAAAGCCAAAAGAGATCGCTTTCCTGACAATCTGGAAATCACCATTACGAACGACCAGTCAAAGTTTACAAAAAGTATGGTGGCTAACCTTGAGAATAGCATAATCACAAGTATGATATTAGTTGTATTGGTGTTGATGTTTTTTATGGGATTACGAAACGCCCTTTTTGTAGGAATAGCGATACCTCTATCGATGTTCATGTCATTTATGATCCTTGGTACAATCGGTTATTCTGCTAATATGATGGTACTGTTTGGGTTGATCCTGGCATTAGGAATGCTTGTTGACAATGGAATCGTGGTTGTGGAGAATATTTATCGATTAATGCAGGAAGGCCTCTCTCCTATCAAGGCAGCTAAAGAAGGTGTGGGTGAAGTAGCCTGGCCGATTATTACCAGTACCATGACTACATTGGCGGCTTTTGTTCCTTTAGCTTTCTGGCAGGGGATTATGGGAGAGTTTATGAAGTACCTTCCTATCACATTGATCATTGTTTTATCTTCTTCATTGTTTGTAGCCTTGGTTATCAATCCCATGCTGACTTCTGTCTATATGAGATTAGAGGAAAAGAAAATGAAGAAAAAAGCAATGGCGATCATTGTAGGAATACTTGTAGCTTGTGCATTCGGTTTTTATTTCATAGAAGTAATCTTCCTTGGCAATATTATTATGTTAATTGCTATCGCCTTGCCATTCACAATTTTCATTTTAAATCCGAGTGTGAATTGGTTTCAGAATAAATTAATTCCCTTTTTAGAAAATGTTTATTCTAATACTATCGACTATGCCTTACACGGTAAAAGGCCATTGGCATTTCTGATAGGAACTGTTGTTCTTCTGGTAGCCACATTTATGTTATTAGGAGTGAGGTCTCCAAAAGTCAATTTATTTGCTCCTAATGAGCCGAATTTCATTACGGTACTAATGGAGGAACCAATTGGCTATGATATCGAATCTACCAATGAATTTTGCATGAAAGTGGAGAAAGACATCATTGATATCATGCAAAAGTATGATATCGGCGTGGAATCCATCATCGCTAAAGTAGGAGAAGGCGCCAGTGATCCTAACCAATTTGTTGGGGCACAAGCGACTCCTAACAAAGCGATGATCAACATTTCATTTTTTGAATATGAAAAACGAGGTGGAGTCAATACCCAGGAGGCTATGGATGAAATAAGGGATTTAGTTCAAAAATATCCTGGTGTGGAAATCACTGTTGATAAAGACGCAGTTGGCCCTCCAGTGGGTAAGCCGATTAACATTGAGATTTCAGGAGAAAATTACGAAAAGCTGATCTCTGTTTCCAATATGGTAAAAAAGGCCATTGAAAACTCTGGAGTAAGAGGGTTAGAAGAATTAAAATCAGACCTGGAAACAGGAAAACCTGAAATGCTGATCCAAATAGATAGAGACAAAGCACAACGACTCGGACTTTCTACCGGCCAGGTGGCTTCGGAATTAAGAACGGCATTGTTTGGATTGGAAATATCTAAATTCAAAGATGGTGAAGATGATTATCCGATACAGCTAAGGCTAAAAGATGAGTATCGTTATGATGTAGATGCCCTGATCAACAAACGAGTAACTTTTAGGGATAATAAAGGAAATCTAAAGCAGATTCCAATTTCTTCAATTGCCGATATCAAATATTCTTCTACCTATGGATCTGTTAAGCGTAAGGATCTAGACAGAGTTATTTCTCTCTATTCAAATGTATTGGAAGGATATAATGGAAACGAGATTGTCAATGAATTAAAATTAATATTGGACGAATTGAATTTTCCGGAAGGATATGATTACAAATTTACAGGAGAACAGGAAGAACAGGCCGAATCCGGTTTATTCTTAGCAAAAGCTTTGGCCATTGCTGTATTCTCTATTTTCTTAATCATCGTCGCTCAATTCAATTCATTGACAGCACCATTTATCATCATGGCTTCGGTATTATTTAGTACGATTGGTGTATTCCTTGGACTTGTGGTGTTCAATATGGATTTCATTATCATCATGACAGGTATCGGAATTATTTCTCTGGCCGGAGTGGTGGTAAACAATGCCATTGTATTGATCGACTACACCAATCTGGTACGAAAACGAAGACGTATTGAGCTTGGCTTGGGGCCAAATGATCGATTGCCATACCATGAATTATTAGAATCTATCAAAGTAGCGGGCAAAACAAGATTGCGACCTGTGCTATTGACCGCCATCACGACAGTGCTTGGTTTGGTACCAATGGCTATAGGCTTGAATATCGACTATATCGGTTTCTTCACGCAGTTTGACGCTAACTTATACATGGGTGGTGATAATGTCACTTTCTGGGGACCAATGGCCTGGACAGTTATCTTCGGGCTTACTTTTGCTACTTTCCTTACCCTGGTAATTGTACCGGTAATGTATTTATTAGCTGATATCGCCGGAGCAAAATATAGTAAAACAAAAAGTTAATTATAATAGGGGCTGAACTGTAGTTCAGCCCCTTCCATATTTCCTTCCTCCATGGATAAACTGACCAAAATAGCTTTCCTAAGTATTCTGTTTCTGGCAATAGACTTATATGCCTATTATGCAATCAGACCACTGTTTGATGGCGCATCATTACTTGCCAAAAGAATATTATTTTCACTTTATTGGGGAATCACAGCGTTTAGTATCCTTGCTGTGGTAGCATATAATGTTGCGATACCAGACCATTTACCAAAATACTTTCGAAGTTTTATCATTGTCAGCCTAGGTACCATATATTTTTCCAAAACTTTTGGGTTAATATTTATCCTGATAGATGATATGCGTCGTGGAATAGTATGGGTCTTTAACCAGGCCTTTTCCATCTTTTCTGAAGAAAAAAAGGTTGACCCGGTAGAGCGACTAGACTTTATGCGGAAAGCTTCAATTGCAGCAGCTGCCATCCCCCTTTCTACGTTGACATTTGGGGTGATTTCCGGCGCTTACGATTACCGAATAAGGAGAAAGACCATTACACTCCCTAATCTACCGTCGTCTTTTGACGGGATACGCATTGCCCAATTATCAGACATCCATTCCGGAAGTTTTTATAATAAAACTGCTGTTCAGGGTGGTGTGGATATGCTTCTCAATGAAAAGCCAGACGCAATATTTTTCACAGGCGATTTAGTCAATACCGAATCGGATGAATTAGATGAGTATTTTGATGTGTTTAAACAAGTGAAAGCACCACTTGGAGTATTCTCCACACTTGGTAATCATGATTATGGAGACTACCGGTATTGGTCAAGTGAGCAGGCTAAAAGAAAGAACTTAGAAAAACTCATTCAAGGGCACAAGGAAATGGGTTGGGATATATTATTGAATGAAAATCGTAAGCTAACCGTTGATCAGGAAAGTATAGGGGTCATTGGTGTGGAAAATTGGGGTGCAGGACGTTTTTCAAAGTATGGGGATTTAGGCAAAGCTTATTCCGGAACTGAAGACCTTCCTGTAAAGTTACTTCTTTCGCACGACCCTAGTCACTGGGATGCAGAAATACGTCCCAAGTATTCGGACATTGACATGACCTTTGCTGGACATACACATGGTTTTCAATTCGGCATAGAAATAGGGAATTTCAGATGGAGCCCATCACAATATCTTTACAAACAATGGGCTGATCTATACCAGGAAAACCAGCAATACCTGTATGTTAATCGGGGTTTTGGATTTTTGGGTTATCCAGGTAGAGTGGGAATACTACCGGAAATAACAATATTTGAGTTTAAAAGAGCTTGATATTAGATTACTGCTTCTTCCAATCATCAGAGGAAGAAACCGTCATTGTTCCGTCTTTATATACAAGGATATAATCAACCAAACTGGTTTTAGTGCATCCCTGAAAACTATTTGCACCACTACAGCTATACAATATGGGATAGGAATATCCATATGATCTTTCAAATTTGAGAGGTTCTCCTTTATCATCAAGAATAAAGCCCCAGTTAAAAGCTATTTCCCCGGCCTCACAATTTTCCGGAAGGAATGCCTGGTAGTCATATTTATAAGAACCCGTACCATCACTATTCAGCTGAAGAAACCCACTTTTTCTGCCTTTGTACAAACCATAAAACTTTTGATCTACATCAAACGTGGTCTTAATCTCTTTTTCATTATGACGTAAGAGGCGTTCATCAAAATTGTTGTCCTGGCCTTTAAAAGACCATAGAATAAGTGCAGCGAAGATGAGTGATAGATATTTCATAATCAGGATAAATTTATCAGACGACAAAATACTAAATATTTCATTTCATCCATAGTCAATCAAAATATTCACCAAAATTTCCTCCTAAAATCAGGTTGCATTCTAAAAATATTTGCCATTACTTTGCCCCCTTTCTTATGGAGACACACATGTTTATATATACAATACCATTTATATCTGCACTTATCGGTTGGATTACAAATTACATTGCCATCAAAATGTTATTCCACCCAAAGAAGAAAATTAAAATACTATTTTTTTCGATTCAGGGGATCTTCCCAAAAAGGCAGCATATACTTGCGGCCAAATTGGGAAATATTGTAGCAACAGAGTTGTTTTCATTTGAAGATATAAAATCACAATTTACTTCTACCGATACAGCTCAGGAAATCAATAAAATATTGGATGAAAAGCTGGAAGACTTTATGGAGAATAAGTTGAAAAGCACCTTACCCATGCTGTCCATGTTTATGAATGGAGACGTAAAAGCCAAAATTAAAAATACGCTACACGAAGAATTCCAAAACATCCTTCCCGAAATTCTAAACCAGTTCTCTGACAAACTTGAAAAAGATATTGATGTAGAAAGTATTGTAGCCAACAAAGTGTCAGCTTTTTCTACGGATAAATTAGAACAAATACTCTACTCTATAATGAGCAAAGAATTTCGGTTTATCGAAGTATTAGGAGGAATTCTAGGCTTTTTAATTGGATTGATGCAATTAATCATCATCTACCTCTAGCCATTTTTTTTACATTTTTGTATTTTTCCTTACAACAATTTTCTATATTATTTTGTTGTATAGCCAATTCAAAAAATATTGTTTTGAGATTCATACTCAGGCAAATAGTTATTATATTAGAGGTAGTTCAAGCAGTAATCCATGAAAACACAGTATCTAATCTTACTTTTAGCATTGGGAGTATTCAGTTCTTGTCTAAGGAACGAATACCTCGTAGAGTCTGACTACAGTTACCGGGGAAAATTTAAAAATTATAACTCCTTCGGTTTTATGACGGATATTGGTATTAACAATGATTCGTTAGAGCAACGCGTGGCCATAGAAGAAGCCATTGAAAGAAGAATGAGATTACAGGGATACAAATTAAAAGACAAGCGCCCTGATATTCTTGTCTCCTATAAAATGTTTTATGATGAATTTAAATTCAATGGATTTTATCAACCGGATTTTACCAACTGGCTCATGACCGAAAATGAGGATGAAGAATATGAACCGGTAAAGTATAAAATGTATGAGGGGACAATCATCGTGATCCTTTGGGACAGGAAACAGAAAAGTGTAGTCTGGCAGGGATACGCTACTACCCTATTTGGCAATCCCAACAAAAATAACAAGTACATTAACTGGGCTGTACGATCTATTTTTGACCAATATCGAGTTTTTGGTGAGGAATATGAGTTTGGTACTAAACTGAATTAAAAAATTTACTATATTTGAGAGGTTTATTTTAAACCACAGCCTACTCGAAACAAGCTTAAGTCTCTCGCAGACTTAAGCTTTTTTCATTTAAGGCCTAAATTTGCTCAAAAAGCGAGCTTTCCTTAATCTTTATCTTCAGATGATTTTTTATTGACCTCTTTAAAAATATCGATGTGCATTATTCCTGCAACAATTGAAATAATACCTACTGCAATAAGTACAAATATTTGGGCTCCTGAGCCAATGGGTGCATCAAACATATCTAATTGATTTTAATTTTCAGGGCGCTAATTTAAAACATTTTACTGAGGTAAGTCGTGGCAGAAAGAAAAAATTAAAAAACTTCCCATTCAAGTGTGTATTTGGCTTTGTCTGTCTCTTCTTTATTCCTTTTCATATCTGTAGTAAATGGGCCACTCACTCCTTCTATTGTAAACGAAAATGTTCCTAGCAGATCATTGGATGATAGCCAATCGTAGTCCCAAAGCTCTATTACAATTTGCTGATCGATTTTCACTCCTTTTATTTCCACATTGAGCTCTACAGAAGTATCCATCATCATATGCTTCATTTTCTTATTTTTCGGCCATATTTTTTTTCCATCTAATTTCAGGAAAACATCATCAAAACTGTTTTCCTCCACGAAATAACAATATAGATTAGATAAATTTAGCGTTAATGATTTTTCCGGCATGCGATCAATAAATTTTGCTTCATACTAAATTAATATAATAGCGGCACAAGCAAAATTTGAACAGTATTATAATTTTTTACTAAGGTCTATCCATAAAATAATTTGAAGAGTTATGATAGCAAGTACTGGTTAAAAAACAAAACAGTGATGCTTTAAAATTCTTTTTTATATGGAAGTCGCTTCCCAATGATGAATCAATGTTTGTCAACTCCGGATTACCCTAATAATATACATCACTACCGTAATGATTTCATCGATATCAGAATTGAACTCGATTTCCAGCTTATATTGATCATATTTGACAAAAACCATATCGATCCCACTTCCTACATGAACAGCTTCAAAATCCCTGACATTTCTTGATTCCTTGCTTAGACTCTGTGCAAAACGAGATTAAAGAACAAACAAGGCTATAAAGAATTTAATATGGTGTGTGTTTTTTCTTTTTTTTACTTCAATAGTTAACCTATCTGTAGAATAGGTGCATTTATATTGAAAAAATTACAATTTCTCTCTTCTTCCTACACGCTCTATTATACATATTATAATTTTCTTGTTAATAAATCGTAATTATTGTATCATGACCTAAATTTTAATCTGGTTTTCTTAAATAAAATGAATTGATTATGAAAAAAACAGAATTACTAAAAAGAGCGCAGTCAACGATAGTGGCTATTGCTTTGATATTAGGGGTAGGAGCTTTGACATTCCTGTCAAGTTGTAAAGATGAGGAAGAAGTTAGTCCTGTTGTCGGTACATGGGTAATAACATCTGCCACATTAAATGCTCAAACACCCTATGAAGTTCCCGCGGAGTATACTGGTGGTACCCAAACAGTATTGCCAGCAGGTCAAGATATAACATTATTGTTCGGAGGTATCCTGGCAAATGCAGGACCTTGTCAGGATCCAAGTAAAACAGCTGTTGAATTAACAAAAGATCAAAAAATGTTATATGTCTGTATTGGTGAAACTACTGCTCCAGATGAAACTGGTTCTTGGCTAATTTCATCTGATGGAAAAGTTTTGACTATTTCAATCAATACTGAACAGGGAGGAACCCCGGTAACAGTGCCATTAAACCTGAGTGACTTTGTTGTCTCCAGCACTACACTAAGCGGAACTATATCTGATTTCTCATTTTTCCCTGCTGACAATCCTCCATTAAACTTACAAACAGTTTCAATGGATGTTTCGTTCACGAAAGTTCCTGGATAGAAACAGTTATTAATGCAAGAAATATACGATCCTCTCCCCAATCAGGAGGGGATTTTTTTTGTCTTTTAATTTATTTCTAAGAATGTTAATTATAATGTTAATGTGGACAACAATAAGCGTTAATTATTTTCCAGAGCGATTCAGAATTATTAATTGATACTAATTGTTCTGAGAAGATGCTTATATATATTCTAATAAATTATAAAAAATACCCGAATTTTTAATTCATGTAATTTATACACTTAGCTTTTCCCATTTCATCAAAACAAAAAAGAAGAAAAATCACTTTATTGTTAATATAACTATAAGGCGACTTAGTGACATTGACTGATAGGTATTCTGGTATTTACTCAAGAAAATTAATTTTATTCTTTTTCTATTTCATAGGCGGCATTTTTCAGTCAATGGCGAACAACTATCAGACCGACCGCTCCGCATTAATCAATCCGCTGAATAATTATAGTAATCACTCTTTTATTGATCTGGAAACTAATTTATTCAATCCTGATCCTCTATTTGAAAATTTCAAAATTTGCTCTTTAAACAATAAAATTAACTCCACCTTAAGTTTTCAAAACACTACCATCCATCCTTTACATGAAAAAGCTATAAATAGTAGTATTGACCTACAAAATAGATTTAATGTATTTACAAATTCCACTTCATTTTTAAAATCAAATTTAAGTAGTATAAAAAGTCATTTTAGTTTCATTACACCTGAAAAATATCAATTTTCATGTAAGAAAAATTCTAAAATGACATTATATCAGATCACTCCTGATATAAGCTTAACCAAGTTTGCATCTTCCTTTTTCACACCTTCTTCCACTTCATCGAGAATCACCGCAATCGCGGAACTCATGTTAGTATTGCCTTTAAAATTTGTTTCTGACAACAAATTACCATTTTACTTTATGATGGTTAATGGCACGCTACTTTCTGTTTTAGAAATTACGGACAATGATTCCAGGAAAGCTTCGGCAAACTATCCCAACATAGTTATTTTGTTTTTATTGATCGCTACATGGTCAGTAATACTCATCTACTTGTTAATTATTAAAAACGGTAAAAGATCTATCGTTTTATTAAAAGATAAAAACAGGGAAATATCAGATCAAAAAGAAGAACTGGCGGCTACATTAAATATGGTAGAGCATCTTAATGATAAGTTGGATAGCCAAAACCAAGCGCTAAATAAATCGGCATTAGTAGCTATACTTTATCAGGATGGTAAAATCGAATCTGTCAACGAAATGTTTACAAAATCAACGGGATACAGAACGAGCGATTTAATAGACACCAACTTTGAAGAACTACTGAATTATGATCAAAGAGATCTTTTTAAGGATGAAATATTGCCTTCCGTAAGAAATAAAAAATACTGGCGAGGCGAATTATGTCAATTTAAAAAGGATGAAAGCACTTTTTGGGTAGATACAGTGTTTGTGCCACTTAGAAATGATCAAAAGGAAAATCAAATTTACCTGGTACAGTTTGATATCAGTGAAAGAATAGATGCCGAACAAAAATTAGTAGAGCAAAACAAGAACCTGAAACACATGGACCAATTGAAAAACAAATTATTTTCAATTGTTTCGCATGATTTCAGAAGCCCGTTAAAATCGCTTCAGGGTACGTTAACATTACTTAATAAAGGGGCTGTGACGATTGACGAACTGAAGTCGCTCTCAGGTAATCTATTGAACAAAGTAGAAAACACCACTAACTTCCTGGAAAACATATTGAACTGGGCAAAAAGTCAAATGCAGGGTGTGAAGCTCAAGCCTCAAATCCTCAACATCAATAAAATCACCCATGAACTAATCAAACTTCTAAAACCTCAGGCTGACAAAAAGTTTATTGAAATAATCAATGAGGTAGATGAAGAAATAAATGTGGTAGCCGATCTGGAAATGATCAAGCTTGTGTTAAGAAATCTGATCTCCAATGCCTTGAAATTTTCTTTTGAAGAAGGGTTGGTAGAAATACAGGCAGAAGTATTAAATGACACTGCCGTCATTTCAGTTACTGATCATGGTACAGGGATTGATGAAGAACATTTGGAAAATATTTTTAAACTTGAAAATTACTCTAAAGAAGGCACTGCCCAGGAAACAGGCGCTGGCCTAGGCCTGATTCTCTGTAAAGACTTTGTAGAACAGAATAACGGCAATATTTGGGTAACAAGTGAAATTGATAAAGGCAGTACCTTTAGTTTCAGTTTACCAATCGTAAAAAACCTTTCCGAACCCGAGCTTATTAACGAATCCTAATCCACATTAACAACCACCTTTCCGGTAGTTTTTCCTGTCTGAAATAGTTGAATAGCCTTTTTCATTTCTTCAAATTGGAACGAATGTCCCACTTTTGGTTTGCCTAAATCAAACCTCTTCAAATCCTCCAAAATTTCACCCATTTTTTCCTTCATTTCATAGAGATAAATCAGGTTAAAGCCAAAAACGGATTTGTTTTGCTCAATCATGCGCTGGGGATCGAGCTTTGGCCGCTTAAAATATTGCCATACTAACTTTAAATAATTAGGTCGCTGACCTGTTTGAGCATATCGGGCGGAACCATATACCACCATCCTCCCCATCAGGGTCATATTCAGATAACTATCCAAAAATATTTGCCCGCCGATGCATTCTAGTACAATGTTTAAAGGCCTACCATTTAATTTTTGTCTTAAATCAGTTCGAAAAGATTTACTTCTAACGATATAATCATCATAACCTTCTTCTTTAAGCAAACCAACTTTCGAATTCGACCCGATACTTCCAATGGTGAATCCATCAAGATTTTTGGCAATTCTGTTTGCCCAAAGACCTACTCCTCCGGCCGCACTATGTATGAGCACCGTTTCCCCCTGTTTCATATCGGCAAGTTCGATCAATGCCCAGTACGCTGTCATTACCTGCACGAGAAATGCTGCCCCCTCTTCAAAGGTCCAATGCACCGGAAGTAAGGTGACATATTCCTGTTCCACATTTACAACAGAAGCGTATCCACCAAAACGAGTCACCCCCATCACCTTGTCGCCTGGTTTATAAGTTGTTACTCCACCCCCAACTTTTTCTACTACGCCAGCATATTCCAGTCCTGGCACAAAAGAACCCTCAGGAGTCGCTCCATACAAACCATACATTGCAAAAATATCGGCAAAATTAAGTCCGATAGATTTAACTGAAATTTGCACTTCATTTGATGTCGGATCATCAATGCTTTCATTAACAAGTTGCAGGTTTTTAATATTACCTGCTTTTGGCACCATCCTCCACGCTTTTCTTTCCATAAAATTAAGGGGCTAATTTTTGGGCAAAAATAACAGGTCATTCTGTATTTAAAAGAAAAAGCCTGATGATTAATAGTTATCCAATGCAAATCATTTATAAATTTGCGCCAGACCAATTTGACCAAATAACCGTTTAGGTTCGAAAGACAATTCCTCGATGATCATAAAGTTGATTTCTTACTTACCTTTTTCAGCTCTTTATTTACTGTCCGATATATTAAGTTTTGTTGCATGCTATATTGTGAGATACCGAAAGGATGTAGTTTTATCCAATCTACGTAGAAGCTTTCCGGAGAAAAGTGAGGCAGAAATCAAGAAAATAATGTGGCAATTTTATCGCAACCTTTCAGATGTGATCGTAGAAATGGCCAAGTCTTTTAACATGTCTGTGGAGGATATTCGCAAGCGAGTAAAATTCAGTAACATCGATGTGTTAACTAATCAGTTTAAACAAGGTAGATCCGTAATATGTATGGCTGGCCACATCGCTAATTGGGAATGGATCCTTTATGGTTTTAATGCAAATTGTGATTATCCGGCAGAGGCGGTATATAAACCGTTATCAAACAAGTGGTTTGACCGGTTGATGTTGGAGAACAGAAAAAGATTTGGAGGCACCCCTATCCCTAAATCAAATGCAGTGCGGGAAATCATCAAAAGAAATAAAACGGGTGTTCACGCTTTCGCACTGGTTGCTGACCAGATGCCTGCTTTTAGTGAAGAAAAATATTGGACAACTTTCATGGGAATTGAATCGGCATTTTTTGTTGGAAGTGATACCCTCGCTCGATTCACTAAAGGCGCCGCGGCGTTTATAGGCATGAAAAGGGTTAAACGAGGATATTACGAAATAGAGGCTAAATTATTAGGAGAGCCGCCACATGATAAAGAGAAAAACGAATTGATCGAAGCCTATTCCAAAGAGTTGGAAAACTTTATCCAAAAACACCCCAGCGATTGGTTATGGTCGCACAAACGCTGGAAATATTCTAAGTCAGAATTTGAAGAAATGAGTCGTTCTAATGGAAACGGTAATCGCTGATTTTTTTATACGTAATAATCAAATAAAAGA
>JBNLGO010000026.1:0-29100 GCA_050306095.1 Cyclobacteriaceae bacterium
GGGAGACTGGTCTAAATTGCCCATTGTGATGGATTATTGGAAAAGGGATGATGTGAAAGAAGTAATCAACAAACACAAAAAGTGGGTATTGCTAAACATTGCCAATGAAGTGGGTAAAGACCATGATGATTCAACCTTTATTGCTAATTATACCGATGCGATCACCGTCTTAAGAGATGAAGGATATACCATGCCTCTTATTGTAGATGCGCCCGACTGGGGTAAAGATGAGCATGTGATAGCCAGAAGCTGGAAAGAAGTATTTAATCATGACCCGCTGAAAATGACCATGTTTTCAGTGCATACCTATTGGGTAGATGGAATTGATAGCTCTAAAATCAGAATGGACAATTTCTTTGAAAAGGTTGTTCAGGACACCATACCTTTCCTCTTTGGAGAAGGGCCACAGGCTAATGGATATGACTGCGAAACAGCTTTTCCATATCAATATTGCATTCAGCGGTGTGAAGAGCTCGGCATTGGATGGTTGGCTTGGTCATGGGGAGCTCGCCCAAATGGTGATTGTGGAGATAACGAGAGAAGCAATTTCGATATGACGGTTGATGGGGTCTTCGGTCATTGGAATAATGACTGGGGAAGACTCATCAATGTAGAGGATCCCAACAGCATCAAAAACACTTCGGTTCGTCCTCCTTCCCTACAAAAGATGATGAACTAATGGTCTAACAATGCATTATCCCGAATTCTGAAAGTTAACAGGATCGGGGATTTTATGTTGAAAATACAGTCGTCAGACCACTACAAGTGGTCAGACGACTATCACGTGAGTATTAGGATATTCTCAGCCTGATACATTCCATTTTTATTTTCATCACAAAGTGTTGTAAATTAAGTCCCATTAATCTAGCTTAATATGAAACGAATACACCTCTTTGAATTTGAAGATTTTCATTGGTTTCCTGGTTGGCTGAGGGAGTGCATGACACAATATATTATTGCTGTCCATAAATTGATCAATTCTTCTCAGGATCTTATCAAACTGATTAATAAAGCTTTAGGAAGCACCAACTCAAAACATATCTATGACCTTTGCTCAGGAAGCGGTGGACCGATGCCGCAGGTTTATCAAAAATTGAAAAAAGAAAACAAAGATATACTTCTCACTCTCAGCGACCTATATCCTCACAAAAAAGCGATTCAGGAATATAACAGTGCCAAAATTGAGGGTGTTGATTATTGTGAAACTTTCCAAAACGCTGCTGATTTTGACCCAGACAAAAAAGGTTTGCGAACCATGATTTGTAGCTTACATCATATGACCCCCGAAATTGCCAAAGATATTTTGAAGGAAGCTCAAAAATCCAAACAGCCATTTCTGGCTTATGAAATAAGTGATAACAGCTTTCCCAAATGGATCTGGTGGATTGCATTTCCAATCAATATCATTACCGTGTTGATTATTACTGCTATGGTGAGACCCATGACATGGCAGCAGATAATTTTTACCTACATCATTCCGATCCTTCCTATTGTCATTGCTTGGGATGGGGCAGTTTCTAATGCAAGAACTTACACTTTACAGGATATGGATATTTTATTAGATGGAATGGAGAAGAAGGATTACAAATGGGAAACCGGCACCATAAAAGGTAAAATGGGAAACAAGTTATATTTGATGGGGATGCCCCAATCTTAAATATGATCAGTTTCTTTTTGTCATTTTATAAAAGACCTTTCGTTCTTCCAGATAATTGAAGATGAATTGAAAAAAGCACGAAATTCACTAACCCATTCTATTTATTTATAGGTTCCTGGCTAGTATGTAAAACATTTAATATATCTATTGTTTCTTCATTTACCTGATAAACAATACGGTAGCTCCATCGGAAAAAACGTCTTATGTTTCCAGGGTTGTTAGGATAATATTCATCTAACTGATACTTTTCCGGATTAGAATTCAAGTTTTTAGTAGCATTGATAAGCTCTGTTTTCACCTTTTTGACTGCCACCAGCGAATCATTTTAAATGTAATTTTAATGTTCTCTTAATGATTTTTTAGCCCTGTTGGACCAAATAACTCTTTTCTTTTTCACCAATTCTCAGACTCTTTTTCTAAATCATCAATGTCTATGTATTCACCATCTTTAATCTGTTGAATGGCTTCATCAATATTTCCTACATATTCCTTTTGTGACATTGGTTTAAAAGGACCTTCTGTGTCTTTTAGCAAGGTATAAATTGTCTTTAATTTTTTACTATCCGTAATGGAATCAATGGTTTTATGAAGTTGTAATTGTAATTCAGCTACATTCATGATGCATCATTTTTATAAAAATAACCATAATTCTACATTTTTTGATTCATTTCAAGATTGAAATAAAAATATAATGCTATTTGACCATTTCTTTTTTGGAATTTCTACTGCCCAAAATTAAGTCAATTTCGTTAGAGCCTTTTTATAATAGACTCTTCGCTTTTCCAGGTAGTCCATGATAAACCGAAAATGTTCCTCAGTCTTCCCCACCAATTCCGGAGGTAAAACACCTTTTTCTTTTAATCTGTCCTGAAGGATCAAATTTGCTACGGCTGTCGCAGTATATCCGGTAGTTCTAGCCATCGATGAGGTTTTTGTTTCAATATCAAACCGATCAAAAAGATCATACACAACTTCTTCCTCTTCATTTCCAATTTTGATTCTCATCACCGTAAATTCTTCTTCCTCCTCTCCTAGCTTCCAGTTGTCAAACAGTATCCTACTGGTAAATTCTAAGGGTGAAAATTCCTCTTTCCCAATTTGAATTTTATGGGTATTAAAAAACCCACTCTTCTTTAAGGCCAGAATTTGATCAACATGACCCGGATAACGTAAGGTTTTTTCTTTCATATTGGGAATGTGAGGCATGGTGTAAATTAAACTTCGCAAACCGTCAGAATTAAATGCTTCCAATGTACCGACATGTTCAAATTCAACTAATTCACAATCGCTCAAAGCTTCTTTTGTAACTAAATGTCCATTTTCGATATACCGTGCCGGTCGGGTATATTCCTCGATTACATCAATGGGAGAAAACGGAGCTTTATAATTAAATGGCCAACTTTTCTGCATAGGAAGCCCACCTACCATGCATTCAAAATGGGTGACATTCATTTTTTCATTGTGATAGCCCAAAATGATATTTCCCATTCCTGGGGCGACACCACAATCTACCACTGCTGTAACTCCTTTTTGTTTTGCCAGATCATTTAATGACAAAGCATCTTCCGGAAAAAACGAAATATCAACCACATCCTTTCCTGACTGAATAATGGTTGACAATGTTTGAAAACCTAAAAATCCCGGCACAGCGCAAATCACCAAATCATATGGTGTAATAGCATTTGATAACTCCCCGGAATTTGATGCATCAATTCTACAGGTTTTTATATCCACATTCTTTGATTGGATAGTTAACAACACATCCTGTTTTTGATCTGCAACTGTTACAGCATATTCTTTTGCCAGATCCAATGCCATGGCACTTCCTACCATGCCACCTCCTAGTACTATGATCTCCTTCATTCAATCGTATTTTCCAATCAATAATTTATCTTTTTTCAATTGCATTAAAAACACCCGCCTAACTAAAAATTACAACTCACCGATAAAATTCGACAACTCACCGATATAATATTTTAATAAAAGAGTATATGTGAAATATTTGGCTATCAATTAAATAACCCAAACATGAAACGACCAATTCTCTTTTCCCTGATGATGCTTACAGCATACGCTTCCATTTCACAGACACTCATTAGCGGAATAATCAAGGATACAGAAGGAGAGCCATTAATTGGTGCTAATATTTACCTCAAAGGCACCTATGACGGCATATCAAGTGAGACTGACGGTAGCTTTCAATTTGAAACAGATGAAACAGGATTACAAACATTGGTGATCGATTATATGGGCTATGAAACCCAAACCAAAGAGGTGGAATTGAACGGGCAATCCATTCAATCCACCTTTATTTTAAAAGAAGCCTTTAATCAACTAACTGCAGTGGTGATTACTGCCGGATCGTTTGAAGCCAGTGATAAGGCCCGTGCTATCGAACTAACCTCTATGGACATAGCCACCACCGCTGGCGCCATGGGTGACATCGTTGGAGCTATCAACACACTTCCCGGCACTACCCCGGTAGGAGAATCGGGGCGACTTTTTGTAAGAGGTGGCACTGAAGCTGAAACGAAGACATTTATTGATGGCCTTTTGGTAAGCAAGCCTTACTACTCCAATGCTCCCAACCTGGCAACCAGAGGTCGTTTTAATCCTTTTCTGTTTAGCGGAACGACCTTTAATACCGGAGGATACTCGTCAGAATATGGACAAGCACTTTCTTCGGTTTTGTTATTAAACACGACTAATACCAAACCACAGGATGAATTGAATATTTCTTTTTTATTGGGTTTGGGAGGTGATGTTACTGGTACTAAAAGTTGGAAAAATGGCTCAGCTTCACTAACTGCTAATTATTTCAACCTGAAGCCCTATCAACTTATGGTAGATCAAAACCAGGATTGGCCAAAACCTGTAGAGTCATATTCCATTGAATCTAATGTAAAACAGGAAACCGGAAAGCACGGATTGTTTAAGTTTTATTCCAATTATAATTCAGGAAGATTTACAACCCGCCAAAATGATCTCGATAATCCTGGAGAAAAAATTGATTTCGGACAACAAACGGATTATTTATTTGTGAATTCCAGCTGGTCAAATGCCCTATCAGAAAAGTGGTCCCTCTATACTGGTGTTTCATTAACCAATAATGAAGACAAAATCAACATCGATCAAATATCCATTACCGAAAGCCAGGAAGCTTCTCATATCAAGGCTGGGCTCGACTATCAAGTCACAGAAAAATTCAATATTCGCTTTGGGTCTGACTATTTCACAGAGCAATACACCTTTAAAAACAAATTTGATACATCAACCTACAACCAAAATCTTACAAACAACCTAATAGCCGGCTATGCGGAGGCTAATATGTATGCCTCCAATAAGCTGGTATTTCGTGCTGGCGGTAGGTGGGAAAAGTCAAATCTGCTTGATAAATATTCGGTAAGCCCACGGTTTTCTTCTGCTTATAAATTTACAGACCATAGCCAGATGTCATTTGCCTATGGATGGTTTTACCAAACACCGCAAAACAGAAATTTAATTTATACACAAAAGCTTGATTTTGAACGAGCTGAGCACTACTTATTAAACTATCAAACCAATATAAATAAGCGATTGTTCAGAGCTGAAATCTTCTACAAAAAATATGAAGACCTATTAAAATATGAAGGTGATGAATATATCGGAAAATCTAATTTTTCGAATGACGGACATGGCTATGCTTATGGCGTTGATGTATTTTTCAGAGACAGCAAATCCATAAAAAACGGTCAATATTGGGTTTCCTATTCTTACCTGGATACCAAGAGGGATTACTTAAACTACCCAGCCCTATCAACACCTGATTTTGCAAGTAGACATAATTTCTCATTGGTTTATAAGCATTTTTCTGAGAAACTGAGATCGATGATCAG
This sequence comes from Cyclobacteriaceae bacterium, assembly GCA_050306095.1. GTDB lineage: Bacteria > Bacteroidota > Bacteroidia > Cytophagales > Cyclobacteriaceae > CAJXNP01. The sequence continues at coordinate 5,533 of JBNLGO010000026.1, forward strand.
TGGAGATTTCTCTTACTCCTCACCCCGCTATTATAACGATCCAAATAGTGATTCTTTTAATTCTAAAAAAATGAAGTCATATCATAGTTTGAATATGAGCTGGGCATATCTATTCAGGGATCAGGTCATCTTTTACTTCGCTATGAATAATGTACTGGGAAGAAAACAAGAATTTGGTAAACGATATTCAAGTCAACCTAATGAAGATGGTATTTTCGCTAGTGAAACGATTAAGCCCTATTCAAATCGATTTTACGTCATCGGGGTGTTTTTCACCTTCAGCAAAGACAAAACAAAAAATCAATTAGATAAAATCAATTAACCATTTTAAATAAAACCATTATGAAAAAGTACTTTTTATCGCTGGTGCTTATAAGCGCCATCTTAAGTGTGAATGCCAAAGACGCTTCTTATGAAAACAAAATGAAAGAAACCTTAGCTGCCTACGGAGAATGTAAAAATGCAGAAGACTTTAAAAAAGTAGCCAATACATTTGACAGAATAGCCAAAGTAGAAACGGAAGAATGGCTTCCTCTTTACTACAGCGCCAATATCAAGATCTTATTGATCTACATTGATTCTGCCGCTAATTCTGAGGAAAAAGATGCCTACCTGGATCAGGCTGATCAGATTATCAGTCAAATGGAGGAATTAACTGACAAAAGTGAAGCAGAGGTATATGTGTTAAAAAGCTTCTCCATCATCAGTCGGATTGGCATTGCTCCGGAAACAAGAGGCCAAACCATGTATGCAGGATATCAGACTGCATTAGCTAAGGCCTCCGCTATTGATGCGTCTAATCCTAGAGTAAGATATATGCAGCTTTCGGCAGATGTGGGCCAGGCACAGTGGTTTGGTCAGGATATTTCTTCCTATTGCCCTAAAATGCAGGAATTATATGATTCATGGGATTCTTTTACACCTAAATCAGAAATTCATCCTACCTGGGGAAAAGAGCAGGTTTTGCAATTAATGCAACAATGCAATTGATATATTTGTAAGGTTCAGCATATAGAAAAAAGCAACAATTATCATGAAGAAGGTCTTTCGATATTTACTTACCTGCCTTATTGTCGCGGTAATTGTTGCACCTTTTATAAATCCAGACCTGTTTTCAGATCTGGATTATTTTTGGTTAACTATCCAGTTTAGTTTGATTTGTACCACTAGTGGACTATATGGCACTATTTGGCTATCCAGGTATCTGGACAAAAAATATAATTGGATAAATAACCTATGGAAAAGGTTGGTATTAGGCATAGTGGTGCTCGAAGCGTGGAGTGTCATTATTTACACCATTACAATGCCCATTTTGCTGTATATCTATTTTGATGTATCGGGAGATGAAACAATCTATCAGCTACTACGAAACGTCAAATACCCTCTCTTAACAGGGATTGCCGGCATGTTAATACTTTCTGTGATAGAATTCTTTAAAAATTGGAAACAATCTTATTTAAAGCAGCAAAAACTGAAAGCAGAAATGCAAACCTACAAGTATGAGGCGTTAAGAAGCCAATTAAATCCCCATTTTCTATTTAATAGTTTAAATGTGCTAAGTAGTCTTGTATATGAAGATCCCACTTTAGCAGAAAAGTTTATTGATCAGCTAAGTGATCTATATGCGAAAGTTTTAGATAGTAAAGACAAGGAATTAATTCCGCTGGCTGAAGAGCTTGATTTTATAAACGCTTACATTTTTCTATTGAAAACAAGGTTTGAAAACAAGCTAGATATACAGGTGAATATTTTAGCTGGTGAAAATGAATATGTAGCTCCAATGGTTCTTCAATTGTTAATCGAAAATGCTGTAAAACATAATATCGGCTCAAAAGATAGTCCTTTGAAAGTTTGGATCGAAAAAACTGGTAGCCATATCGAAACCCGCAATACGCTTTTGGTAAAAAAGACAGGGGATCGTTCTACGGGCATGGGCTTACAAAATATCATGCAGCGATATCGCTTTTTTACCAATCAGCTTATAGAAGTCAACCAATCTGAAAAGGAGTTTAGTGTTAAAATCCCCATCTTAAACCAGGCTGTTTAACCCATGAAGATTTTTAACATCCCTATCAATAATTTCGGAGTGCCATTTGATAAATGGTGGAAGCGGGTGATTATGCATTTTTTGATCGGATTGGTAGTTTCTGCCATCGTTTGTTATTTTGCTTACCCAGATTATAGCCTTTATTTTAGGCTTGCATTTCTTTATTTTTTATCTGACATATTCCAGGCATTTACTCATATGTTAATTTATATGAAATTGGATGAAAGGTATGATTGGATGGAAGATACCCGAAAGCGAATCTTTTATAGTATATCGTTGCATACTATTGGGACCTTTGCCAATTATTTTACAGTTCCTCTTTTCTATTTACATTTTGTATTTCATTTAACTTTTGTTGAGGCATTTTATGGACTCCTGGGTTTTTGGTTTATTCCAATTGGTATTGTTGCATTTGTAATGGTATTTGCAGTAGCGGGTGATTTCTTTAAAAACTGGAAAAAATCACTGGCTTTTGAGGAAAAACTCAAAGCTGAATTGATGAATTACAAGTATGAATCTCTTCGCAATCAGATTAATCCTCATTTCCTTCTGGAAAGTTTTCAATTTTTGAAAAAATTGGTAAAAACAAACTCTGAACAGGCATCCGAATTTATATTGAATATCAGCAATCTTTACCGACATGTACTGGAAGTAAAGGATCAGGAATTTATTACTATATCGGAAGAATTAAAATTTATTCAACCCTATATCGAATTATTAAAGTTGCGCTTTGGTGACCGACTTAAAATAACCTTTGAGGTGGAAGCCAATCAAGAAGATATAATCCCTCCCCTTTGCCTTCAATTTCTTATTGAAAATGCAATTGAAACCAATATAGTAAGTGATCATCAAAAATTGGAAATCCATATTTCTATGAAAGATGAACACATTGAAGTAAAAAACACGAAAAACAGTGACAAGAAACTTTTGGAAATATTGAATTCAAAAATGCAACATTTAACCCAGCAGTATCAGCAATACTCATCCAAACCTATCGAATTTATTGAGCAGGATGATTCCATTTTAACCAAACTACCCATATTGAAACAAGTATAACATGAAAGTTCTGATAATAGAAGACGAGGTACGCGCAGCTAACCGACTTGAAAAACTTTTATTGGAAATTGATTTTGGGATGGAAATAATTGGTAAAACCGAATCAATAAAAGAAACCCTTCATTATTTTTCAACAGGAACTAAACCTGACCTAATCCTTTCGGATATTCAGCTGGAAGATGGTTTAAGTTTTGAAATATTTGAACAAATAGATGTGCCCTGCCCCATCATCTTCACCACCGCCTATGATCAATATGCTATTAACGCCTTTCAGACAAATGGCATTGATTACCTGCTGAAACCTGTGGAAAAAGAACGGTTGGAGCAATCTTTGCAAAAGGCAAAAAAATTAACCCAAACAGTTACACTAGATACTATTCTCGCCCTGGCAAAAGGCGCTGTTCAAAACAATCACAATTATAAAAATCGCTTTGTAATCAAAATCGGTGAACGAATTAAAACCATCCTTGCGGTAGATGTTGTTGCATTTTATAGCATGAACAATGCCACCTATCTTTTTACAATTGATGGCAAGAAATATTTAATTGACTACCGGTTGGAACAGATCGAAACATTGGTGGATCCGGAACAATTCTTCCGCATAAGCAGGAAATATATTATATCAGTTAACGGTTGCAACGATATTATTGCTTGGTCAAATAGTCGGTTGAAGATTCAAATTTCCGGAATGGAAAATCACCTGATGATAGTGGCAAGGGAAAGAGTCCAGTCATTCAAAGAATGGCTGGACAAGTAAATATTTTATCTTTTCTTAAAAATTAAATTTAAAAGAAATAAAATAACAATGGCGCCAATAGCACCTGTAAGAATTGCCCCGATGATGCCAGCGCCTAAACTTATGCCCAGCAATCCGAGTAACCAGGAGCCAACAAAACTACCGATGATACCCACTACGATATTTCCAATAATTCCAAGACCGCTTCCTTTGTAAATCATGCTACCAAGCCAGCCGGCTACTGCTCCAACGAGGAGTGTAATAATAATGTCCATAATTGATAGTTTAAGAGTTGTTTAATGATAATAACAGATAATCTAAAATATTGATAATTATTGAATAAAAGAGGGAATAATCATTTTCTTTTTGTTAAAACACGCACTCGATTATTCAGACTGCGGTTACTAAACGCAGAGATGAAATTGGGTAGAGGATGTTAAATTCAAATGAAACATCGAATCAGTTGATTTCTATCATGAATTATCAGGAAATTGACATATATTTTTAACCTGTACAGGTATTTTTGAAACCTACTTAATAAAAGTAATTGATGGCGACAATTGAATTAACTTACGAGGAACAGTGTCAATGCAGTAACGATCGGTTTTGTTCATTTGTTGAAACACATGAGCATTTCTCAAAGGAAGAAATAGCACACCTCCAATCCACCATCATCAGCAAACAACTTTCGAGAATTCTTTATGTTAGTTCAATTTTAGCTGTATGGAGCATGATAGCAGGTTGGGTAGATGCGGTGATTCTTCCTATAATTATTGTTTACACTATAGCCCTACCCGGAGCTGAATTATATCCCCTACTTTTCCCTGTAGTTTGGACCATTGTCAATGCCTTTTTTAAATTTCTGTTTATAAGAAGACGATTAAGAGGGGCAGTTTCATTACGAGATAATTTCCTTGCCGTAGTACCATATGTAGGTGCAGCTTTCTTATTAAAAAATTGGTTTGTGGGAGATCCCTTACTTCGAAAAGCGAGTTTGGCATTTATTTCCTTTCAGAAAAAGCAAGTAGTTCAAAAGGTAATCGGGTTTGTAAAAGGGAAATGATGCATTGAAATAAAAGCAAGTTAATTTGATGCTGAATTAACTTGTTCTGATAATAACCATTGAGTTGCTAATAGGATTAATCTTTATTATGATGGTCATTGGTTTAACAGTTAAGTAATATTAACTTATCAAGGTTTTCCTGGAATGATAGTGCTTTGTTGATTCTAATTGCTAGCGTTTTGTCCAAAACTTTTGGGTTTGACCTTAAAATAGATGCAAAAAGAATTATATACAAAACAATATTAATAGTTAAGAATAACAAACATTAACCACTTTGAATAAGCACTCAAAAAACATATTGACAAACTATGAGGCAACTCAAAGTAATTCCTCTCGCTTCAAGCGTTTAGCAATAGCTGGTATTTTACTGTTATGCATGTTTGCTGGGCTATTTATTACTTTTTCATATATAAATATTCAGACAAATACTGACGAAACTCTTCCCTTCACAAGCCAGGATCAATTTTTTAATTACAAAAACGTTTATGATGTTCATTTGATATTTACTGATAGTGCTTGGAGAACGATGCAACCGTATGGTGGTGTGTATGGTATAGATGGAGTTGGTGAAGGATGGATGGATCTTTCGCTTTTTTATAGTCCAATGTTTATACGAAATGGAGATTATAATCAAGATGGTGTTTTTCAAAAAGACGAATTCAAAAAATTAAGCAGGGAGCTTTTTAAGGCCTGGGATACCAAAGGGGAAGAAATCCTGGATGCATTCATGTTGGAAGATGGTTTTTTTAAATCAAGTGGTGGTTTTCCATTACAAGGAAAAGATAGAAATGGTGTAGCTCCATTAGTTGGGGTGAATGTAACGGAAGTAAGGGCAGACCTGGAATTTGAAGATCAAATTTTCAAAAATGTGAATGTTCGATATAAAGGAAACGGAACATTGATGGACTCACGTGAACATCTTAAGCGTCCCTTAAAAATTGATTTAAATGATGGATATAAAGGCCGAAATATTGCAGGAATTACAAAACTCAATCTTCACAACTTAATTACTGATACCACATTTATGAATGATGCCGTGGCATACCGTCTTTTTAGGGATGCAGGATTACCAGGACCAAGGACTGCCTATGCTAAGGTTTATATCACTGTTTCTGATTCATTGGAAAAACAATATCTGGGTCTATATGCTTTAGTCGAAAATGTGGACAATAATTTCGCATTGGATCGATATGGCACTAAAAAGGGCGCACTTTTCAAGCCAGCTGTAGGGAATTTTTTTGAATATCTTGGGGATGATTGGCAAGATTACATTCGTTACTACGATCCAAAAACCCCACTTTCAAAAGAAGAAACAGATCGGTTTATTGAAACATGTAAGTTTGTTACCTTTTCTTCTGATGAAGAATTTTCCAGCCAGGTAGAATCCTATTTTGACTTGGACAATTTCGCAAAATTCATGGCCATGATTGTATTGATAGATGACCTGGATGGCATCATTGGACCAGGACAAAACACCTATTTATATCTTCATTCTGACACTCGTAAAATATCCTTTATTTCATGGGATCATGATCATTCATTTGGGCAAATGCGTAATTCTCAAGAAGTACGGGAAAGACTAAGTATCCATAAACCCTGGATGTATGATAACCTCATACTCACCCGAATGTTCAGCGAAGAAAAATTCATTACCCGCTATCATCATTATTTAAAGGTTTTTAATGACAGTCTCTTTACTTACGATAGAATAATGACTCAAATTAATGAGTTGGCTCCAATTATAAGACCGGCAATCCAAGAAGAATCGGAAGAGATGTTACGGGTTTTTGATCAAAAAGTAGGTTGGAATGCTGGCGATCCGGATTATATTGATTCAGCAGAATATATGGACCCTAAACCCTTGATGGCATTTGTCAAACCACGCCATCAATCAGTAAATGCGCAATTAAAAGGCCTGGATGAAGGATTAGAACCTGTCGATGGAGTATTGCCACGAGGAGTATTTGGAAATTGGATCCTTATTAAAATCGATGAAAATAAAGATGGTAAAATTTCTAAGGAAGAGTTTTATGACACATTTGATAGTTGGTATGTGAAATGGGCTGGGGAAGATTCGCTTACCATGACAATGGAAGAATTATACCTGGGGATAAATAATGACTTGTCCATTTCTGGCCCTGACCCTGTATTAATTGCACAGCAGAAAAAAGATTCTATCCCCTGATTTTTATTCCAATAAAATAAATAAGAGTTTTTACCTAAAATGCTTCCTGCTAAATTGCCTGACCAATAAAATCAGCACAAACACACTTAACAAAAAACCAATACCCAATTGCAACCAATAAGATCCACCAACTAAATAGTGGTAGATGGACTGAAATATCCAATGAGTAGGAATCCAGTAAAATAATGGAGAAAATCCTGCAGGAATGAAAAACACCAATAGCGGTATATTAATCAAAGCATTGACCCCTTTATACCAAGTCAAACCCTGCATTTTATTAGAAGAATAGTTGGTGATTAATAAAATAAAAATGGGACCAAGCACCGCTACCACCAGTGAAAGGCTAACATTGTATAATACATCAAATTGATAAAACGGCTGGATAGCTAAAATCAAAAAACAGAAGAGGGTGGAAAAAACATAAGGAAACAGCAATCGGTAAATGATCATTCCTTGTTTTGAAATGGGAAGCACTCCATACATTTTATTCACGCCAATATCCTTTTCATCAATTAACACCATGCAATAAATAAATCCAAACATCGTGGAAGTTTGCAGAATAGAAGCCATCAACACATAGGGAACATATTCTGCTACTACCTCAAAGCGATCTATGAGATAAGGAAGAAACCCATTGATTAAAAGAATGATTATCAAAGGCATAAAAAGAAAAGCCCTCAACGATGAATCTCTGTAAACCAGCCTGAAATCGCTGATGGCCGTGGTAAAAAGTTGCTGTGCCATATTATACATTGACCATTTTTTTAACAAATGTTTTATACGCGATAAAGTATAATACTGGTATCCAAATACCCATGGAAACATAACCGAATATTAACTCCGTCATATTTGGAATTACCTGATATGAATTTATCATTATTGTCAAGCTTCCATATACAGGAAGCAGCTTCAAAGGCCAAAAATCCGTCACTTCAAAATAATTGAGAAAGGGCAAGCTCATTCCTAGTAGAATGGGGATGGTTCGGAGTATAAATGGCAAAAATTCCGTCGTGTAACTTACCATCCAGATTCCAATCATCGTAAAGAAAAGGCAATTCATGGTGACCCCAATAAAGAAGTGGATAATATGGAAATTAAACCCCAAGGCAAAAATGGCCATCCCTAATCCACACATCCCACCTATCAAAGAAAGGGCAATGATCCTACTCGCTAAGAATACATGCAAGTTTAGTGGGGTAATAAATAAGGCGGATAACACACCCTGGTTTTTATCCAGGATAAACGATAAGCCAATGAAAAATAAGCCTATCACAGCAGGGTCATTGTAGATAAGAAGAGTTAACACTTTATCTGTATTACCAAGGTCCTTAATTCCCCAAAAAATTATTGCATAGATGGCGGTCATGACCACACTGATGGTGATCAGGTAATTTCTTTCAAGCAGCACAAACTGCCATTTCAATTGACTGGCAAATAGCTTCATTGTATTAATGATTTACCAGTTACTTCTATAAACACTTCTTCTAAAGTCGCTTCAGCGGTATGAATTCGCTCGATTTCATTGTGCTTTAAAAATGTCAGGAATTCCTGATTTTCACCTAGTTTCTCCAATAAAAATTCACCTTGCTTTGAATTTGTTGATTTGACCAATATTTTCTTTTCACCATGCTGAAGTTTTAATTTCGCCGGAATATCCGTAACGGTTAATGTCCCATCCACAATGAAAGAAACACGATCGCAAAGTTCATCTGCCGTGGTCATATCATGGGTAGTAATAAAAATGGTTTTACCTGAGTTCTTCAAGGCAAGAATTTGCTGTTTTAATTTGTGTGCATTGATAGGATCAAGACCTGCCGTTGGTTCATCCAAAAATAAAATTTCAGGTTGATGCATGATGGCACGGATAAAATTCAACCGCATTTTCATTCCCTTCGAATAATTTTCCACACGCTTGTCTAAACTATCCTCTAAACCTACCATTTCAAACAATTCATCAAATGGCAAAAGTTTACTTTTTTGATAATAAGAAGCGAATAACTCGAGGTTTTCTTTCCCGGTGAGTTTAAGGTAGTGATTGGGTAATTCAAACCCCACTCCTATTTTTTCAAAATATTCGCTTCCCAGTTGGTTCAATTGTTTACCATTGATCAACACTTCTCCCTGGTAGTCATGAAGAATTTTATAAAGGATTTTCTGAGTAGTACTTTTTCCAGCCCCTGACGGGCCCAAAAAACCAAAAATTTCCCCTTTTTGAATTTCAAAATTAAGTTGGTGCAATACCTCAGAATTAGCTTTTGGATAGGTATATGACAGGTTTTTGACGGTTATCATGAATAGGTTTTATTGTCAAAAAAATAATTACATTTCCCTATAAAACGGGAAATCAATGTTAAGTGATTAATTTAACTATAGAATATTTCTCAGGTAAAAAGGACTCAATTATTCACATCAATAGTAATCTCTAATTAATTCCTATTGGGCTATAAAATATAAAACCGTTAAAGGCTAGAAACTAATTGAATGTCAAAATTTTATTTAGAATGTTAATTGATTTAACAATAAAGTAATATTAACTTAATAGGAATTACTTGGCTTTCTTACTGTACACAACCTATTGCATAACAATAATAATATATTTTCATCTCCTAAATCAGGAAGTCTAAATATTCGCTATTTCATAGCAGTTGTATTATTAATCATTGTTTTTGCCTTATTGTTAGTAACTGCGGGTCTGTTACCCAAAACTCAGAACCAGCCACATCTATCCACTTTTAATTCTACAGATCATCTTTTTAATCCTAATAAAGTAAATGACATTCATATTCAGTTTACAGATTCCGCCTGGAATGCTATGCAACCGCATGGAGGACCATTTGGAGTAAATGGAATTGGAGTTGGATGGCGAGATTTTGGGGGTATATTGGCGAATATGTATCTTTATTTAGGGGATACTAATAGTGATAACTTCCTTAGTGAAAAAGAGTATTTTACCTTGTTCCATAATTGGTTTAAAGCATGGGATACTGCGGGGAATCAATCTTTGGATGCAGCTATGATTAGCCTAGGATATGCAAAATCCACCTCAGAAACCCTTATAATCAAAGGCCCTACGGGAAATGGTGTAGCACGGGCCCATGGAGTTGTTACACCTGAAGTGATTGCAGATTTACAATTTAATGCAATAGATTTTCCTTCGATCGCTATTAGATATAAAGGAAATGGTACGCTGCTTGATTCAAGAACCATTTTAAAGAAATCAATTAAAATTGATTTAAATGATGGTTTTAGGGGAAGAAATATTTCTGAGTCGACAAAGCTAAACCTTCATAGTCTTATAACAGACCTTAGCTATATGAATGATGTACTGGCTTATCAGATATTTCGTGAAAATGGAGTTCCCGGTCCCCGAACAGCTTATGCGAGGATTTATGTTACTGTACCTGATTCTCTTGAAAATGAATACCTGGGACTATATTTAATTGTAGAGAATATTGATAATAATTTTGCCCTGGATAAGTATGGAACTAAAAAAGGGGTACTATTTAAACCTGTTACCCATAAATTTTTCAAGTATGTAGGAGACAACTGGGCAGACTATATAGATGCTTTCGATCCTAAAACTCCCCTTTCCATACAGGAGGAGCAGCGAATGATTGATATTTGCAAGTTTGTTTCCTTATCTAATGAAAAGGAATTTAACGAAAATTTAAATAAGTATTTTGACCTGGATAATCTGGCCAGGTATTTTGCCATAAATGCGCTAATAAGTGATCTGGATGGAATATTGGGTATTGCTGTGCAAAACATCTACATGTATTTGCATCCTAAAACCATGAGATTATCATTTATCCCCTGGGATCATGATCACTCCTTGGGCAATTTCTGGCAAGGACGAAAACAAGAAGATTTTGAGCAACAAAGCATCCAAAAACCTTGGATGAATAACAAGTTTTTCATTAGCAGACTGTTTCATCAACCTGAATTCCATTCATTATACATGAAATACCTCCGGGAATTTCACGAAAAGGTAGTTTGTCCTGATAGTATCATTCATAAAATCAATGCCCTTGCCCCTATTATCAGACCCTCCGTTGAGTTGGAATCTGCTGATAAATTACGAATGTTTGATTTTTTTGTGGGCTGGAATGGTATAGCTAACTCCCCAGAAGATTCTGCAAATACCATGTATAAAAAGCCCTTAAGAGCTTTTATTAAATCCAGGTACGCATCAGTGGAAGATCAATTAAATGGAACTTCTGAAGGCATCAGAATAGACAATGAGAATGCCTTTAACATGGGAGGGATCTTCGTAGGAAGAATGGATAAAGATGGAGATGGAAAAGTGAGTAAAGACGAATTTGATCATCAAATTGAAGAATGGTTTGAAAAATGGGCAAAAGAGGATACCACTAAAATTTCAAAACAAGAATTTATTAATGGATTGAATAGTGATTTCCTTCCATTTGGCCCTGATCCAAAACTAATAGCCAAAAAAGAACAGGAGGAATAAAAGGATGAATGTGAAATATAGTAACCCTAAACTGTATTGAAAAATAAAGTAAGCAACGAATTGACGAACATGAAGAGTTCACAAAACAATTCTTCTCATTTCAGGCGATTGACTATTGCCGGAATATTGCTTTTTAGTTTGTTTACTGGTCTTTTCATTATCTTTTCATTTATCGATAAGAAAATTAATACCGACAAATACCCAACTTTCGCCAGCCAGGATCAATTGTTCAATACAAAATATGTCAATGATATTCACTTACTATTCACGGATAGTGCATGGAAAACAATGCAGCCTTATGGAGGCCCATATGGTAAAAATGGTACCGGTGTTGGTTGGATTAATATTGGTAATGTAATGTTACCGGCTTTTATAGAAGATGGCGACAAAAATTGGGATGGAAATTTGACTCGGGATGAATTTTTGGAATTAGGAGAATATTGGTTTACCAATTGGGATACACTAGGAAATGGCCAATTAGATTTGAATATGCTGGAAAATGGTTTCAGAAATTCTTACGAAAGGTTTGTGTTGCGCAGCCCTGAGGGAACAGGAGTTGCACGGGGATTTGGAGTTTTTACGCCACTGGTAAATGCTAGCTTACAAATAGGACCTCACGAATTCAAAAATATCACCATCAGGTATAAGGGAAATGGTACACTTTTAGATACACAGGGACAATTGAAAAAATCATTGAAAATTGATTTGAATGATGGGTACCACGGTAGAAAAATGGTAGGATTATCAAAACTAAACCTCCACAGTTTAGTGGTTGACCCTGCATATATGAATGATGCCATAGCATACCAGCTATTCCGTGACGCAGGATTACCAGCACCAAGGACCGGCTTTGCTCAAATTTATGTTTCTAACGCCGATTCCCTTCAAAACCAATACCTTGGTCTTTATTTAATAGTGGAAAATGTTGATAATAATTTTGCAACATATTGGTACGGAACTAAAAAGGGTGTAATTCTAAAACCTGTCTCCATGAGACTCTTTAATTACCTGGGTGACAAATGGGGAAAACGATATATAGAAGCGTTTGATCCCAAAACTCCCCTATCTTCCGTGGAAGAACAACGCCTGATTGCTGTTTGTAAATTTGTATCTAAAGCCAGCGATGAAGAATTTTCTAAGAACCTGGATGCCTATTTTGACCTCGATAACTTAGCCAAATATATCGCACTCAATACGATCATTTTTGACATGGATGGTTTATTAGGATCTGCAGTTCAAAACATATATTTATATCTCCACCCCAAAACACTGAAACTTTCTTTCATCCCTTGGGACCATGATCATTCCCTTGGCCGACCTTGGCAACCTTTCAGCCAGGAGTTAATAGAACAGGCAAGTATTCATAAACCCTGGACAGGAGGTAATTTCTTTTTAGAACGGGTATTTAAAGTTGAAAAATTCAAAAAATTGTATCTGAAGTATTTGGAGGAATTTAATGATACTTTATTTCAACCCAACAAGATCATTCAGGAAATCAATGAAATGGCTGCTACCATACGACCTGCTATAGAGAAAGAATCAACAGAAAAATTAAAAGAATTTGACTTTGCTGTTGGATGGAATAACATGGCCTTAAATCCGAAAGATTCAGCTGAAGATGTTTATCCTAAACCACTTCGCGCATATGTTAGCGCCAGGCACCAGTCCATTAAGGATCAAGTAAATGGCAAATCTTCAGGGCTTAACTTTGATCAAAACATCAGGGGTGGTGCTCCGGGAATATTTGGAACATTGTTTTTAAACATGACTGATATTAATAAGGACAGCATTGTCACAAGAAAAGAATTTATACATTCTTTTGATAGCTTATATATTAAGTGGAACCGATCGAAAACGGGTCTGTTGACAGACCAAGAATTTATTGATGGATACAATATTGATGTATCAGTAACAGGCCCCGACCCACTACAGCAAACAGATAGTATAAAATCGAATTGAAATTAATTTATAAAAGCAGAAAACTTAACTAAATATTTGAACCATGAAATTTGAAGAAACAATTAATGAACTTTTTACTAACTCAGTAGAAATCACCTCACTCCCTACTTTTATTGTAAATATGGCAATGACTGCCCTATTGAGTTTTTTGTTGTCATTGATTTATGTTCGATTCGGACAATCCCTATCTAACAGAAAAACCCTGGCCAAAAATTTTATCATGTTAGCAGTAACGACCACATTAATCATTACGATTGTTAAATCCTCCCTGGCACTATCTCTGGGTTTGGTAGGTGCATTATCCATCGTCAGATTTCGTGCTGCAATAAAAGAACCGGAAGAATTAACCTATTTGTTTTTGGCAATTGGAATTGGGTTAGGTATGGGAGCAAATCAGCCTTTAGTTACCATTGCTGCTTTCGTGATTATTTCATCGATCATCGTCATATCAAAATGGGTCAAGACTACTCCAGCCCAAGCTAATCTATTTGTAACTATTTCCAGTAAAGACACCAAAAACATCAGTGTAAGTCAAATTATGGGATTATTAACTGAAATTGGAGCTAAAGCTAGTTTAAAAAGGAGTGATGAAAGGTCAGATTTATTTGAGGCGTCATTTTTAGTTGATTTTAAAGATGTGGATTCCTTTGAAAAATTTAATCAGAATGTTAAAACAATAAGCAATGACATTCAGGTAAGCTGTATTGATAATTATGGAATAACTGCCTAAAGTATGAGTATTATTGATCAGAGTTTAAGGTATGAGTATAAAATGACAGCAGAGAGTCATCAATTATCTGATGTACTGGCGCTATTACGACGTCATCCAGCTTTATTTTATAGACATTATCCATCCAGAGTTGTAAACAATATTTATTTTGATACACCAGGGCTAACCTCCTATTTCAACCATACTTCAGGTTCAGCTAACAGGGAAAAAATACGAATACGTTGGTATGGAAAACCAGAAAAAGTGATTTCCTATCCGGTATTAGAGCGGAAAATCAAATATGGATTGGTAGGAGAAAAGAAATCGGAAAAATTAAGTCCCCTTTCACTCGACAACAACAGACCCTGGCCTATTCCTGCTAAAGCATTGACAGATAAAGTACAGTTTGCAGATTCAATTCACTGGAGATTGAGAGCTTTAATACCTATCGTAGCATTGCGATATGAAAGAAACTATTTTTTAAGTACAGATCAAAAATTTAGAGTGACTGTAGATTCAAACCTTGAGTATTTCGGTTTAACAAATGATGGCAGAGCAATTAATCGATCTGTTATGCATGCTCCTGTAATTATTGAATTAAAATATTTTCCTCAATATGCAGAAGAAGCGTCAGATATTTCTAATAAACTGCCATTCAGGATTTCGTGTTTCTCAAAATATTTGTACTCCGTGGAAGGTGTAAATTGTGGGATGGATTCTGCCGAAGAGTAATTTATTACTAATGTAAAAGCGATTTGATTAAGCCGATCCACTTTTACATCAAGGTCTGCCTGAGATGTGAATCTTAATAATATTAAAACAATTATTGCTTCTAATTGTAAGTATTAATAGTGTTTCGTTGTTATTAATTACTAAAGCATGAATTTACTTGAACAATTACAAGAAGTTACCACCATTGTGGCCGACACAGGAGATATTGAATCCATCAAAAAATTTCTACCCACAGATGCCACAACAAATCCTTCCCTCATTTTAAAGGCAGCCCAGGACGATCGTTACTTACCCATCGTAAAGAATGCTGTAGAAGATGCTGCTAGTAAATATGCTGAAAAAGAAAAAATCATCGACTTCGCTTTAGACAAAGTGATTGTTGACTTTGGTGTCGAAATCCTCAATACTATTTCCGGAAGAGTATCAACGGAAGTGGATGCACGATTGTCATTTGATGAAAATGCCACAATAGAAAAAGCAAGAGAGTTGATCGCTTGCTACAAAGAACAAGGAATATCTAAAGATCGAGTTCTTATTAAAATTGCCTCTACCTGGGAAGGTATGAAAGCAGCAGAGGTTCTCACAAATGAAGGCATCCATTGCAACCTTACCCTTTTATTTTCCATGCCACAAGCCATTGCTTGCGCCAATGCTGGAGTTCAACTTATCTCTCCTTTTGTGGGAAGGATACTGGACTGGCACAAAAAAGATCGTGGGGTCGAATTTATTCCTCCCGAGGAAGAACCGGGAGTACAATTAGTTACAGATATTTATAATTACTTTAAAAAACATCAGATTAAGACGGAAGTAATGGGCGCCAGTTTTAGAAATACTGGTGAGATCATAGAGTTGGCAGGCTGCGACCTCTTGACCATTTCACCTGATTTGTTAGAAGAACTTCAACAATCAGATAAAAAACTGAAAAAAAAGCTGGACGCAAATGCGTCTAAAAGTATGGACATTGAAAAAATCCATATGGATGAAAAAACTTTCCGATGGATGTTAAATGAGGATGCGATGGCAACTGAAAAACTGGCGGAAGGGATCAGAAGATTTACCACAGATATCCTTAAACTAGAAAAGATGATTGCGGAAATGATCTAATTCATGCATAAATTCTTTCTACGAGTAAATCATTCCTCTTATTGATCATAAAAAATATTATTTGCTAAACTGTTTTACCAATCGCACTATAAAAATAATGAACTGCCATTTTAATTGGTCTAGTAATGCTCTCATTACTGCAATGCTTTTCCTGTTACTAGGTATAGGATAGATTTTTTATAGAAATTATGGCTAATACTTGGGTAAATTATTTGGTCTTTGCTAAAAGGTATAATGATTTCAATTTAACTCCTTTTGCTTTTCTTCAAGAATTGCTCATTACCTTAACAATTTACATTCTCCTATAAAAATCCATACCTTTAGCTCATATGACAATCGAAACAAAACTCGCTGTCTTAATCGACGGAGACAATATACCTTCCAGATACATCAAAGAAATGATGGAAGAAATCACCAAGTATGGCACCCCAACTATCAAGCGTATTTATGGTGATTGGACAAAACCTCATCTAGCACAGTGGAAAGGTATATTATTAGAAAATGCCATTAATCCCATCCAACAATACAGCTATACAACTGGCAAAAATGCCACTGACTCAGCAATGATCATTGATGCCATGGACATCCTATATTCCAATCAAGTCAATGGTTTTTGTTTAGTATCATCAGACAGTGATTTCACTAAATTGGCTACTCGACTTCGTGAAGCAGGAATGAAGGTATATGGCATTGGGGAAAAGAAAACTCCAAATCCCTTTATAGTAGCATGTGATAAGTTTATCTATTTGGAAATACTTAAGCCTGATAATGAAAAACAAAATGGGGATAAGCCCAAAAAGAAATCCAACCTGGAAAAGATCACGACTAAAACCGTCCGACTATTGAAGAATTCGGTAGCGGATGCGGCAGATGAAGATGGATGGGCATTCATGGGGGATGTTGGATCACTTATCCTTAAAAAGCAACCCAATTTTGATTCACGGAATTTCGGTTTTGATAAACTGACGCCCCTATTTCATTCACTTAAAGAATTTGAGGTAGAACCACGTACACAGCCTGGAGGGAAATCGAAATTAATTTACGTCAGGAATAAGTAATTTAAATTTTTAGCTTTTTTAAAAATCCAAAAAAGAAGAAGGAGAAACACTTTAGAATAGTTATTACATCCCCTACCTTTGCCGCCGGTCAAGGATAAGTGATATGATATGGTTATGGCTGGCAATTGGCTCAGCAGTATTTCTCGGCATCTATGATGTGATGAAGAAGCTATCTCTGAATGAGAATGCTGTACTTCCTACCCTTTTGTTTTCGAGTGTTAGTGGTGCTATCCTGTTTATAATTCCCTTTGCTTTATCAAAATATAATTTTCTACAAACAGGTGATTTATTTTTTGTTGGTGAAATATCCCTGAAGGAACATGTATTGATATTTTTAAAAACTCTTATTGTACTTTCCAGCTGGATATTGGCTTTTTTTGCCATAAAAAACCTACCCCTCACCATTGTTACTCCCATTCGATCCACCTCACCCGTTTGGACATTAATGGGGGCAATCATTATCTTTCATGAGCAGCTTTCCCCATTGCAATGGACAGGCATGATCATTACCCTCATATTTTTCTATCTTTTTTCTACCGCTGGAAAATTGGAAGGCATCCACTTCAAAAACAACAAATATGTTTGGTTTATTATTGGTGCTACTATCATAGGTGGTGGAAGTGGATTATATGACAAATTTCTCCTCCAACGGATTGACCGTATGGCTGTTCAAACCTATTTTACTTTTTACCAGGTATTAGTCATGTTGATTGTGGTAGCTTTTCTCTGGTGGCCTGAGAGGAATAAAAACACCAAATTTGAATGGCGATGGACCATCCCACTCATTGGAGTCTTTCTGGCCTTAGCTGACTTTCTATATTTTTATGCGCTTACTTATCCTGATGCGCTAATCTCCATTATCTCTGCTCTACGCAGGGTGAGTGTCATCATTTCTTTTGGCATGGGAGCAATCCTTTTCAAAGAACAAAACATCAAAAAGAAAGGAATTTGGTTGATAGGAATTCTCATTGGTGTGTTGTTCCTCATTTTTGGAAAATGATATTTTAGTCTTAAGGACATATTAGTTTACTGAAATAATTTTAACCCGAAAAATTCTCTGATTTTTTCACCCACAGGGCCGGCGATATGCAAAATCATAATTATAAGCCTGTTATAATTAAATAAGCAATGTTGACTTCCAATCAATCATTCTCCAAATTGGAGGAACGAAGATTTTGCATCTGTCGGGGTTAACCCTGACATAACGGATTAAAAACCTGAATTACTCAATCCGTTATGTCAGAGTTAATTGGTTTTTACCTAATCAGGGATTAATTTTAAATATCCTGACAAATATCAAATGAGAAACCTGCTTTTCATTTTCATTCTGATTACGATTGCATACACCTTTTATAATTGCAAAAAGGAGGATGAATTTCATGGAGCAAAAGTTCACAATGGAAGTGTGACATTCATCTCCCAAGATGAAGTGGATAATTTTGGCAGCCAGGGCTATGAAATTATTGAAGGCGATTTTATCATTGGTTCTTTGGATTTGGAAAATGATAATATCGAAGACCTTAGCAAGCTATTCACCGTCGATCGAATCCATGGAAACCTGATCATAGGGGGCAATATATCATTGTCTGATTTATCAGGATTAAATGGAATAAGCGAAGTGACGGGAGGATTGATCGTCAGGAATAATCCAGCAATTACTAACTTGGATCCATTCATTAAGCTGGATACACTCACCCATTTATTTATTGAGAACAATAAACTACTCGAAAACATTAATGGATTAAAGGGATTACGTCTTCTTTACAATTTTGCTTCATTGCGATCCAACCCTTCATTAACGAATGTGATTGGTTTTCAAAACCTCGAAAAAATTGGAACAAGTTTAGAAATATACCAAAACCAACGCCTGGAATATCTTCAGGGCCTGGAAAACATTAAAGAACTCGAAGACCTATTTATTTCCCAAAACCATCTTCTTCGTAATCTTGATGCCCTAGTTAATTTAGAAAATGTCACATCCCGTTTGGTTGTTTATAACAACACTTATCTCAATAATATCGATGGCTTATCCAAACTTCAATACACTAACGATCTGATCATTTATTATAACACATCACTTACTGATGTGGACGGATTAGCTAGCTTGACAAAAGCTGGCAATCTTCAAATATCCCTCAATAATAATTTAAATAACCTGGAAGGTTTGCTTAACCTACAACAAGTTTCTCAACAGGTTGAAATAAATACTAATCCCAATCTTTTCAATGTATGCGGAATAAAACCATTATTAACTAATGGTTTTTCAGAATTTGATTTTTCCATCTCAGAAAATGGATACAACCCCTCCTACCAGGAAATTATTAATGGTAATTGCAGTAAATAAATGGAAGATGAAACTCTACAATCTTTCTATTCGCTTGTAAAGCTTGGTGAGACTATGCACCATTTCTACCGGACTGGAAATAATGCTGTAATGATTATTGCCAAACATTTGTGGTAAATAATATTTGGCTTGTTCTTCTATTGCCACCGCATAATTATTTATATGATCCGCATTCATCTCTTTTAAGGCCTGCTTCACATCTTCCATACCATATTTCCCCTCATACTGGTCATAGTCATTTGGTTTTCCATCAGATAATAAAATGAGCCATTTTTTGCGGTTTTCCCTCTTTTTTAGCAAGTAAGTAGCATGTCTCAATGCCGGACCGATTCGGGTATATCCTTGAGGTTGAACTGATCCGATATTATTTTTTGCCTTATCCCAGGGCTGATCAAAGGTTTTGAGATGGACATAGGAAGTATTGTTTCGGGTTTTAGAATAAAAGCCATCAATTTGAAAATCTACCTCGTATTCATGCAGGATCTCTCCGAAAATAATAGACACCTGCTTTTCAATATCTATGATCCTATTTCCCTTGGCATATCCATCACTCGACAAACTCAAATCCAACAAAAACAACAATGACAATTCTTGCTTTTTCTTTCTTTTGGATATATACAATTTTTCATCCGGTGTATGCCTTGCGTGCACATCTGCCAACATATCAGTCACCGCATCAATATCTACATGATCACCTACTGATTGTCGCTTAATCTGCTCCATGCTGTTATTTAGCCTGGCAAAGACCCTCTTCAGCTCATTAATGACCTTCTTATTATGGATCAATGTCTGTCGATAGTAATCTTCATTTTGGAGCATCAATTTCAACGGATACACCTTGCAAAAATCCGGTTGGTAAACCCTTGACTTATGATGCCATTCCGGATAAGTGACAAAAAAGCCATCATCTGTCACTTCTTTACTTTGAGCTACTGTGCCGTATTCAGAGATTTCAGCCTTATATATAGAATGAACGGGGTCATCCACCCTGACCAATTTGCTGATATTGATCTCATCCAATGCATCTGCGTGATCTTCCAGCTCATCATCACCATCAAAATCCCGCCATACACCATCGAAATTATCTGCCGTTTCTACCTTCTCGAAATTGTGGGTGAGCATGTATTCTTCCTGTGCTTTTTTATCCACAGTTAGCACTTCCAGCTCATCAGCTTTGTTGGCTTTGATCTCAGTTTGATCCTTTTTATCCTCATCTGGTTGAAGATCTGACGTTTGAGTAGAAATTTGTTCAAGATCTTTTGCAGGATTATCGACAGTATTTTTCATAAACCTACCATACAGCCATGTAAAATCGGGAACTTCTTCTTCCTCTTGTTTAATGTCAATAATTGCCTTATGCAATTCATTGTACATCTCGATAACATTCGGGTATTCTTCCTCTACTGATTTCAATATAGCAGGAGCTTCTTCCTTAGCAGCCAATTGACTTTCTTCAATGGTCTTTTCCTCTGAATGAGGCTGCCAATTTAGGTTAAGATTTCGCTGAACGGACAAGTAAACCACCCTGAATAAATAAATTTGGGCATTGAGATCTTCAGACGAAAATAGAGCAACTTCTTTCGGTAGAAAAAATGTTTGATCCTTCCACCCCCCTTCTCGTTCACTCGGTACAATATTAATAGGAGCGCCAGAAAATGCCCGGGCCAAAATTGTCAATCGCGGAGCAATGGCATCCAAATAAATAGTCTTCTCAAAATTCGGATGATTAATTTTAGATCTTTTCTTGAAATAATTAAGTACTTTTTTGAATATCAGCTGATCTGGTTCCATACCCTGCGAATCCTAATGTTGATTTATTTTAAATCATTAAACTTGTCAAATCTTTTAATGCCTCAACAGAGTCAAGGTCGTCTGTAAGTGGTTCTACTATTCCCACGTGTACCGCTAATCTTGGAGGAAGTCCTGTATTAATAAGCTTTCCAGCATCAACCAATAGTCGTGTTGAAGCAGTTTCAGAAAGCCCTAATTCAGTTAGATTTCTGATTTTATTCCCAATGTTCACCAATTTTTTAGCAACCGATGAATCCACTCCTGTTTCGTTTTGTAAAATTTCTGATTCTACTGATGCCGTTGGATAGTCGAACGATAAGGATACAAATCGCTGCTTTGTAGATGGTTTTAGCTCTTTAAATCCACGCTGGTATCCCGGGTTAAATGAAGCGATAAACATGAAATCTTCGTGTGCATCGATCTCAATTCCTAATTTATCAATATATAATCTTCGTCTAAAGTCGGTCAACGGGTGAATGGCAACTATTACATCAGGTCTTGCTTCTGCAATTTCATCGAGGTATAAAATAGCGCCTTCTTTTACTGCCTTAGACAATGGTCCATCTTGCCAAACCGTTTCTGAACCTTTGATAATATACCTACCGATTAAATCCGTTGCAGAAGTTTCTTCATGACAAGCCACTGTTATTAAGGGCTTATTTAATTTATGCGCCATGTACTCTATAAATCTTGACTTTCCGGTACCTGTAGGTCCTTTAAGCAAAAGAGGAAGTTTATTCTTGGCCGCATGCTCAAACACCTCTACTTCCTGACCAGAGGTTTTATAATAAGGAATTGAATTATCTGACATAATTATTCGAATAAAATTAAAAGGAAAGTAATAAAATCAACCGGCGATGGCCTATACCATTCACCGGTTGAAAAGTACTATATCTATTGTTTTAAGCAGCTGTAGATTGCAATGCTTCAAACTGTTCTTCGCTGTTCAACGCCTCGTCTGTAGGTTTTCCAAAGTGAAGGAAATTAATAATATACATCACTATACCTACGGTGAATAATGTTGCGCAAATTACTAACACAAAGAAATGAGGCTCTATTTCTTGTGCCACTGTCATAAATTCGTAGCCTGCAATTCGCTCCAAATAGACTTGCGCCACACCTGCTGCCGCAAAAGCGCACGTCATACCCAGCATACCGATATTTGAACACCAGAATGCCAAATGACCTAAACGGCTATCAAATATTTTTCTTCCTGTCAACAATGGCATGGCGTAGCTAATAATAGCAAGGACTAACGAAGCATAAGCGCCCCAGAATGCCAGGTGCCCGTGCATAGCTGTCACGAAAGTACCGTGTGTATACATATTAACACCTGGAAGTGTGTGGGCCATTCCTAACAATCCTGCTCCAATAAATGATACAATAGCTGTGCTCAATGTCCAGTAAAGTGCCAATTTATTCGGATGCCGCTTATTACCTTTTCTGTACATCTGAATAGCAAATATGGTCATACCAAGGAAAGCAAGTGGCTCCAATGCAGAAAATATTCCACCTATCATCAACCAGTATTTTGGTCCACCTGTGTAATAATAGTGGTGACCAGTTCCCAGGATTCCCGAAAGGAAAGTCAAACCAACGACAACGTAAAGCCATTTTTCAATAACCTCCCTGTCAACACCAGTTAATTTAATCAATAGGTATGCTAATATACCTCCCATGATTAATTCCCAAACGCCTTCTACCCAAAGGTGAACAACCCACCATCTTAAAAATGAATCCACTGATATGTTATCGAAGTAGATCATACCCGGCAGATAAAGTAACGCTGCGAATACAAGTCCCATCGTTAATACCCAGGAAGTAGTAGAATTTTGTTTTCCTTTAATGAGTGTTAGTAGTATTATTACAAGGAATAAAATGACATTTCCGGCGACTAACCAGTCCAGAGGTCTTGGTATTTCGAGGAATTTACGACCTTCCCACCATCCTACGTGGAAACCAGCTACTGCCACAACACCAACTATTGCAAAACTCCAGAATTGTAATTTAGCCAGTGGTACAGACCATAATTCATTATCTGCTTCATCGGGAATAATATAATATGCTGCTCCCATAAATCCGGACAACAGCCAAACCACCAATAAATTTTTGTGTGTAGTGACGGCTGTATTAAAAGGAATGATTTCATGAAGAACATCATATCCCATATGGGCAAACCCCATGATGAACCCGTAAATTATCTGCAATACGAGGAGTATCATACTTAATGCAAAGAAATGGTACGCTATTTTTTGAGATTGAAATTTCATAATCGAGTTTATTATTATCTAATTGAAGGTTCAGGTGGAAAAC
>JBNLGO010000027.1:0-28967 GCA_050306095.1 Cyclobacteriaceae bacterium
GGTGGTCATCGCAAAATGTTCAGGGATATCCCGATAACTTGACAGAATATATTTAAGGTCTGTATTCACATACTTTTCTATCGTTTGGCGTGTATTACCTGAAATAAAAGTGATATGAATTTCCGCTATTGTTTTATCCATTTCTATCTCCGTTTCCGCTTCGTTGATCGAAACTTCATAGATGGATTTATTAGATTCCATTGCTTCTTTTAGACTAGCGCCAAATACTACTCCGTAGTCACTTTCTGTAGGTTTTCCTATAATCTCAGAATTCACAAAATTACCCATTCGAATAAAACAACCACCTAACGCTACGAGAATTACTAACCTGTCTATCACCCAAAAGAAATCCTGGTCTTTTCGTTTGAGTTTTTTCCATTGAAAATTAGTAGGCCAAAGGTTAATTTGATAGTTGCTATATAAATACACTCCCAGTATGATTCCTAATGCAGCGCCATGGCTGGCTAAGCCACCTTCCCAGATTTTAAGGATATTTATAGGGTTTTGAAGGTAATCCTTAGGTTCATAAAAAAATACATGACCTAACCTGGCTCCAAGAATAGTAGCTATAAGAATGAACAATGTAAAAATGTCTACATCTTTTTCAGGACGGCCCTCTTTTTTATAGATAAAATAGAGAATTTGTTGCCCTACAATAAATGCCATGGCGAATAGTAAACCATACCAACGCACTGCACCAATAACAGGTAGGTCAGAATAAGGAAAAATCTCTGGGTTTGCAGTCCAAATTATAAAGTCAAAAATTCCCATGATACCAATTTTTAAAGCGCAAAGATATATGCTTTCGTTTTTAATAATAGTAATATCATCAATAATCGCGTAAATCCGCCAGCTCTTTCTTAAAGCTACTGGATAGGATTGGGAATCGACACCATGTACGAGGATCAACATTAAGATCATCAAGATGGAATGAAGGTGCGATACGTTCTCTTTTCCATTGATTTCGCGACCATAATGTGTAAAATTTATGGATGTAGTTTTTCATAGTTTGAGCACCTATATCGTAATCTTTTGATTGCAATGATTGGAATACCTCAACCGGACTTTTTCTATCGCGAATAGCCAGTTTTTCTATTTCAACGATAAGCCAGTAAGGCATTAAATCTTTCTCGTCTGTTTGTTCCTGATCCTGAGGGCGTAATTCTGCACTAGGAGCCAGGTTATTAACAAAATTCAGGCTTTTGTATCCAAGTTCTTTTTCAGCCCAAACTAACCAGTTAATAATGAAATGTTTGTCAACGCCGGCAATTGGTGCTATTGAACCACTGGTGTCACCGTCCATCGTAGCATATCCGACATCCCCCTCACTTCTGTTTGAAGTGGTAATTAGAAGTGCATTTGCAATATTAGCGAGCATCCAGATGATAGGGCTTCGGGAGCGTGCCTGAATATTTTGAAGGGTGATGTCATCGTCATTCCAGTTTAATTTCCGGTTTAAAGCATTTTCTACTTTCCGGGTGTAGGTATCCACTTCATCATCTATTAACCAATGATGAAATGTGGCGCCACATTCACGCGCCAATTCTTTTGCAGCCTGAAATGTCTTAAATGATGAGTTTTTCGTACCCTGATAGGCGCATGTCAGGATGTTAGACATGATCACCTTAATATTTTCTGTTACATCTTCAGAAGTGATCAGGGGATGAATGTCTGCTCTTCCTATCTTCTCAAGAAAATTTGTTACCCCTAGTTCTTTGATGCCTCTTCGTACCATTTCGGCCACCAGTACGGCACATGTACTGGAGTCAGCTCCACCACTTAGTGAAAGAACAAATCCTTTACTATGGCTTTTTCTCAGGTAATCAAATAGACCTAAAGCGACAGCATCTGTAAATACTTTGAATTTATTCTCCGATTCCAGATCATCGGCACCATGATTATCTATGTTCCCAAAATCAATATCCTTATACAGCAGGTTTGTGTCTTTAAATGAAAACCGCTCGTTGTATCCCAGGATTTGCTTTGGGCCGGAAATGAATATCTCACCATCAAAAATCATTCGACCTGATTCATTACCCAAAAGGTTGGCATACAGATATACTAAGTTGTAATTCTTTGATGCGTCAATGGCCAGATTTTCACGGGTTTTTGTTTTACCGAAAGCAAAATGGCTTGCGCTAGGATTGATGATCAGTTGTACTCCTCGTTCCGCAAAATGACAAGCGGGTCTTTGTTCACCCGTCCATGCATCTTCGCAAATCTCCATCCCAATGATGATATTTTTATAAGTAAAAACGACATCGCCTATGGAAACTTCTTCACCGAACAAATTGTAGTTTTCAGTCACACCTTTTTGCCATGGAGTAAACCACCGGGGTTCATAATGAACACCATCATTGGCGAGGTGCTGCTTTACCCTTATGCCCAATACCTTTTTATTGGCGATGACAGCGGAACAATTATAGAGGATTCCTTTATGTTTGAGAGGTAGACCTACCGAAACGAAAATACCCTCTGTTTCTTCAATGATCCTGGGGAGCTGGTTCAGTGCTTCCTGCCAAACCCAATCGCTTAAAAACATGTCTTCACATCCATATCCGGTAATGCAAAGTTCAGGAAGGCAAAGAATATCTACCTTGTTCTCCTTAGCAGCACTAATGGCATTGACGATGTTATTTACATTAGTTTGCCAGTCAAAAGGTATTTGGTTAAGTGCAGCGCCTGCTATTCTAAGAATGCTCATAAAGGGAAATCAGATAAAGAGCCAAATATATCATTCAATTTCGAGAATTTCACAGGTTTTTTGGGCAGCCAGTTGTTCAGCTTTCTTTTTGCTGTGGCCACTTCCTTTCGCATAGGACTTGTTTTCGATGATCAATTCTGCAGTAAATTCTTTTTGATGATTAATGCCTCGCGACTCTGTGATTTTAAATTCGATGTCTTTATTGGTTTGGTGGGCCCACTCAATGATCCGGCTTTTGTAATTAGTGTTTACACTAACAATTTCATTTAAATCATAATGGGGGAGGATTAATTTTCGGAGAATGAAATTGCGGCAAAACTTATGCCCCCTGTCGAGATACACCGCACCAATCAATGCCTCCAGGGTATCGCCATAGATAGATTTATAACTCAGGCGACTTTTTTTACTGCTGTTAAACTCCACAATATTTCCGATGCCGATCTTTCGGGCTACCTGGTTAAGAGAGTCCCTATTCACAATCCGGCTTCTGATTTCAGTCAGGAACCCTTCGTCTTTGAGTGGAAATTTTTTAAACAAAAACTCTGCAACAACCATCCCCAATACGGCATCTCCCAGGTATTCCAGCCGTTCGTTTGATTCTCTAAAACCTTTTGAGTTGGCTTTAGCAATAGACCTGTGTTGCGTAGAAAGTTTATACAAAGAGATATTGATAGGTCTCTTTCCAACTATATTTTTAACAGCAAGACTTAGATCTTTTTCAAATGTACTAGACGAAATAATAGAGATTATCCTTTTCATCAAGGACTCCCGTCGGTTAATCTTTTACAAAAATGATGGATACATTGTGTCCACCAAAACCAAATGTGTTGCTTAACGCAGCTTTTATATCTCTTTTTTGGGCTTGGTTAAATGTCAGGTTTAATTTATTGTCGATGTTTTCATCGTCAGTAAAGTGGTTGATGGTAGGAGGGATGATCCCTTCCTTTAAAGCCATAATAGAAGCAATTGCCTCAATAGCTCCCGCAGCCCCTAATAAATGGCCAGTCATGGATTTAGTAGAACTTATATTCAGTTTATAAGCATGGTCTCCAAAAACACTCGCAATTGCCTTGGTTTCACTCATATCCCCTAGAGGAGTAGAGGTGCCATGCACATTGACATAGTCAATATCTGTGGCTTTAAGTCCTGCATCATTGAGTGCATTTTTCATCACGTTATTAGCTCCCAAACCATCAGGGTGTGGAGCTGTAATGTGATAAGCATCGGCTGAAAGTCCTCCACCGGCCAGAATAGCATATATCTTAGCACCTCTAGCTTTTGCGTGTTCGTATTCTTCCAGTATTATTGCGCCTGAACCTTCTCCTAATACAAAACCGTCCCTGTCTTTATCAAATGGTCGGGATGCAGTCTCAGGAGAGTCATTTCTTTCTGATAAGGCTTTCATGGAGTTAAATCCACCGATTCCAGATTCGCAAACTGCCGCTTCCGACCCTCCCGTGATCATTATATCTGCCTTACCATATCGGATATAATTCAATGATTCAACCAATGCGTTAGTGGCTGATGCACAAGCGGATACAGTGGCATAATTAGGCCCTCTGAATCCATACTTGATCGATATCATACCAGCGCTCATGTCAGGAATCATCCGGGTAATGAAAAATGGGTTAAACCTTGGAATACCATTTCCATTGGCATAATCCATTACTTCATTTTGGAATGAACTAAGACCGCCAATCCCTGAGCCCCAAATCACACCAGCGCGATCGCTGTTGATCTTTTCAAGGTCAAGTCCAGCATCTTTGACAGCTTCTTCCGCGGTGACCATAGCGTATTGTGCGCAAAGGTCAATTTTGCGGGCTTCTTTTCTATCAAGATGATCTAGTGGATTGAAGTCTTTGACTTCGCAAGCAAACTTAGTTCTAAAATTTTCGGTGTTAAAGCGCGTAATTGGAGCTGCGCCGCTAACACCATTTGATAAACCTGTCCAAAAATCCTGAACATTATTACCAAGTGGTGTCAACGCTCCCAGCCCTGTTACTGCTACCTTTTTTAATTCCATAAAAGAAGGGTAATAGTAGATTTATTTTTTAACGTTTTCTTCCAAATAAGAAATCGCCTGACCACCTTTAGCGATGTTTTCAGCTTGGTCGTCGGGGATTGAAATGTTAAATTCTTTTTCAAACTCCATAATCAATTCAACGGTGTCAAGGGAATCAGCTCCTAAGTCATTTGTGAAGCTAGCTTCCGGGGTAACCTCTGATTCTTCAACCCCTAGCTTGTCAATAATAATGCTCTTTACTTTTTGTGCAATTTCAGACATTTTTAAATACTGTTTTGTTAAAACTCAGTGCAAAGAAATGCATTTCAACCATTAAAATCAAACTATTTTTTTACCCTGCTGAAAAATTGAATTTTACCACTTTTAATGGCAATTTCGAGCCCTATTATTATTTGTAATTTTCCCCATGGCAAAAAACAAACTTAAAGTTGATTTTTCTTTTGATTTCACCCTTTTTGGGATGATTTCTGTTTTGAAAGAACATAAGCTCGCGTGGGAAATAAATCGTGCGATGGACATACATCTGGTAAAAAATGAAGATGTGGTGCTTGAGTTTTTTAATAAAAACGACATGATCATCTCCAATTTTATCTTTGAAACGGAGAATAGTTCGATTCGCCTGGTGAAAAATAAGTCCATGGAAAAGAATGCAAAGTCAGGATCTTTTTTGCTTCCAGAGTTAAATTCTTTTGACTACTTAATGTTTGTAACTGGCTTTGAAGACACCTTTGATATTGCCCAAATAAAAACCTTTCTTAGTAAGGTGTCGGGTATCCAATATCTAAAAGAATTTGATCCGCAGGAATTAAAATCTAAAGAAAATTTAATTTTTTACTAACCAGTTAACCGGTTCAGCTAAAATGACATTTTCCTTTTGAACGATCACCTGTCCTGGCAGGAGGTTTTTCGTTTTGCGAACGTGCTTTCGTTCTGTCCATGTCACAGGCACTAGTCCTTCCGTTTTTCGCTTGGAAAACCAGGCAGCTAACGAAGCCGCTTTTTCAAGGGTAGGGGTGCCAATTTTCTTACCGGCAATTTGTCTGATGACTACATGGGAACCGGGAGCATCTTTTACATGTAGCCATAAATCATCTTTGTGAGCTACTTTAAATGTCAGAACATCATTGTTTTTAGCATTCTTACCTATGAGTATTTGAAATTCGCCATCCTGGAGTGTATGATAGGGGAGGTCTTTTGGGGAGGCTTCCTTTTCTTTTACATCATACTTTTTTAATTCTTTATAGTTGGTTTCCTGGTTGATCGAATCAATTTCATTTTCCAGCTGGTCTTTCATTAACTCTTTTTCCAGAATGTTTTCATTGATTTTTTCAATTTCAATTTTTTGATTTTTGGCCTTACGGTAATAATTCTCCGCGTTTTTTTGAGGGCTTAGGTCTTTCTTTAATTTGATACTGATATTTTGATTATTATAAAAATCAAATAACTCTACCTGGGCGCTTCCTGTTTTTATAGCATGAAGATTAGCCATGATTATATCGGCTATTTGTTGGTAGGATTGTCCATTTACCAGCTCTTGCTGCTTTTTATTGGTCTTGACCAGGTAATTTCTGATTTTCTTTAACTCTTTTTGCTTATTAGAAATCAATTGTTGCTTCCTTTTTTCAAGGAAAAAGTTTTTACTATATGTTTGGTAAAATTCATTAATTGCCACAATTGGATCATTGAAAGATGCAAGGTGCTCTCGGGTTTTATAAAGACTAAGCTTGGGAAGACCATTTACTATAGATAGGTGAATATTAGAATGCTCCAGATCCTTTATCTTTTTAATTAATATTTGGTATGCTTCTTCATTGTTTAGATAATCCTGAGTATTAAACAATTGATGGAGGTCTGCTTTTGATAAGGTAGGAATGAATTTATTCAGGTTACTGAAATTGCTCTGGAAGTTTTCAAAGCTTAAATCCAATTGTTTATCAAAATCTTTATTTAATTGGAGTTGGAGGTCATTTTTAAATTTTTGCTTAAATATCTCAATGGCAGCATTTCCATTAAATAGAATCACATTAGATCGATTACCATACAGTTTAAAAACTAGTGAATATTCATTTATACTAAAAATTAAAGAGCGATCATTCTCTGCTATGCGAACCTTCTGTATTTTTTGATCTAATAAAACTCCAAACAAGTCCACTGAATTTTTCTTGGCCCTGGCATAATCATCAGGGAAGCTAAGGCAGCTAAACTGAGAATTTAAATTAGCTTTTATATAAAAGGAATGTTGATCATCGTAAAGACCAATGATTAATTCCTCTTTGTTTTGGGTAAATATTTCACCAAAACGAAAGCCTTTCAAAGACTCGTCAAGCTTGTGAGCAAGACGTTTAAGAAAGAAATAATTATTGTGCACGTTAGATCTCGATTTTTAAACCATCGTAGGCAAGTTCGATATTTTCAGGCAATTCCTGCAATACATCCTGATGAAGGCCCATCTTATGGCTGATGTGTGTGAAGTAAGCTTTTTCCGGTTTTACTTCCTGCACTAGTTTTACAGCCTGATCCAGGTTGAAATGTGAATAATGCTCATCCCTGAATAAAGCATTTAATACCAACACTTTCGAATTGCGAAGTTTTTCCCGCTCCATATCTGAGATATAATTGGCATCAGTAACATAAGTGAAATCATGAAATCGAAATCCTAGTACAGGAAGATTATAATGCATAACATCGATAGGCTGGATTTCCAGGTCTCCGATAGTAAAAACCTGTTTATTAATTTCTCTTAGTTCCAACTGAGGCACTCCCGGATATTTATCTTTTTCGAATGCATAATAAAAATCTTTCTTGACATGGCTGAGTGTATCGGCATTACCATACAGTGGCATGGATTTTTTCTGGGCAAAATTAAAGCTTCTTACATCATCCAGGCCGGCAATATGATCCTTATGCTGGTGGGTGAAAACGATCGCATCTACCTTGGTGATATTTTCCCTCAATACCTGTTGGCGAAAATCCGGTCCTGTATCAACAACAATGCTTGTATTTTGATGCTCCACATGAACGGATGTACGCAACCTGTTATCCCTTCTATCTGACGAATGGCAAACTTTGCATTCACAGGCAATGACTGGTATGCCTTGTGAATGTCCTGTACCAAGAAAAGTAATGGTCAATTTTTTTCTATTTGAGTAATTTCAGACAAGAGCTTCTTGTTTTTATCGCTCATCTTGTCATTGTTTAATTCAACCTCTCTGATAATATCTATTAAGCAATTGATTTTACCATCGAGGGTATAAAACTTATTGATCACAGCAACTTTATTATCCCTTAAAACACAATAACCGGATTTGAAATTACCCCGTTCATACCGCAAAATGTAGTCGGATTCTGCGAGCAGGTCTTCCAGCTTGTTTAAAAAGTGTTTACTATATTTTATTTCCATTAATTTTCCGTAAGCTTTCTCACTGTATCCACCAATTGATCAAAGTTTAAGGGTTTTTGTAAATATTCGTTTATGCCAACACTTGTGAAATCATCCATGGAATAATTGCGTGCATTTCCTGTAATAGCCACGATTGGTACTTTTGCTTTAGCTTCATCACTAAGAGACCTGATTTGCTTGGCGCATTCCATTCCGTCCATGATCGGCATGTTAATATCCATTAAAATAATATCAAAAGTGGTGTCATTCAACATGTCTAATACTTGCTGGCCATTTTTAGCAGAAGTGATTTGGTAGTTTTGTACCATCAATATCTTTTTGGTAAGGTTTTGAATGACACTGCTGTCTTCTGCAATAAGTACTTTTTTAGGGTCTGCCATAATTATTTCTGTTGTTTTAAAAATATAGGATAAAATAATTCAAATTCTTCAAATTTAGCTTTCAGCTCTTCAAGATCTGAAGCTAGTTCACCATGCATATTGTTTTTTAAATCGGACTCGATTTTGATCGACAATTTAGCTACTTTTTCAATGCCAAGCGTACCTGCATTGCCTTTAAGTGTATGGAGATTTAATTTAATGTTGTGAAAATCTTCTTTTTCCAGGTCTTCAAAGCATTGATCTATTTGTTCTTTTGTTTCTAATTCAAAGTCTTTGAAAACATTTTCAACCATATCTAACCCACCATATTTTTTAAGTTGATCAATTACCTCACTATTGATGATTTGATCTTCGTCCTCCATCACCATTTCTTCGGATGAATCAGAAATTTGCTCTAAATTAATTAACTGCCTTATTTTCTTTAATAATTCATGGGCTTTAATGGGTTTAGAAATGTAATCATCCAAACCGGATTTGATAAACCGCTCTTTGTCTTCCTTCATACTGTAAGCAGTCATCGCTACAATAGGCGCCAGGTTTTTAATACCCAATTGCTTGATTTTTTTTGTGGCTGTTACACCATCCATATCTGGCATTTGGATATCCATAAATATGACATCAAATTCTTTTTCCTGTGCCTTAGCTATAGATTCTGTTCCATTAATTGCGGTTTCTACGAGACATCCTGATTTTTTCAGAATTTCCCCGGCTACTTGTCGGTTTACCACATTATCATCAACTAACAATATCTTAGGTTGGTGATTGTCAAAATAATCATGAATTGGAACATCATTGTTAAGTAATTCATCTTCATCTATGACTTCCTGCTCGGTAGATTCAGCTTCAAAAGTAAACCAGAAGGAGCTTCCCAGCCCTAAAGCGGAATACACTCCCATGTCACCATTCATAATTTTACAAAGCTCTTTCGAAATGGCCAGTCCGAGTCCGGTACCTCCAAATGTCTTGGTAGAGGAGTGGTCAATTTGTGTAAAGGAGCTAAATAGTTTTCTGATATTTTCCTGAGAAATACCAATACCACTATCACTCACTACTACTTTTATAATATTCTTCTTACCATTTTTAATGATGGTTTTTAAGCTGATATTTATAGAACCACCCCCATCGGTAAATTTAATAGCATTGGATGTCAAGTTGGATAATATCTGTAATAGCCGGGTTTCGTCCACCATGATTTTTTCCGGCAGATTTTTATCCATGTGGTAATATAGGTTGATCTCTTTAGTTTGGGCTTGTTGTGAAAAGAGTGCGTAAAGTTTTTCCATGGTACTTTTTAACTTTACGGGCGCTTTTTTCAGCTCCATTTTACCCGCCTCAATTTTAGAAAGATCAAGGATGTCATTCAGAATGTTAAGAAGTGTTTCGGATGACTTTTTAATTGTTTTGACATATTTGCCTTGTTCTTCGTCCAGTTCTGTATTGCTGATAAGGTCAATCATTCCGATGATTCCATTCATAGGCGTTCGAATCTCATGACTCATATTGGCAAGGAATCCTTCTTTTATCTTCAGAGATTTTTCAGCAAGCTCTTTGGCAGCTTTCAGATCCTGATTGGCCTGCATCATTACGGTAATATCGCGGGCGACGCCTTCGATGTAAGCATTGTTTGTGCCTTGATTAAACAGGCGAATATTGCAAATACATGGGATCATTCTTCCGTCTTTCGAGAGAATGTTTGTTTCTACATTTCGAGCACTTGTTTCTTTTAATAAATGCCTGATGACGGAAATAATGCTTTTTTCGTCTTTGTAAAATTTCTTAATGTTTTTCCCAATCAGTTCTTCTTGTTCATAGCCGAGCAATTCTTTGACAGAAGGGCTGATCATTTCGATCGCTCCTTTTTTAGAGCAGCGAAAATAAATATCCTGGAAGGATTCGAATATACTTCTGAATTTCTCTTCACTTTCCTGAATGGCCAGCTCGGTTTGTTTTTTCTGTGTAATATCTATGGCAATACCAGATACTTCATGAATGGTCAAATCATATTGATAAATTGGACTGAGGAACACCTCTTTCCAAACTTGCTTTTTCCTGTTTTTGTGATCAAGTTTTACTTCAAAATGCAAGCTTTTGCCATTGAAAACTATGTTGAATTTTTCTTTCCAAAATTCATTTGCATTATCAATTTTAGAAGAGTCCTTCTTCTGCTTTTTGGTGTTAAGTGAAAACAGATTTTTAAATTCCTTATCAGAGTTTAAATAGTTTTTATTGTAAGATGTGAATTCAAAATTTCTGTTGATGGTCCAGATCAGGTGGTTTCCACTTTCAAAAATCGCATTCATCCTGGCAGATTGCTCCCTGATTTTTTGCTCTTTTTGTTTTCTTTCTATGGCAAGGGCGATCTGTCCTGAAATAAAGTCGAGCAATTCCAGATCGCGATAGGTATAGGTGTTCCTATTGTTGTAACATTGTACGGCAATGATACCGATGGCTTTTGGTCCTAGTTTTAGAGGGACTCCTAGCCAAACTTTTGGTATTGGGCCTTTGACTTCAATTTTATTATAATGCACAAGGTTTTGGATGTCCTTTTCATATAAAAACAGAGGTTTGTTACTGTTGATAGCATATTCAGTTATCCCCATTCCATAATCTTTTGAAAAGGAAATCTTCTCATTGTTTTTAAACTCATCCTTGTAAAACGGGAAATTTATTTGTTCAGGACCAAGATCCGTCAATGCCACGTAAAAGTTTTTGGCTTCAATGATATTGGTTAACTCATTATAGATATCATTAAAAAAGCTTTCATTGTCCGTACTGTGGATCGTCATGTTGGCAATCTTATAATAGAGCGATTGCGCTTTTTCTGCCCTGATCCGTTCTGTTATATCGTGAAAAATTCCTCTGTACTCAATGTCTCCATGTTGATCTTCGGAACAGTTCACGCCACCTGTCAAATGAACCCGCCTATTGTCTTTGGTAACGAAAATGGTATCAAACTTATCGACCTTTTTGCCCTCTAAAATCAGGTCAAGAGCAATCTTCGTTTTTTGTCGATAATCAGGGTGAACCACATCGTAAAAATTGATGGTTTCGATAGATTCAGCCTCATATCCTAGTGTTTCTTTCCAGATTTTATTGACGAAATGAATTTTCCCGTCCTGATTAAAGATCATGATGAGATCATTGGCATTGTTAAATAGATCTTTGAGCTGTTCGTTGGTCCTTACCAGTTCGTCCTCTATCTTTTTCTTTTCAGTGATGTTTTCACCAACAACAGTAATGTTTTCCACTATACCTTGAGCATTATAAAAAATGATATTATTAAATTTTAACTCCAGTTCATTTCCACTTTTATGTAAAAGATGACATACAAAAGTGGGTATATAGCCTTTGTTTTCAAAAATCTCCTGCAAATCACATTTCACCTTTTCTTTTTCCTTAGGTGTAACCAATACATCGAAAAATGGTTTTTGCATGACCTCAAGCTTTTCCCTGTCAATTGTTTGTAACAGAGCCTTATTGCAATAGGTTATGATACCTTTTTTATTGATTGAGAAGGAAGGGAGCTCTGATAGGGATAGTGATTCATGAAGCTTCTTTTCTGATTCATTTAAGGCTAATTTATATTGCAATGAATCTTCAATGTTCTTTTGCGAAGTGACATCGATAGCAGCAGCTATAAATCCGGTAAACTGACCGTCATTGTCAAAAATGGGAATGCCCGATTCGAAAATCCAACGATATTCCCCACTGTGTTTTTTAAGTCGGTAGTAAGTATTGTATTTTTTCTTATTGTTAAAAGAACTATTAAGTATTTCCTTTAAGGTGTCAACATCCCCCTCAAATACACTTTCAAACCAGCCATTTTTCTTTTCTTTTTTTTGAGGTCGCCCGGTAAAGCGCGTCCATTGAAGACTGAAATAATAAAATTCATTTCTGTCGTTGGTCATTTTGAATAGCACATGTGAATCCCTGGCAAAGTCTACTTCTTTCTTTTGGGTGGGTTTGTTTAGAAGTGCTTCGTGTACAAATTTTAATTGAATTATAGCCGAAACAAATCCATTAAACTTGCCATTGTCATCATAAATGGGAACAGCATTCTCTATTACCGGAAAGTATTCCCCACTTTTATTTTTTAAGGAATAGGTAATCTCATATTTTATGTGTTGGTCAAAAGCCTTTTGATAGGTTTCATCTAGGTTTGACTGGTCATTTAGATCAACATAATTTGACCATTTTTGAATGTCATCTACATTTCGGGTGCCAAGATATGATTCCAGTGATTTATTAACATATTGTAATTCATTATGTTGATTAACCACCTTAAACATCACTGGCCCATCTTCTACGAGGCTTGCCGCGATATTTCCGATTTTATGTTGAGGACTATCAATAATTTCGCCATTGCTATTTGGGGTGATGAGAAGATAATAATTACCAGTAGCATCAAATTTATTAATGATGGTACTCGTCATAATTTTTTCCCCATTGCTGCTTAGAAACTGGATGTTAAAGTTTTTTGGTAGCCCGGGGTTTACAGAGCTGAGGTCGAGATCAAATGTGCTTAAAGCTTCTTTTTTATCTTTATTAACAGGTAGTATGGTGTTGATTTTTTTACCGAGTACTGCCTTTTTAGTGTATTGAAAATATTCGAGGAATGAACCATTGACCTCCTTTATGATATTGTTTGATACTTTTACAATAGCTGGAGGCTTGTTAGAAATCCTTCTTTTTATTTCCTCTCTTGAGTTTTTCTTTTTAGGGTCAATATGTACGGGATGATCACTCATGCAAAAGGTGAGGTTAACTCATTTAAAAAAGTCAAACCTTAATAATATGTAATCTAATTGTATTTTTGCCCATTATTAAAATATAACTATCAAAATTAATAAAGATTGTCAAAAAATAAGCTACTAATAGTTATAGTTGGACCAACGGCGGTAGGAAAGACTTCTCTGTGTGTGCAAGTGGCTAAAGCATTTGATTGTGAGGTAGTTTCAGCAGATTCCAGGCAGTTTTATAGGGAAATGGCGGTGGGCACAGCTAAACCAACATTGGAAGAAATGGAGGGTGTTCCACATCATTTTGTTGATTTCTTGCCAGTTGAAAATGAAATGAGCGCGGGTAGTTTTGAAACACTGGCTTTGAAGAAAATCGATGAGCTATTTCAGGAATACGATATTGCAATTTTAACAGGAGGATCCGGGCTATATATTAATGCGGTGTGTGATGGAATGAGTGAGATGCCAACTCCACCTCCTGAAATCAGGAATGAGTTAATGAAGGAGCTGGAAACAAATGGGTTGGAAAAATTACTGGAAGAGTTAGAAGAAAAAGATCCGGAATATTTTAATCAGGTTGATCAAAACAATCATCAACGCGTAGTGCGTGCATTAGAAATGATTCGGTTTTCGGGGAAGCCATTTTCATCATTTCGAGTTGGTCAAAAAAAGGAACGAGACTTTAGCATATTAAAGATTGGTCTAACCATGGATCGCAAAGAGCTTTATCATCGTATTGATGCCAGGGTGGATATAATGCTTCAAAATGGATTAGAGGATGAAATGAGAGAATTATATCCAAAAAAGAACTTGAATTCATTACAGACGGTAGGGTACAAAGAGTTTTTTGGTTCGCTGGATGGAGAATATGATTGGGAAGAGGCCATAAGGTTGGTAAAAAGAAATACCCGCCGTTACGCCAAAAGACAATTGACCTGGTTTAATAAGGATGAAGATATTCGATGGTTTCATCCAAAAGACCTGAACAAGGTCATAGCTTATATAAAGCAATCCATTATTTTAGCGAAAAATTTGTGAAATGACACCAATATTATACGTCCTCAAATCAATGCACATCATTTTTGCGGTGACATGGTTTGCTGCATTGTTTTACATTCCGAGGTTATTTATTTATCAAACTGAAGCCAAAGATAGTGGATCAAATGCTTCCGAAGCCTTGATATCGCAATATAAACTTATGTCCCTCAGATTGTGGAAAGGCATTGCCTGGCCATCGTTGGTATTGAATTTAATTTTCGGAATTGGCATTCTTCATCCTTATTTTTCGTCGATGCCCAACTGGCTTATCGTAAAAATTGGTTTTATCGTGTTGCTTATAGGATATCATCACGTATTGCACTTTGCATACAAAGGTTTGCAAAACGATGTCTATAAATACAGCTCCGATCAACTGAGGATGATCAATGAAATTGCTACTATATTTTTATTTGGAATTGTGATTTTAGGAGTAATGAAAGCGTTGGTCAATTTCACCTATTTCAGTATTGGAATGGCGGTATTGGTTATTCTACTTTACACCGGGATTGTTTTATACAGAAAAAAAAGAAAACAGGTTAAATGAAATATTTACAATTAGCACTTTTATTCGCAATAGTCTTAATCCTTAGCTGCAACCCTTCCAAAGAGAAAAACCAATCTTCTGGCAAGTTGCCTATATTAGGCAATAAGCATGTAGAAAATATTGAAATCGATGGTGGAATAAAAGCAGATACCGTGTATCATACTGTTCCTGATTTTAAATTTGTAAATCAGGATGGCGATACCATCACCCAGGATGATTTTAAAGACAAAGTTTATGTGACTGATTTTTTCTTCACTACCTGCCCGACCATTTGTCCAACCATGAAAGCGCAGATGTTAAGGGTTTATGAAGAATTTTATGATAATGATGAAGTAATGATTTTGTCTCATACTATTGATCCCGTGCATGATAGTGTGGAAGTACTGCACGATTTTGCGCATAAACTCGGTGTAGAGAGTAGCAAATGGGATTTTGTGACAGGTGATAAAGAGAAGATATATGAGCAGGGCATGAAAGGGTATATGGTAACAGCCGGAGAAGATAAGTCAGCTCCGGGAGGCTATATTCATTCTGGAGCATTTATTCTCGTTGATAAGGATAGGCATGTGCGGGGGATTTATGATGGAACAGAGCCTATTCAGGTAAATGAATTGATAGAGGATATTCGATTATTACTGAAGGAATATGAATAAGATTGCTATAGTATTTCT
Source organism: Cyclobacteriaceae bacterium (assembly GCA_050306095.1). Classification (GTDB taxonomy): domain Bacteria; phylum Bacteroidota; class Bacteroidia; order Cytophagales; family Cyclobacteriaceae; genus CAJXNP01. Next base: position 15,500 of record JBNLGO010000027.1, read on the forward strand.
TCTTTATTCAGCAATTACATTGACAGCTTGCGGAGGCAAACAACGAAATGAACCTTCTTCAACGAAACTTTCTTACCAGGATAAAATTAAAATCAAACAATACGTCTCTCAAGGCAGGAAACTATACAATCAAAATTGTGCGAATTGCCATCAGGTAAATGGAGAAGGCCTTGCAAACCTCTACCCGCCATTAAAAGACTCTGATTATTTAATGAATGATGTAGAAGCCTCAATTTGCTTTGTTAAAAATGGCTTAAAAGGTGAGATCACAGTAAATGGTAAGGTGTTTAACCAGGAAATGCCTGCCAATGGTATCATGACGGATCTTGAATTAGCAGAAATATTGACCTATGTGGTGAATGAATTTAATGACCGTGAAATGCTCATTTCCCAAAAAGAAGTGCGAAGAGTACTGAAGAATTGTCCTGAATAGCGCATTTGTTTTTCAATTCTTAGGTTGAATTATCTATTCCAACCGTTCAAAATTTTAAAATCACATGTAAGAATAATTCCATTATTAGCAGTCATTCCATATAAGGTTTTATGTACTTAATTAAATATTTTATATAACTATTCTTAGAAAATATTGAAATAGGCATTTAAATCAAATAGACGATATACCATATAGAATGGCAATATCTATCTATCAATACATGGAAATATTCTATAAAGAAGATCAATTGTCCATATTATTTCCCACAGATTCAGCAATGTAGGTTGATGTATGGTTTGTTTATAAAAAGGAAGAAACAACATTGCCCTCTATTGGTAATAAAAGCAATAAATTCAATTTGCAGCCCTTTATTCATACCCGTAGATTTGTTTAAACCTAAAATTTGTGTTGTATGAAAAAAGCATTTAAAAATTTTATACGGTCGTTTAAGCCAACTTATTCAGTAGTGTTTACTATGTATCATGTTATCCCTGGCGCTCCAGTAAAAAGAAAAGCCCAGCGGCATGATTTTGAAAAAGGTGAATACGATAAGGCTAAAAACATGTATGACAAATTGGTTAATAAAACCAATCAACTAAAAATGGCTCCTGCTGAAGTGTATTTAGTAAAGGGTAAAAAGAAAGTAGTACAAAGAGAGCAGTTTGGGCCGGTAAAAGAATTGAGACAATTTAAAATGAGTGCATAAAATATTCGCCGGGTTGTATAGAACAACTCGGTGTTTTATCCTCCTATATTTGTCATAGATTCATTGACATTGCCACTGTTAATGTTTTGTTTTTCTGCTTCAAATCCATCAGCAGCCCGTCTATTAATCACCTTTTCGACAGCTTTTAATATCTGATCATCATTTTGCCCATCTCTGATCAATTTTTTTAGATTGAGCTCTTCTTTTCCGTAAAGACAAGTTCGGAGATCACCTGTAGCATTTACCCGTATTCTGTTACAAGATCCGCAAAATGATCGTGTATAAGCTGCAATTAATCCAACTAATCCTTTAGCACCAGGTATCTTGTAGTTTTCAGATGTGGAGGTTTTAAGGGTATGAAATTTTTCGATACTAGGAAATACCGTTTTTATCTCTTCAAGGATTTTGCCTGTTGTCCAGTTTAATTTTTTTGTTTCTCGGAATTGCCCGTTAAATGGCATTTCTTCGATAAACCTCATTTTAATTGGAAGGTTAATCGACAACCTACTCAATGGAATAATATCAGCCTCATTCAATCCTTCCATGATCACCGCGTTCACCTTTACATTAAAATCATTGTCAATCAGTGCAAAAAGTGCATCACGCACTTTGGAAAAGTCATCTCTTCTTGTGATTTTTTTAAAGGTATCCGGATTAAAAGTATCCAGGCTTAAGTTGATATTCTGAATACCAATATTTTTCAGGTCGTGTAAATGCTGTTTTAGGAGGACGCCATTTGTGGTAATACTCACGGTGTCTAGTCCTTCTATGGCAACCAGCTTTTCCAAAAAGCTCATGATATCTGCCCTTACGAAAGGTTCTCCACCGGTAATTCTGATTTTATTGATACCATGTTTTACGAGCAAATTGCTGAGTCGCAGCATTTCTTCATAGCTAAGAAGTTCATCCTTTTTAACAAAGTTTATTCCTTCTTCCGGCATACAGTATGAACATCGCAAATTGCATCGATCAGTAACTGAAAATCGTAAATAAGAAATTTCCCGGCCATGATTGTCAACTAATTGCATGTTCTCACTCATTTTCTTTTGTTCAGAATGACATTCTATTATTGGCGCAAAGATATTAATCCTAAAGGGAAATCACAGTGATATTTCTCATTAATAAGCATAATTAATAACTTTGACCATGCAAATTTCGGTTTTACTTTTTGGAATAGCTAAGGATATTGTAGGGAATGGAACGCTGCAATTAGATGTAGATGAAAACTGCTCGGTTGCGCAATTAAAAGAAAAAATAGTAAGCGATTACCCAAAATTTGAATTACTAAAACACCTGGCAGTTGCGGTCAATAATGAATATGGTAATAGCGAAACCATCATCAAAGCTGGGGATGAAGTTGCCTTGATACCACCTGTTAGCGGAGGATAGATTATGATAGAATTAACGAAAGAACCCATTCAAACAGAAAAAATAATCGCGGAGGTCATGTCAGACTCTGCAGGAGGTATTGATGTGTTTATAGGAACGGTTCGGGATGCAACTAAAGGTAAGAAAGTAGTTGCTTTGGAGTTTGAAGCATACGAGAAAATGGCCGTATCAGAACTTCAAAAAATCATTGATGCTGCTTTTCAGAAATGGCCAGTACTTAAAATAGCAGTTTCACATGCTGTTGGAAGAAGGGAAATAGGGGAGTTGGCAGTAGTTATTGCGGTGTCGGCAGCCCATCGAGATGCCGCATTTCAATCTTGCAGGTATGTTATTGATACCTTGAAACAGACTGTTCCTATCTGGAAAAAAGAGATTTTTGAAGACGGAGATGTATGGGTAGCTGCCCACCCATAACTATACTAATTGTTGGCTTTTATCAACTCCAGTGCCTTTTCATATTCTTCAGGATTATTCGCATTAATTAATTCGTTCGGATGCAAAGGGTTTATCAATTCAATGTTTGAATTGATCAATACCTTTCTCGGACAGCTATATCCTAATGAAAGAAAATGCAATAATACAGAATATGCCTTTGGTTCCCAGATGGTAATGAGTGGCTCAGGGAAGTCGGTTTCCTTATTATAAAACGCCGTTGCTATTTTAGAAGTGTTTCTGTTTTTAATTAATTGCCCGATGGTTTCAGTGGATAAAATGGGAAGATCTACCGCCAATACCAACCATGATTTGTCAGGGTGTTTTCTGAAAGCACTTAAAATTCCTCCATATGGCCCCAGTCCATTAAATGTATCCACAATATATTCCTGATCTTCTAGCAAGTCTTCCACCTGATCTTTTCTACAAGAGACAAACGTTTTGGACGTAAATTGATCCAGTTGATTTATCAGATATTCCCGATGTGGTATTCCATGGTAGGTGAGTTTGGCTTTGTCTTGTTGCATTCTCTGACTTTTCCCTCCAGACAATACCAATCCATATATTTCAGGAGTATTTTCTTCAATATATGAAGTTATCTCATTACAGATACCATCTAGTTCATTTATACCGAATTTCGGCAACGACTCTAAATCGGAAATGTGATTTTGAAGGTATTCAGGGATTTCTCTTTGTTCATCTGCAAAAAGAACCATCAATACATCCGTGATTTTATCTAATTTCTTCTCCAAAGGTTTCTTTTCATCAATAACGATGATTTGTTTATTGGATCGGAAGTGATTTCCATTGATGAGTACCAGGTCATATTCATTAAATATAGCATTTCGCTGAAACCGGTTAAAAGAGTCATTATGGTCAAATCGCTGAAAAGAGATCTTGTCGGTATAAACCAATTGGCTTCCACTGTTTAAAAACCTCGATTTTTCCTCTTCTTCTGTCTTGTGATCAGCATCTACATAGGCCAGGTTTTTACTTTGTGTTTTTTCAATGATTGACTGACTTAAGTTTTTGATATTTCCACAGGGTGTGCCTAAAATGGACAATTCCAGTCTGCCAAATTCACCAAAGTTGGCTTTCTTTGTTTTTCCGTGTTTTTGATGTTTTTTATGATTTGTAGTCACTTTTTCCTCCGGTTTTTTCAATCAGTTTAATATCACTTATTACTATATCATGTGAAAATGCTTTACACATGTCATAGATGGTTAACGCAGCAATTGAAGCTCCGGTTAGCGCTTCCATTTCCACGCCTGTTTTGGCATCTATTTTGGCGGTACTTATTATTTCTAATTTGTTAAAGCCAATGTTTTTGATCTCAATGGAAGTATGGTCTAATGCAATAGGATGACACAAAGGGATAAGGTCACTGGTTTTTTTTGCTCCCATGATTCCGGCCAATATTGCTGTCTGGATTACACTTCCTTTTTTCGTTTTGATGTCATTATTTTCGAAATGCTCAAAAACTTCATCAGGCAATGTGATAATGGCCTGGGCCTTAGCGACCCTGCTGGTGGTGTTTTTATCTCCAACGTCCACCATTGCTGGATTTCCTGCTTTATCGAGATGGCTAAACTCCTTCATAGTATATTGTTTCAGGTGCGAAATTATTAGATTGCGCCCATACTTACTTATAATTACTCCTTTTTATTATGATTGAAGTCTCCGAAGCTACACAAATTATCCTTGATCACTTTGTTGAATTTCCTGTCGTAAAAATACCCATTCAAAAATCTCCGGGAAGGATATTGAGAGAAGAAGTCAAAACGGATACCGACTTCCCTCCATTTGACCGGGTAATGATGGATGGTATTGCTATTAATTTTAAGTCTTTTCAAGAAGGTAGAAGGGAATTTAAAATTCAAGGAGTGCAAGCTGCTGGAATGGCTGCTCAAATGTTAAATAATCCTCATGATTGCTTAGAAGCGATGACCGGAGCAGTATTGCCGCAAGGGTGTGATACAGTGGTTCAATATGAATTCCTTGAAATAAATAAAGACAACAACACTGCGAAAATTGTCAATGAGGAGGTGATACAATTTAAAAATGTACATCACAAAGGAAAAGATAAAAAGGAAGGTGATGTTTTGCTTACAAGTGGAAAGAAAATCAGCGCACCGGAAGTGGCGATTCTAGCTTCTGTTGGCAAGCAAGAAATAACAGTATCGAAATTACCAAGAGTGGCTATTATCTCTACGGGGGATGAATTGGTAGATATAGATGCAAAGCCATTGCCCCATCAAATCAGAAGGTCAAATGTCTATGCTTTACAAGCGGAATTATTTCAAATCGGTGTGAAGGGGACGCTTTTTCATCTTAAAGACAATAAAGAAGCGTTGCTGAAAGAGCTAGCTACCATCCTTGATCAACATGATGTCTTGCTGTTGAGCGGAGGTGTATCGATGGGAAAATTTGATTATTTACCAGAAGTATTTGAGAAATTGGGGGTGGAAAAAAAGTTTCATAAAATCAAGCAAAAGCCAGGGAAGCCTTTTTGGTTTGGAGTGAAAGCTGAAAAGCGGATTTTTGCTTTTCCGGGAAATCCTGTCTCTACCTTTATGTGTTTTCATCGCTACTTTAAACCCTGGCTGGAGAAATCACTGGGTGAAACAAAAACAGAAGGTCAATTTGCAGTTTTATCTGAAGACATAAACATAAAAACCAACGTCACCTTTTTTATGCAAGTAAACCTGGTAAGTACGAAGAACGGTGTACTTGAAGCACGACCACGCATGGGTAAAGGGTCAGGCGATCATGCTAACTTATTGGAGTCTGATGGTTTTTTGGAATTATCTGGAAGAAATGAGTATAAAAAGGGGATGGTCTTTCCGTTCATCAGCTTTAGATGATCTCCATCATTTTAGTTATGAGAAATAAAAATAACTTTTAGCTTTATAGTAGCTAAAATATATTTCCCATGAATGTCCGTATCAAATTTCTTGGTGGTGCTGGTACTGTTACCGGTTCAAAATATATACTGGAAATCGATGATTTTAAATTGATGATCGATTGTGGTTTGTTTCAAGGTGTCAAAGAGTTGCGATTGAAAAATTGGGAGCCATTTCCAGTAAATGCGGAAGAAATTAATGCCATTGTACTGACACATGCGCACATCGATCACACGGGCTATCTTCCCAGGTTGGTAAAAGAAGGTTTTTCAGGACCTATCTATTGCAATGACGCTACCGAAGATTTGGTGAAGATTTTACTTCTTGACTCTGCAAAATTACAGGAGGAAGAAGCAGCATTTGCGAAGAAAAAGGGCTATTCTAAACACGAAAATCCGCAACCTCTTTATGGTATTAAAGATGCCGAAAATGTATTTCCTCTTATTCGGTCAATAGATTACTATCAGGAAATAACCATCAAAGATAATGTTTTGGTAAAATTTAAAAATGCAGGCCATATACTTGGGGCGTCTATAGTGGAGGTCAAAGTCCTTGGTGAAAACCAGCATAAGAAAATTGTGTTTTCCGGTGACCTGGGGAGGTACAATGATCCAATGTTGTATCCGCCTACCCCGGTAGAGCATACGGATGTATTGCTGGTGGAATCCACCTATGGCAACAGGGAAAACCCGATGGGAGATTTGTCTCTTCAGTTAGCTGAGATTGTTAACAGGGCAATGGATAGAGGAGGATGCATGCTTATTCCGGCCTTTTCTGTGGGTAGAACACAGCTTATGCTTTACTACCTGAAAAAATTGATTCAAAACGGAAGTATTCCGGATGTGCCTGTATACCTCGATAGTCCGATGGCTATAAGTGCTACTAATTTGCACAAGAGACATTTCGAATATCATAAGCTGGATGAATTTGACTTGGATAATAATCATGCTGTTTTTGATTTTAAAAACTTTCATTACAAAAGCTCCCAGGATGATTCGATGCAGATCAATAACCTGAAAAATAACGCCATTATCATCTCAGCAAGTGGTATGTGCACCGGAGGGAGGATTATGCACCATCTGTATAATCGTCTTAAAAATGAAAATGATACAGTTCTGTTTGTTGGGTATCAGGCAGAAGGCACAAGGGGGCGAAGAATATTGGACGGAGAGCCTACAGTCAAGATATTTGGGTATGATATTGAGGTTAAATGCCATATAGAAAGAATCGAAGGTCTTTCTGCACATGCTGATAAGGCTGAATTGCTTACCTGGCTTGATCAGTTTAATGATTCTCCAAAAATAACCTTTATCATTCATGGAGAAGAAAATTCTTCCAGGGAATTTGCTGATACAATTGTAGAAAACTATGGCTGGAATGTAACAGTCCCTTCTTTCAATGAATCTCATGAATTGTTTCGAGGGATTTAATGTATAAAACCGTATTTATTTTGTTTTTAGTGATTTTTGTTTGTGCGGATTTAATTTCCGGTCACTTTATTCTTGTATTTTAGTATTAAAAGTAACAATTTGATGAGGTGTGGTTGACAGAGCGACATAAAAGTCAAACCATTTATATTGTATTTGTTTCAGGAAAATAATTAAATTAATTAACCAGAAAGAGGGTGGCTGTATATGGGGTTTCAATTCAACATATTTTCTATTGCCCTGATAGGATCGGGAATAATCACTGCAATTCTTTCCATCTTAATTTTAAGAAAAAGGGGGGAAGTACTTAAATGGTTCGGTCTGTTAATTGTAACCATTTCTGTTTGGGCGCACACCTATGGGCTTGAATTAGCAAGTGAAACCCTCAGCCAGATGTTGTTCTTTATTCGCCTGGAATATTTAGCCATTGCTACCCTCCCAGCATTTTGGATTATTTTTGTAATCAAATATGTGGGTAAAGGAAAATGGATTAATACAAAAACCTTTGTTGCTATTTTCACTATACCCATTTTGACTATACTTGTTGTTTGGACGAATAATTACCATCACCTTCATTATACAGATGTAAACGTTGATAATAGTGGAAATTTCCCTCTTTTGAATTTTACTGTGGGAATATGGTATAGACTAAATGCCCTGTATTTTTATTTACTAATGGCATTTGGATTGTACTTGTTGATTATCAGATATAGAAGGTCAGAAGCAATTTACAAAGGTCAAAACCTTACTTTGATTGTTGGGGCATTGATACCCTGGGTGGTAAACCTGCTTTATCTACTGGATTTCAGACCCTTACAACATATTGATCTTACCCCTTTTGCTTTTAGTCTTACGGCACTTAGTATAGCTTTTGGAATCTTGCGGTATAAGCTTTTCGAATTATTGCCCGTCGCACGTGATAAGGTGCTGGAAGTGATGCAGGATGGTGTATTAGTGTTAGACAGAAAAAACAGGGTGATCTTCGTGAACAACACCATGAAGAAATTTTTGAATGTTCCGGTACTGGGATTGACAGGTACTGAAATTGATTTTTTATTCCCAAGCGAAGATAAACTATTGATGGCTGTTAAAACACAAATTCAAACAGCAGTAGAGTTAAAGATCAAGCATGGATTAGAAATAAAATATTTTGAAGTATTGATTACCCCTATTTATGAGAAAAATGATTCGTTTTCCGGTCAACTTCTGATTTTCCGGGATATTACTAATAGTAAGTTATATGGTGATAAGTTGCGATCGCAAACGGAAGAATTAAAATCATTGAATGGATTGAAAGACCGCTTGTTTTCAATTATTGCACATGATCTTCAAGGACCAATGGGAAGCTTGAAAGATTTATTGGCTATGGCCGATACCGGGGAAGTTTCCAATGATGAAATTAAAATGCTCGTTCCACATATTTCTAAATATGTAAATAATGTTTCAGATCTAATGGAAAATCTATTGCAATGGTCAAGAAATCAAATTTCTGGGATTGAGATTAATAAAGAGGAGGTGAAAATAAACCATGTAGTTACGAGTGTATTAAATCTATTTGAGAAGAAAGCTCTGGAAAAGAAAATTAATATAATAGTTAATATTGATCAGGAGCTGGAAGTCATGGTTGACATAAGCATGTTGCAGTTTATCATCAGAAACTTGGTTGCAAATGCTATAAAATTTTCCAACCCGGATGATACTATCACCATTTTTAGCGAGACAGATGAATATAACACTACCATTTCTGTGTCAGATACCGGAGTAGGTATTAAAGAACAAAATATAGGGAAATTATTCAGGCTGGAAGCTTTTACAACTAAAGGAACTAAAGCTGAAAAAGGAACCGGATTAGGCCTGTTACTTTGTAAAGAGTTTATTGAAAAAAACAATGGTAAAATATGGGTAGATAGCGAATGGGGTAAAGGCAGCACATTTAGTTTCACAGTGCCGACTGTACTTGAACCTGTAGAAAGCCATAAAAAATAATCAGATTTCTTTTAGGTTAGCAAATAACCGTTCCGTTAAATATTGTGAAAAACGCATCATTTTTCTGATTTCATTAGGTGTAGCCAATCTCATTTGTCGAAAGACAAGTAAACTTTTACCATTACTCTCCAGGTGGTATATTTCTCCTTTGTTAAAAAAATCGATCAATTCCTGAGTGAAAAAATTTCTGATTTCTCCTTTGTTAGGGCCTTTTAGTAAATACCTTTTAGAGAACCTTGACTGGCCTTTAAAATCAATATCTTCATTTGCCGCCAGTTGAATTACCTTGTCTAACAAAACTTCTTTTTCTAATGAAAATACTGGAAGGTTAAATGGAAGTTTTAGTATTTCTACACTGGTGTGATAAACTTCCCTTGCGATAAGGGCTCCTTCATCAAAAGTGATATCACAAAACTCCCACTCCACATTGTGAGTTTCGTACCGACCGTTAATTCTGTTTCTCTTGTATTCGACTGGCCGAGTACGGAAAAACAAAAATTCTTTTAAATCAGAAACATCCCAGTTAATCTCCGGGGAAAAAGCAAGGCCATATTCACTAGCAATATTTTTAATTTCTGATTGTCTTTTGGAGAGCTTCATTCTTGTTTTATGAGGCTTTTCCTGGTGGTGAAGGCCTAAAGGATGGTAAGAAGTATTTCGCAATACTTCCAGTCCTATTATTTCAAATTTTCCTCCCCGTGTACTATATCGCTCAGAAAACTCGTGGATAAATTCCAATGTAGTATTGTCAACGAGTCTGGCATGTGTAAAGTCCGCAATTACGAGCATTCGGGGTTTGATGCTATGAATCACCTTATCAAGGCTCATTATATTTAGAAAATTGGCGACTCCTTTTATTTTGACCACAATTTTCCGATTGTTTTCCTCGATTATTTTTACAAATGGGTTTGTGATATAGTTTAAAAAAGGTAGTAACCCAATGTCAATTTTATAATAATGAATGATTAGAATAATTCCCATGCCCGCTAATATTCCAAAGAGCAATCCAAACCATAATGTAAATATTATTGAACCTATAAATACAATAAACTGCTCCCACCCAAGCATCGATATTTCCCGGAATAGTTTAGGTGAGGCCAATTTATACCCTGTATAAACAAGTATTCCTGCTAATGCTGCAAGCGGCAATTTTCCAATTATTCCTGGAAATATTAAGATGAATAGTATGAGAAATATGCCGTGGTATAAATTTGACATTTTGGTTCGTGCACCATGGTTAACATTTACCGAACTCCTTGAAATCACTGAATATGCCGGTAAACCACCAATAGAGGCTGCCAGGATGGTCCCAATCCCTGCGCTGATCAAATCCTTATTAAACTTTGTTTTTCTTCGTAACGGATCCATCTTCTCGATAGCACTGGCTGAAAGTACGTTTTCAATAGATGAAATAATGGTGATGTTGATAACAGCCATCCAAAACACTCCTCTATGTATTTGTGAAAAATCAGGAAATAACAATCCTTTGAATAAATTTTCCGGCACTTGTATCAATAAGTGAGGACCTGTGTGGTAGGTTTTTCCAAGAATGGTAATCGTATTTTTAGTGAAAAAATCAAAGGCATAAACTAGTAACACAGCAATAAAGACAACCCAAATTACAGAGGGAATGTAGTGTATTAATTTGTTTTTGAACTTATGATGAAAACTAAGAATAAGTAATGAAACCAGAGCGATAAAGGTAGTAAATGGATTTAAATCTTTAAGTAAGGAAGGAAGCTCTACAATTGCATCAAGTGTGTGTGCTGCTTCTGAAGTTACATCCAATGAAACATGAAGCTGTTTGATCATTATAATGATACCTATTGCGGCCAACAATCCCTGTATAACGGTTGAGGGGAAAATTTTACTGTATTTGCCTAATTTAAATATTCCAAAAAGAGTCAATATTATACCGCTGATAATGTATGCTGCCAAAACATATTGAAATGCCTTCCCATCTCCATTGTCCAATGAATTGACGGCACCTAAGGTTATGACGATTAGTCCTGCTCCGGGACCATTGATTACAAGATGGGTACCACTGATAAAAGTGAGCACAATGCCTCCTATAATAGCCGAAATAATTCCGGCATACGCAGGAGCACCACTTGCCAGGGCTATTCCCAATGCTAATGGCAATGCTACCAGCGATACGCTGAATCCAGCAATTATATCGTGATTCCAGTGTTTCTGGGTACTTTTACTAAATAATTCTTTTAGGTCAGCCAAGTATTAATTTTTTAGAGGTGCCATTATAGCTAATTAACAAGAGAGAGGCAAATTAACATGAGCGATACATTTAATTGATATGCATTACTTGAATTGAAATGTTAATCATGTGGAAGGATTTATTAATTGTCATTTTTTGTACAAACTTTATAATTGTACAATAAGTATAAATGATATGAAAGTGACAAAGCGTTTTATCTGGCATGGATACATTAGGAACTTAATTTACATGATCATGAAATCGATATACAGTTTGGTAATGATTGTCTTATTATTTAGTAGTAATATTGTAATAGGGCAAAATAACGTCAACAATAAGCAACAAATGAAAAATTTAGAATTGGCAACTTTTGGAGCAGGATGTTTTTGGTGTGTAGAAGCGATATTTCAACGTCTGGAAGGAGTGGAAAAAGTAGAGTCCGGATATAGTGGAGGTAAAGTTAAAAATCCAACCTACAAAGAAGTTTGTACAGGTAATACCGGTCACGCTGAAGTTTGTCAACTGACATTTGACCCTACCATTATCTCTTTTGAGGAATTGCTGGAAGTATTCTGGCAAACTCACAATCCAACCACGTTAAACCAGCAGGGAAATGATATTGGTACACAATACCGATCAGCGATATTTTACCATAATGACAATCAAAAAGAATTGGCCAATAAGTATAAAAAGAAGCTAATGGAAGAAAAGGTATTTGATGATCCTATCGTGACGGAAATCAAACCTTTTACCACTTTTTATGTAGCGGAAGATTACCATCAGAATTACTTCAACCAAAACGGAAACCAACCTTATTGCTCTATAGTAATTGCTCCTAAAGTAGAGAAGTTTAAAAAGGTGTTTGGTGATAAATTGAAATAAGTGGGTATTATTTGCGGATAAATTCACCTACAATTTTAGTATAAGGATCGTGATAAATGGAGTCCTGGTAGATTTTAACATGGTTGACTCTCTCAAATGTTTCCAATTGAACATTGCTTTGATCAATTAGTGCCAATTCATTCATTAAAAGATCGTATGATGTAGTTTTGTCAGCCTTGCTGTGCAAAATAAGGGTAGGAGGATAATGCTCATTCCATAATGCTGACAATCGCAAGTTGGGTGCAAACCCATTAATTTCACTACTGAAATTTTCCAGGATAATATCAAAATAAAAGCGGGGAAAGCCCATTTGCTCCCCATTTTGCCAAAGTGTTTCGCTCACATTAGAAAGAGAGCTATCGAAAATCAATTTTTCAACTTGAATGCCTTCATTTTGAATGGTGTCAGCTAATTCATTTCTACCTAAAGCATTTAGAATAGCCGTCACTCCCTGGCTAAATCCGTATAAAATAAATGCGTTTTGATTTTTTTCCTTTTTTAAAAATAGTAAATATGCTGCTAAATCTTCCCCGAATTTATAGCCCATATAGGTTTTGGAAGGATCCGATTTACCACTATTTCTTAAATCAGGGATACAAATGTTATAAAGAGTGTCTAATCCTTGATCTTTGATAAGTTCAAGGTATTTCATGGTTTTTAACCGATTAGATGTTCTGCCATGAACGAGTACGATACATTTTTGTACTGTAGTATCAGTATTTGCCGGTACATACCAGGCATTTAGATTAAGGTCTTCATGTAGCGCTTTTACATTTACTTCTTGGTAATTGGTAAAACCATAATCATCAGGCAGGTTGTTCGAACCAATGCCATAATCTAACCTCATACTGTCATAATCCAGTATATCATCAAATGTGTATGGATCAAAGTCCGTAATCATTTGAGTGACTTTATAAGGCACAAAGTAATATGCGATAAGCAGTATGGTGACTAGCATACCTATTAGGAAAATGAATCTCTTTTTCAATGGTAAAATTGATCTAAAATGGACGCCAAATTTATTAATTAAAGTAGCAATATCGTTGTGTATTGATATAAAAATTTAGAGATCTTTTCTAAATAATTGAATTTAATCTC
>JBNLGO010000028.1:0-28421 GCA_050306095.1 Cyclobacteriaceae bacterium
AAATCCAGGCGGATATGTTCAGATGCTATTTTCGGTTGGTCAAATTGAATAGAATATCTAAGCGTACCTGAAAAGTTTTGCCCCAGGGTGTCTTCCATCTCTGTCCAGGATTTTAAACTAGAAACAGGAGAAAATACTGGCGGTTTAGGACCACCTTCCACGAATTCAATGTTCCATTCCCCCTCTATATTGTAAACCTTTTTCTCTTCATAAAATGGATATTCAGAATCATCTAATGCTTGTGCAAAAGATTTTATAATGAAAGATTCTTTTGGTTTAAAATGTAAACATATTTCACTTTTGGATTCACTCGTCCGAAGCTTTGCCTTTCCTTTTTGAAGGGTCATAGGGTTATAGATCAAGACATTTTGCATTACGGAGTTAAATGGTACCCAACCTTTAATGGTTTCACCGGTTGTGTTTTTAATAAAATAAACCTTTTGGCCTTCTACGTTTTTTCTAATGTAGCTAATTCCGTTAGTTGCCATTTTTTCTGCACGAACATCGGCCTTTTGAAGCAATGCTTGTAATTCTTGCCCTTTGATAAAAGCTCCTTCATTGATACTGCTGACATTTTGATCCCATTGTAAAGCAGAGAGCATTTCCTGGTACTTTTTTTCTTTCTCTTCATAATTTTCAAATCCGGATATAGTTTCAGGAAGATCTTTGAAAAAGAGGATGGTTGCACCATTTTCTGCCAATGCTTTGATTTTTTCAAAGGTTTCAAGCGGAATGTATTTACATTGAGGAATGACAATGGTTTTATATTCATTGCCTGAAGTTTGAATTTTACCATTCTCCGTTTTACTACCTAGTATTTGTTTGTCGGAGATATAGTCGAAAGAATAACCATTCTCAAACATCCATTCGGCACTTTCTTTAAAGGCTGTTCCTTCAAACTGTCTATCTACACCATCGAAATGTTCAATCATCTCTCTGCCAGGTGTAGAAAACCGATCATAGATAGGAAAATAAAGCAGCACGTCATTATCGACTTTCCCTTGTTGTAAAAAGGATTGGCTGCGGGCGATATAGTCATTTAATGCCTTCACATCTTCCCAAAATGGATTTCGATCATTCATTTGAACGGCCGCATAAAATAACCACCCCGGCCATTCTACTTCATCAGGTGAATAGGCCGTACCGTGATAAAACACATGATTTATACCATTCAAAAGAAACAAATCAATGGAGTTTTTTATGTCTAATAAATTAGATTGAAAATGATCATTTAGCCACGTTGCTGACTCAGAAGAAGCCAAAGGTTTTCCTGTAACATTGGCAGCGGAAGATGCCATTTTTATTCTTAGGGGTTCGTTTCCTTCCATTTCAGGAATGTCAACTTCAGCATACAGGTCAAGAATATTGGAAGGTGAGCCATGGGCCTGATTCCGGATGATTGCTTGCTTGGCATGCGCCCATTCTTTCCATGGTTGAGTGAAATGCTTAAGTACGAGTTCAGAAATGGTTTCACGATAATCACATAATATCCGTTCATTTATTTCTGTATCGTCCTGCCCAAATAATGCTGGAAGGTGCTGAAGTAGATCGTAGCCATGTTGATTTTCAAATTCAGTTAAAAAGTTTGGCGTCCAATCTGATGATCCCCTGGCATCATCTACTTCGTATGAATCATTAAAGAATGCCCTGAGGCTATTGATGTTTTTGCCATTTAATGCACTGTCAAATTTTGCCAGGTAATGATGTAATGCTTCTTTCGAAAAGTGAT
The DNA here is from genome assembly GCA_050306095.1 of Cyclobacteriaceae bacterium. Taxonomy (GTDB): domain Bacteria; phylum Bacteroidota; class Bacteroidia; order Cytophagales; family Cyclobacteriaceae; genus CAJXNP01. The sequence continues at coordinate 1,730 of JBNLGO010000028.1, forward strand.
CTATTACATTTCCTTCTCCACCGGGAGCTGCCCGCTCTACCATTTTGCCATGCCATCCTTGATATAATTCGTAAATCGTCCACTCTCCATCCGGCGATGTCCAGTTTAGGTTTCCTTGTTCATCGATAAATTCGCTTAAATTAATGGACTTTCCTTCTTGTGAATATGCCATTGCTACCACAAGCGGCAATTTCTTTTCAAATCGTACCTGGTCTAATGCCAGTGATTGAAGGTCTTCATTTTCATTGATAGGGTCGACTATATCATTGATGGTTAATCGTTTTTTATGAGATAATGTATGTGGTTCTTTGAGGTTCCCTTTTGTTTGCTCACCTATATTAGCATAAATACCACGCGTTTCATATACCTGGTTTCCTACCATTCTTAGCATCGGCTTTTGTACATATTCAAGTTTCTTTTGAATGGTTTCCCCACCTTTAACCTGGGAGGTTTGATATACCAAATTTTTGCATGCTTCTTCTTCTGATATCCAGGGTCCGCCAAAGGGCCATCCGGTTCCAGTCGCCATATCTACCCCCAGGTCTAATCGATCAGCCTCAGCCAAGGTATGGATCAACATTTCCACCCATTCATCGGATAGGTAATTGATGAATTCATTTTCATGGCCATGAACACCGTAGATGGGGGTGATCTCCACTCCACCAAATCCATGAGACGCTAGTTCTTCTAATTCGCTGGTAATGCCTTCCTTTGAGACAGCACTTCCCTGCCACCACCATCGTGTCCAGGGTTTGGCTTGTTGTTCTACTGTTGGCCATTCTGTATTTTCAACAGTCATTGAGGAACTACAAGATACTAGAATAAAAAGCAGGCTTGAAAGGTATACTAATTTGATAGTAGAATTCATTTGTATAGTTTAATCCAGGTAAAATACTTCATTTAAGGGGACTGTGACAGGCGAATTGTCAGAATTTGTTTCCATGATATCTGCCATGTATGCCCACCATTTTTGAACGATGGGGTTGCTTCCCAAATCCTGAGATCCGGAATCTCTGGTTACCTCCTGGTAAGCAAAAAGAGTATTGGATGCTTCATCTAAAAATATGGAATAATTGGAAATACCACTTTGTTTCAGGAGGGATGCCAATTCCGGCCAAATTTTATCATGGCGCTTTTGATACTCCTCGGTGAACCCAGGTTTTAACTTCATTTTAAATGCGAATCGATTCATTTTACTTTTTTTGATGGAAATCAAAATTGAATTGAAAAGTATTTCTTCTGACCTGTTTTTTTGTCCTGTACCGTCATGAATATTATTCTTTCAGCTTCATTTCAAATATAATAGCCATTTCATTTGGCGGATTAGTAGGAGTCGTAAGAATTAATCCCTTTTGCGAATGTTTAAATTTAATGGGTTTCTCATTTCCAAGTATTTTTATCTCTTCGATTTCCAAATTTCTCCCCGGACCATTATCTGCGAAAGAAGTTAGCAGCACATTCTTTTTTGCACCCGGCCAACCCAATAAAATAGCGTAAATGGTTTGGTGGTCTTTACTTTGGGTAAAGCGAATGTTTTTATCCGAATACGGTGACACATTATCTCGACTACCCATTCTTGTGTCAGGCCCCTCTCCAAATACTTTCCAGGGTCTGGTTTCATAAATTCCTTTTCCATTGATAGCAAACCACTCTCCAATATCTTTCAATATTTGAACTGTTTCTTCATCTAAAGTTCCATCTGCTTTGGGAGGTACATTCAACAATAAGTTCCCGTTTTTTGAAACGATATCTATCATCTTATCAATGACAGCATTGGCGTCTTTATAATCTTTTGTTTTGTTATAGCCCCATGGCCCAATACTGTCATCTGTTTGCCAGGGTTCTTCCCTTATGTGTTTCGATTTTCCTCGTTCAATATCAAGGGTAGCAACTTCTTCAAAGAATGGTGCCCGCTTTGGCCCTTTATCACCTTTATGTGTGATCATTCCTTCTAATTTACCATTGTGCCATTGTTGATTTTGATTATAATACCAGGAGAAAAAATCAAATCCTGTTTGTCCTTTGTCCTCTCCGGCGAATGGCACCGCAGAATCCAGGTAGATAAAATCTGGCTGATAGTTTTGCACAAGGTCTTTCATTCTTAACAACCAATATTGACGCCACATGATCGGTGGATTTTCCGTGTCTGCCCGATTGTCATCGTTATAAGGTATGTGATATAGATCCTGGTAGGTCGGGTCATTTCCATCGTAAGGAACACCTTTGTAAGGACCGGTTGTGTCACTGCGGTGACTGGTTTGCATCCAGGAAATGGAACGTGCCATGTGCGTTGTCACTCCAAAACGGAGACCGAATTTTTCAGCAGAGGTTTTCATCATTCCTAAGAGGTCTTTTTTAGGCCCCATATTCACGGAATTATACGGAGTGAATTTTGAGTTCCACAATTCAAAACCATCGTGATGCACCGCACAAGGTGTGAAATACTTAGCGCCAGCTTTTTTAAATAATGCAAGCCAACTGTCAGGGTCGAAATTTTCGGCTTTCCAAAGCGGTATTAAGTCTTTGTATCCGAATTCACTCGGATGCCCGTAATTTTCACGGTGGTATTGATACACATCATGTCCTTCCATGTACATTTCCCGGGCGTACCACTCACCACGTTCTGCCACTGAATATACTCCCCAGTGCACATAAATGCCGAATTTAGCATCTCTAAACCATTCCGGACATTCATATTGTTGGAGGGATTCTAATGTTGGGTTAAATTGAATTTGGGCAAAAGATAATTGGACAATAATCAGGAAAATTAAAAGTAAAGTGTATTTCATGGAATAAAAGTCATTTGAAGTATTCAATATGTAGCCTTTGCCAAAGCAATGAAACTGTTGGTAAAATTATAGCGGGACGGTTTCCAACGTTAGCGACAAAACTTGGCTTAAGTATCCTTTAATGTCCTGATCGGACACTTCGTTTCTTCAAGGTTATGAGTGATGTTTAATAAAAGTGGGAAAAACGTTTCTGCCTATTTCTACAGGTTAATTTTTCACTAAGAAATAGCCCGGTCAAGATGGGTGTAACCACCATCAACAAAAACTAACTGACCTGTTGTATGTGATGATTTTCCGGAAAGAAGAAAAACTACAGTATCGGCTATTTCTCTGGATTTGGTCATTCTTTTTTCCAAAGGTATTTTATCCTCGATACTTTTTCGAGCAGCAATAGGATCCGGAAAGGTGTTTAAATAATGCTCATAAAGTGGGGTGTAAACTTCCGCGGGAATTACAGTATTTACCCGAATATTATACGGCAATAATTCTACCGCCCATTCGCGTGTCAAACCCAATATGCCACCTTTCGCTGCAACATAACCACTGGTGCCTCCTTTCCCGGTAACAGCAGTTTTAGTGCCGATATTAACAATGGGTGCAGAGGTTTCTTTCAACTTAGGAAGTAAAAAGTGTGTGAGGGAATATACTTGAATAAGGTTTTTTTGGAGGGAAGCAATAAATTGATCCGGGTTGCCATTTTCTAATCCAATGCTGTCATTTACCCCGGCATTATTGATTAGGCCATCAATGGCGCTGTGTTTTTGGATAATGTTTTCAACTACCTTTTGACAATTTTCTGGAGTAGATAGGTCAGCATTAAAATAGGAAGTTTCAGGGTCTAGAGATAATTGGGTTAATTTTTCCAGCGAAGCTATTTCATCTCTGTCAATGATAATTGGAATAGCACCTTCTTCATGTAAAACGTCACTGATGGCGCCTCCAATACCTTTGGCGCCTCCAGTAACAATGATGTTTTTCCCTTGTAACCCCAGGTTCATTTATTACCCTTTATAAGCTACTGCTTTCTGTTTAGAAATCCCCAATCCTTCAATTCCTAGTTCTACTTCATCACCGGGTTTTAAATATTGTGGAGGGTTAAAACCAAGACCAACTCCTGCAGGTGTTCCCGTAGAGATGATATCTCCTGGCAGGAGAGACATAAATTGACTTAAGTACGAAATGACGGTTTCAATGTCAAAAATGAAATCAGAGGTCGAGCTGTTTTGCAACATTTTGCCATTGAGCTTCAACCAAAGATTCAAGTTGTTGGGATTTTCTATTTCATCTTTTGTTGCCATATATGGACCAATAGGGGCGAAGGTGTCACATGATTTTCCTTTCACCCATTGTCCTCCTTTTTCTATTTGAAATTCCCGCTCACTGTAGTCATTATGCAGCACATAACCTGCTACATAATCTAATGCCTTTTCTTTGGATACATAGGAAGCTTTTTTGCCGATTACAACCGCTAATTCTACTTCCCAGTCTGTCTTTTTACTGTTTTTAGGAATGATTACGTTGTCGTAAGGACCACATATTGCAGAGGTTGCCTTAAAAAATACGACCGGTTCTTTTGGGATATCCATGCCACTCTCAGCCGCATGCTTAGCATAATTTAGTCCTATGCACACAATTTTGGATGGTCTGGCGATAGAAGGGCCCAGTCGAGTTGATTTATCAATAACAGGACAGTTCTCAAGATTATTGGATAACCATTCTTTAAGCCGGTTAATTCCATCTGTTTCAAAAAACTTTTCAGTGTAGTCTTCTCCAAAAGCGGCAGTCGATCTCCAGTTTCCCTTTTCATCAATTATTCCGGGTTCCTCACTGCCCGCGATTCCGTAGCGTATAAGTTTCATTTTAATTAATTAAGGTACCAAATTTATAAACCCACCATCAATGGCATAGCTGCTTCCTGTAATAAAGGATGCTTCATCAGAGCAAAGATAAAGCGCTAAATAAGCAATTTCTTCAGGTTTGCCCATTCTGCCTATCGGTTGGGTTTTAGACAATTTATCAAATATTTCATTTTCTTTTCCAGGATAATTTTTTGCGAGAAAATTATCAACAAAAGGTGTGTGTACCCTTGCAGGCATGATACAATTGCACCTGATTTGATCACTAAGATAATCTGTCGCCACAGAGTAGGTCATCGACTGGACAGCACCTTTACTCATTGAGTAGGCAAAGCGATCAGGTATACCAACCTTAGATACAACGGATGCCATATTTAAAATAACTCCACCACCTTTACTTTTCATAGCCGGGATGCAGGCGTACATGGCATTGTAAAATCCCTTTACATTGACATTAAACACCCTGTCAAAATCTTCTTCAGTAGTTGTATCCAGTTTTCCGATATGAGAGATTCCGGCGTTATTCACCAAAATATGGATTGGGAACTCACTGGAAATTTTTTGGATTATTTCTACTACTTCTTTTTGATTGGAAACATCACATTGATAGGCGTCTGCTTTCTTTTGTTCCTTCTGAATTTTTTCAACTACCTTATTGCTATTTTCCTCATTAAAATCCAGAATATGAACATGTGCATCTTGTCTGGCAAATAAGGTTGCTATGGCTTCACCAATTCCACTTCCACCTCCTGTAATGATTGCGTGCTTTCCTTGTAAACTAAAAATTGACATCTTGGGTATTACTGATTTTCTCCTCAAATATATGGGGAGTATTGAAAGCCGCAAATTAAGTTAATAATTGTCAAAAGAACGTTTAAAATTGAATAATGTGAAAATTTTATGAACGATAGTTATTAAATAATTTTTCATACATTTTCTTTTTTATAATATTGGAATACACTACCAACTAACTCAAATGGAAAAGATCAAATCCTTTTTTAAGAAATTACTCGCAATCGCAGTTGTAATTGGATTACTGGTAATAACCTTCATGTATTTTGCGGATTATAGCGATGGCACCCGGGCTGGAGTACCAATGAAATTGAGTAAAAAAGGAGTATTGTTTAAAACCTACGAAGCCCAATTAAATGTAGGAGGTATGACGAATACTCCGGAAGGCGCTATACCTACCGTTTGGGAATTTTCCATCCCTAAATCAAATGATAGTGTGATTGTGAAAATGAATAAAGCTATTGATGAAGGGAAGCGGGTGAAAGTGTATTACAATGAAAAATACATGCGATTTTTCTGGAGAGGCGATACAAAATATTATGCCTATGATGTGGAGGTAATTAATTAACCGGTTCCACCAACAATTTTTCACATATTATTTGACTAAACATTTCATGAGGATGGTCTGTATATGACAATTCCATACTTAGGTCAAATGGTTCAATAGCAAGGATTTTTAATTGAGCACCAAGTTGGATATCTCTTGAATTTAAAAAGTTAAGAAATTCACTGGACGAATGTGCTAAAGCAGAAAGAATGACTTCATCACCCTGCTGACACTCACTCAATTTCTTATAAGTGATCGGATGAATATTTCCTTTTTTGTCAGGAATTGGTGATCCATGCGGGTCTATTTTTGGAAAACCCAATAACTCATCAATTTTCTCAAAGAAAGTAGGTGATTTTATATGTTCAATTTGTTCTGCAATATCGTGCACTTCCTCCCATCCAAATCCCATGTTTTTCACAAGAAACATTTCTGTCAAACGGTGCTTTCTGATAATCAATGCGGCTTGCAGTTTTCCTTTCTCAGTTAAAATAATGGGTTTGTATTTTTCATATTTCACCAAAGATTTTTGATGGAGTTTTTTCACCATGCTATTGGCTGTAGGTGTGCTTACTGCCAATGATTTGCTCAATTCAGATACATTTATTTCTCCGTTTTCATTGGCCAGGTAATAGAGCGTCTTAATGTAGTCTTCTTCCGTTTTAGTTGACATTCGGCAAAAATAGATAAAATTGTCAAACTATTTTTGTTAGATAAGTCTAACAATATATATTTGTAAATCTAAAATCAATTTGTGCTATATCTAATCATATGAGAAAGTATTTAATTTTGCTGGTGGCAATGGCATGGGGTATTAGCGCTGTAAAAGCACAAAGTGGCCAGATATCAGGGTATGTTCGATCTGCCGGACAAGGATTGGAATTTGTGAATGTAGGACTCCAAAACACTTCTCTTGGCGCTATTACTGATCAAAACGGGTATTTTATCATCGCAAATGTTCCAACCGGAACATATACAATTACAGCCTCAATGGTAGGCTTCGAATCACAGTCACGAACTTTAACCGTCAATTCTGGAAGTAAAATATTACAGATTGATTTTGAATTGAATGAAAAATCCTCCCTACTGGAAGGAGTAGTAGTGACAGGTACCATGAAAGAGGTGAGCAAATTGGAAAGTCCTGTTCCTGTGGAAGTTTATTCACCTGCCTTTTTTAAAGCTAATCCAACGCCATCGGTATTTGAATCCCTCCAAAATGTAAATGGTGTTCGTCCGCAAATCAATTGTAATGTGTGTAATACGGGTGATATCCATATTAATGGGTTAGAGGGACCCTATACCATGGTAATGATAGACGGGATGCCCATCGTGAGTGGTTTGTCCACCGTTTATGGATTAACTGGAATTCCACAAAGTTTGATAGATAGGGTTGAAATTGTGAAAGGGCCGGGATCTACTTTGTACGGTTCGGAGGCTGTTGGTGGGATTATCAATCTTATTACAAAAAAGCCAGTCAATGCCCCAATTGTGATGGCAGATATGTTTGTGACCTCATGGATGGAGGTTAACAGTGATTTGGGGTTGAAATTTAATGCAGGAAAAACTGCTCAATCTATCGTTGGAATGAATTACTTCAATTATCAAAATCCGATAGATAATAATGGTGATAATTTTACCGATGTGACCTTACAAAACAGGATTTCAGTTTTCAATAAATGGAATATTAATCGAAAGGATAATCGGACTTTTTCTTTTGCAGGCAGGTATGTGTATGAAGACCGTTGGGGCGGGGAGATGCAGTGGAACAAAGAATATAGGGGAGGAGATGAAGTATATGGCGAAAGTATTTACACAAATCGTTGGGAAGTTTTTGGTCTGTATCAATTACCAACCAAAGAGCAGATCAATTTTCAGTTTAGCGCCAATGGGCATAACCAAAATTCTGTTTATGGAAATACCAACTACCTGGCAGATCAATATATCGGTTTTGGGCAATTTACCTGGAGTAAATCTATAGGCACATCGAATGATTTTTTGCTAGGAGCTGCTTATCGATATACTTACTATGATGACAATACTACTGCCACCTCAGCGGGAGACGATAATAGCAAAAATGCTCCGTCTATTACACATTTACCTGGATTGTTTCTTCAAGATGAAATCACTATTAACCCAAAAAACAAACTACTTCTTGGCTTGAGATATGATTACAATAGCCTGCATGGAAATATTTTCACGCCAAGGATAAATTATAAATGGAATTCTTTGAATAAGTTTCATGTATTGCGTGTGAGTGTGGGCAATGGATATCGGGTAGCCAATGTTTTTACCGAAGACCATGCAGCTTTGACAGGAGCAAGAGAGGTGGTGTTTGATGGTGAGCTGCTTCCCGAAACTTCCTGGAATGCCAATGTAAATTATGTGACGAAGGTTGTCCCTTCAGATCGTGCTTTTATCAATATTGATGCAAGTGCCTGGTTTACCTACTTTACTAACCGTATTATTCCAGATTATGAGACGGATCCTAACAAAATCATTTACAGCAACCTTGATGGTAGTTCTGTTTCAAAAGGGATCTCTGTCAATGTTGATGCATCATGGACCAGCGGATTAAAGATAATCGCCGGTGGTACTTTAATGGATGTATCCGTGGAAGAGAATGGAGAAAGATATCGACAATTATTGACGGAGCGATTCTCTGGTGTTTGGAGCATTGGTTATGAATTTGATAGGTTGGGACTGGTATTGGATTATACTGGAAATTTATTTGGTCCTATGAGATTACCTTTGTTGGGTAAATTGGATGATCGTCCGGCTAATAGTCCTTGGTTTAGCATCCAGAATATTCAGGCGACTAAAAAGCTTAACAAGGCGTGGGAAATATATGGAGGGGTAAAAAACCTACTCAATTTCACGCCAGCGGCTAACAGTATTGCCCGGTCATTTGATCCGTTTGACGAATACGTTGAATATGAAAGCGATGGTAATATTAAATCCACAGATGCAAATCCAAATGCCCTAACGTTTGACCCATCTTATGTATATGCGCCTAACCAGGGGATCAGAGGGTTTATTGGTGTGAGATATACACTTTATTAAGCCAGATCCATAAATTTTAAAACTTCGATTCTGTATTTATTTAATTTCTTTCGTACTTTGGTAGGATTGTTTATCTGGTAAATTCGAAATCCCTCGTGCAACAAGGAAAACTAATAGGGCTTATAGTGAAGATGAAAGGAGTAATTGCCCTTCAGCTATTGTTGCTTTTTGTGATCCATAATATGGGTTATTTCCTGGTATTCAATACTATTAAACAAACGCGTAAAAGTGATTTTACGGAGAAGGTAGCCCAAAAGAATTATTCTCCCGATCAACTTGAAACGGCAGCTATTCCTATTTCCTTCCCTTATAATTCAGATCAAAAAGAGTTTACTGATGTGAATGAAACGTTGGAATTAAATGGTACCTATTTTCATATTGTGAAAAAGAGATATGAAAATGATACACTTTATATAGTTTATCTGAATGATAGAACAGCTAATAAAGTCCATCAGGAATTTGAAAACTGGAAAGAGAAAGCAGGAAACAGTCAGGATGAAAATACAACCAGGGAGTCAATTTTCTCAATGTTAGACTATCAATACCTGGTAACTAAGTTTACTTATACTCCAATATCCTATTCGCAAATTCAATTGGAACATTCCAAATATATTCCTCATGTAGTGGATAATATTTATTTGGACGTGCTATCCCCACCTCCTAAACACATCGGCTAATACTTCCAAATCAACCTCGATGGTTGTGTGTTTTTCAACCAACCATACCAAATAATATGAGTTCTATGGATGAATTTATCCATGAACTTTGATATGCACTGATGTGTTTATTTCACTCTTAGGTAAATAAAAAATGAAAAAAAATAAAAATTACTGGGTAGTAGGCAAACCCCTTAGAATTATCCTATGGGTTGCTATTGCTCTATCCATATACATGTTGGCGAATACCATTTATTTGCTATTGAATCGATTAGCTGATGGCTTGAATATCGAATTTTTTGCTGCGGGGAAAACCTCCATTCCCATACTTTTTCAAACCATGATTCTTTCACATACAGGTGTAGGAATTATACTGGTAATATTGATGCTGGTGTTTGGGATTTTGCACCTGCCAAAAGTGTGGAAGATGTACAAATTAATAAGCGGTTTGTCAGGGATCCTGTATATGCTAGTTGGACTTACGTTAGGCATTACCGGATTATTTATATTGACTTCTGCTGCTTCGCGGGATAACAATTGGGCATGGTGGCTCCATGTAGTTTGCGCTGTTCTGGCACCAGCCGGATATATCATTCACCGCTTAAGCAGCAAAGTGAATAAGCCTGCTACTCCAGCCTTTAAAAAGTTCAGTATTGCAGTGATGTCACTTTTATTGGTGATGCTTGTTTGGCATGTATCTACCAATCGTGATGTAGTATTAACGGAGGAAGCCATGGCAGCCATGGAAAAGGGTACGCATGAAGGGCCGGGTGCCAAATACAGAAATGTAGCCGATTATCTTGATAGTTCTTTTGTTCCGGCAGGGTTTGTTCCACCAGAAAGTCCTTTTTTCCCATCAGCAGCTACTACTACTACAGGTGATTACCTGCCTTCAAGAATTATTACACGTGGTGAATTAGGTAATGCAGATGAAATTAAAGCTGAGATTGAAAAGTATGGGTTTGTGAAAAATACCGCTATCGGTGCATCGACTTGTGACCGCTGTCATCAAGACATTGTGGCACAGTGGGAAGCATCGGCTCACCGTTTTGCTTCCTTCAATAACCCTTTTTATGAAGCCACCATTACCGACATGAGGAATCATGCTGACGAACCTAATAAATGGGTAGAAAAGCATGTTTCTACCTATAAGGATTTTGGAAAAGATGGTATTGGCAGAGCAAAAAGCAAATGGTGTAGTGGTTGCCACGATCCGGCGTTGATGCTAGCTGGAAAGATGAATAAACCCATTGATCGAAATATTCCGGAAGCTCAGGCTGGTCTAACATGTCTATCATGTCATGCGATGGACAAGATCCATAATCTAACAGGAAATGGTAATTACAATATTGCGGATGAACAGGAAGATCCATACCTGTTTCCTACCAGTGCTGATGGAAGTGTAGGTGCTTATCTTCATGATGCAGCTATTAAAGCGAAGCCAAATGTACACATGCAGCAGATGATGAAGCCTTTCTTTAGTAAAAGTGAGTATTGCATGACATGTCACAAAGTGAGCTTGTCAGATCCAGTCAATAACTATAAATGGCTGAGAGGTCAGGATGAATTTGACAACTGGCATGACAGTGGCGTGTCGCTCAATGCATCCCGAACTTTTTATTTACCACCATTTAAGCGGGAATGCCAGGATTGCCACATGCCTCCTGAAGAAGCACCACTTGGTGATGTAGCCGCGAAAAATGGCATGGTACGTTCGCATCGGTTTATTGCTGTAAATACCGCATTGCCATATTTGAGAAATGATACTTCTACGATTAAGCGTATTGTTGATTTTCTTCAAAATGAAAAATTGCGGGTGGATATTTTCGCTATCAATTCAGAAAGCCATCCGGAACCTATCATGGCGTTAGATAAAGGGGATTTATCCATCAAAGCAGGTGAAGAGGTAAAGGTGGATGTCGTAGTTAGAAACAAAGGGGTAGGGCACACATTTCCCGGTGGTACAAATGATTCCAATGAAGGATGGTTAGAATTCACAGTAAAAAATGAGGAGGGTACTGCTTTGATTATTAGTGGGTTTTTAGACGAGAATAATCATCTCGATAAAAATGCCCATGCTTTTAAAGCGGTTATAGTTGATAAAAATTCGAATCCTATTAACAAAAGAAATGCGCAGGATATTCATGTAACCGTTTATGCAAATGTTATTGGTCCGGGTACAGCAGATATTGCCCATTATACTTTTACACTTCCTGAAGAATTGGAGGGAAGCAAACTGACGATGGAAGCCCGACTGCTCTGGCGAAAATTTGATCAGAAATACCTGGAATTTGCATATAAGGCTAATCCAACCGGATTTAAACAATTCAAAGAAATACCTAAACTTCCGATTACAGAGATTGCTGGTGATAAAGTCAATTTTGTGGTTTCTAATACCACGGAAATAAATCGAAAGGAGAATGAAATATCTTCTTCAGATTGGATACGGTTCAATGATTATGGCATCGGATTGTTACTCGAAACAGACAGTAGGGGAGCTAACCGGGCCTTTGAAATGGTGCGATTTCTTCAGCCAGACCGATTGGATGGTCATTTGAATTTAGCTAAGACTGCATTAAATGAAGGGAATATTGATGAAGCGTATATTCACCTCAGGAAATGTGAGGAAATGAAAAAAGGCGACCCTCAAGTAGCTTGGGTTTGGGCCAGAGTTCGACAGGAAGATGGTCAATACGAAGATGCTATTGCAGCCTATAAATATGTGTTAAAATATTTCCCGGATGACCGGGCAGCCCGACGCCAATTGGGCAGGACGTACTATTTGGATCAGCAATATGAAGAGTCCATTAAGTCCTATCAATCGGTATTGGAAATTGATCCTGAAAATAGAGAGGCCTTTTATCATTTGGCTTTATGTTATCGTGCGCTCGGAAATGAAGAATTAGCGAATGTAAATGAAAAAGCATTTAACTATTATAAAATTGACGAATCAGCGAAGGAAAAAGCTCAGAAATACCGAATAGAAAATCCAGACGCTAATTTAATGGCACAGCAAATCAGAATTCATCGCTTGGAGTTAAGAGAAAATAGAAGGTAGAATTTAGATGTTAGTATTGAGTTTAAACACTCTTATTACTCAATACTAACTCTAAATACTCAGTTCTCAATACTAATATCTAAATACTCAATACTAATAAAATAACTATGAGAAATAAATTACTTTTTTTAATACTTATTGCTGTGGGAATTGTCTCTTGCGGTAAAAAGGAGCAACAACAGGAAAACCTGGAATTTACTGAAGAGAGTCATGATTTTACAGCTGATCATTCGAGTGAATCGATCACACATATCAAGTTTACGGATATCACTTCTGAAGCAGGGATAAACTTTCAACATGTGACTGGTGCATTTGGGGAAAAATGGATGCCGGAGACTGTAGGAAGTGGAGGAGGATTTTTAGATTACAATAATGATGGCTATCCCGATATTTTCTTGGTGAATAGCAATTATTGGCCTGGAAAAGAAAGTGGTGAAGAAAGCGCAACACCCAAATTATTTCAAAACAATGGAGATGGCACATTTACAGATGTAACGCAGAAAGCAGGTCTGGACTTTTCTATCTATGGTATGGGAAGTGCTTTTGCTGATTTTGATGCGGATGGTGATGTAGACATTTACATTACGGCAGTGGGTACAAATATGCTATTGCAAAATACTAATGGAGTGTTTCATGATGTAACGGTTAAATATGGCGTGACAGGAAACGACCTCAATCCTAAAAGCATTCCTGCCTGGTCAACGGGTGTTGCCTGGGTAGATGTAGATCGAGATGGGTGGTTGGATCTTTTCGTTGATAATTATGTGAAATGGACTCCTGAAACGGATATTTATACTACCCGTGATGGTAAGACCAAATCATATGCTACTCCTGATGTGTATGAAGGAGAATCCTGCCGATTGTATAAAAATATCAATGGTAAGCGATTTGAGGATATAACAGAGAAAGCTGGGTTGTTGAATCACAAAGGAAAATCGCTGGGAGTGGCTATTGCTGATTTTAATAATGATCAGTGGCCCGATATCGTGATTTCAAATGATACCCAACCTAACTTTTTATACCTCAATAATGGCGATGGCACATTTACGGATAAGGCGGTAGCAGCGGGAATTGGTTATGATGAAAATGGTCGGGCACGTGCCGGTATGGGGATCGATATTGCAGATGTTGCTAATGATGGCAACATGGCGATTGTGATTGGAAACTTCTCGCAGGAACCACTTTCCCTTTATACGCAGACAGGTACAGGAGAGCTTTTTCAGGACAGAGCAGGGGCAGCGCAATTAACCAGATCATCCTTGCTACAGTTGACTTTTGGTACACATTTTTGTGATTTGGATAATGACGGCTATCTGGACCTGGTAACGGCCAATGGCCACATAGAACCGGAAATAAATGGTGTACAGCAAAATATTACCTTTGAGCAGCAACCGCAGGTTTTCTATAACCAGGAAGGCAGGTTCATAGATATTTCAGAAAATATCGGAGAATCCTTTTTACAGCCAATTGTAGGCAGGGGAGTGGCGACCGCTGATATTGATCAAGACGGTGATTTGGATGTGTTGATTACCGTGAATGGTGGAGAGCCTAAACTATTTAGAAATGATGTTCAAGCTGATAATAACTATATCGCAGTGAAACTTGTAGGTAACAAACCAAATATCAATGCCATAGGAGCAAAAGTTAATATATGGAGTGAAGGAATGCAATTAACAAGAATGGTAAAGACAGGTTCATCCTATCTGTCACAATCTGATATCACAACCACATTCTTCGGTTTAGGTGATCATACTAAAATTGATAGCCTGAAAGTAACATGGCCTACCACAGGTAATGAGCAAGTTTTGACAGATTTGGATATAAATAAAGTACTTGAAATAGCGGAGAAGTAGGGAGTATGGAATTTGTTTTAGGTAAGGAAAGCGTTGCCAATGGTTGCAAACCTTGGCAATCGCTGAATTTAGGCATTGGGAAAAAGTAGTTTCCTTGGTCTTCATCCGCTCACTGCCTGAGCGCATGCTTTGTGGGAAGTGATCTGTGAATAATAATGGACATGGTAACCTATTACTGTGAGTTTGCCACATTCCTATGCTGAATAAAGTCGCTCGCAATAACGGATTAATGAGGTTAGGACAATAATGGCAATAGTTGATTTTATAATTCAATCTGAAAACGTATAATTTGATCAGCAACTGCTACACATTGTTAAATTTTCGGTAGGGAAGTAATCATCCAATAGAACTTTTCGACCTCAAATTCAGATAAGATTGAGCCAAGGGTAGAATGTCAACTATTTATTTTCCGGGTAGTATAAGTAAAAGAACGAAGTGGAAGTCCAACTTCCATTTCCGATTTTTTGATTTCCCCAATTCCAGTTTTTTCCTATTTCAATCGAAACACTTTCCTTGAACCATAGTGGGTCCTGAACATGATATCTATACAATACCACCGCTAAATTACCGCTTTCATCTAATTCAACTAACGGTCTGCCAATATATTGATAGGTATAAGAATTATGCTCCTGTTCTCGATCCCACCATGCCGAACCAAAAAAATCGTCGAGTGTTTTAATATAAAGTGCGGGACTTTCATTTTCTGTTTTTGCATCCAAGTTAACCGTAATGGGTCTGGTGTACCAAGGCCAATTTTCAAGGACCTTTTTTTGAAAAAGGGAAAGATGTGTACCAAGGTATTTTCCTTTGCCCTTTACTTTTGGTAATAACCAAATGGATTTGTCCGGATCTAAATCATCAAAACGCTGCCAGTAAGTATGCAGATACATCACCTCATTTTCCAATGTTCGGAATTCAACATCTATTCCATAGAATAACTCCACTTCTTTATCTGAATTATTAACCAATTCAAATTGCGCCCCTTTTCTAAACGGCATTGGAATGGTGGAGGTAAATAGCATTTGATTATTCGTAGAATAAAAAAAGTGATTTTCTATGGCTTGCAGTTTCAAGGATTGGCAGAAAAAATCTGCAACAGGAACTGATACAGAAGCAGTTTTGCTATCATCCCAATACATCTTAATAACCAAGCTATTGGCCAGCTTCATATCCTCCTTTTCATTCGTCGGAAAAGTAGTCAACCAAAGTTTATTTACAATGCCCGATCCTGTCACATCAAAAAATGATGCCTCCGAATGCGGTTTTATTTTCACTGATTCCCAAAATCCTTTGGACTGAACATTATCCTGGTAGTTAAAAATTTGTCCCATATTACTTGTGTGTATTGCTATCAGAAATATTGCATTTAAAATTATTACTTTCATAGATCATTTTATAATGGACTTAATATGCTCTTTATTCAACAGATTGAGAAATTAATTGATAAGGAATAATTGGAAGGAAGGTTCATTAACCCCGTGCACTGATCTAACTTTACATTTAGGATTTAAAATCATGGAATTAAATTCTGTTTTTTATTTATTTAAACCGTTCGTTGTTTAGTAATTGATTAAATATTTCTATTAGAACTTCAATGTTTAAATGCAGGGTGTATTACACAATTTTAATGCTTTAGAAAATTACTGTATAGCTGGTTTATGATTTTTCCTTTTAAAAAAAACAGAGGAGTAATACAACTATAAACATGTTACTTAAAAATAATTCTCAACATTTGAAAAAGGTAGTTTTTAACGACCATTGTATCAATAGGGCTTTAAAAGTTGGTATTCTGGCCATTAGGAAAAATTTTAAATGTATATTGTACATTTATTCGAGTAGCCAATAGGTTTTTGATACATTTTAATTATCTTGATAGAACTTTTGTGAAGATTAAAACTACAGCACCTTTTTTTGGTCGGTTATTGAAAATAATTTAAAATGAATGCCTACCCAAATACCCTTGAACTAAAAAGTATTGGTAACAACCATGCTGAAAACTCTCATCCTAGTATAAAAGAAGATGATTTGAAAATTTGGTCCGCTTTTAAAGAAGGAGATGAAGCAGCATTTATTTATATCTATAAGGAATACGCCAACTTACTTTTTAATTTTGGTTCGAAGTTTTCTAGTGATAAGGAGTTAGTAAAAGATTGTCTACAGGATTTTTTTGTTTACCTACGTAATGCAAGAGAGAAGCTAGGAGATACTGATTCTATCAAACATTATTTGTTGAAATCATTTCGCAGGAGGGTAATCGAGTATGTCAACAAATTCTACCGGGATAATAAGAAGACCAATGCTGCCATAGATTTTCAATTGCAAATAGAAATTTCTGATGAGCTTAAACTTATTAATTCTCAGGTACAAAAAGAATATTCACAAAAACTTAATCGTGCATTGGAAAAACTTGATGTAAACGAAAAGGAGGCCGTCTATTATTTTTATTATGAAGCACTTACTTATAAAGAAATAGCAGAAATACTTGGCTATAAGCACGTTTCGTCCGTTCGCCGTTTGATTTACAAATCTATCGGTAAATTAAAACACGCCTTTTAATTCAATAATTAGTGGTTTTTGACAATCGGATATATTCACATTCAATAGCTACATAAATATTTTTTATTTTTTCTGGTATCATTTTCCTAATCCTTTCCTTATCAATGTAGAACAACAAAAAAGTGAAGGAAACAGAAAAAGATATATTTAGGTCTTTAATGGCCAATAAAGATTTCAAAGACTGGGTGAGGGATCCTTCCTCCGAAAGAAATAGATATTGGGAAAAGTGGATTGAAGCCCACCCCGAACACAAGGAAGCTGTTAATAAAGCTAGAAATTCAATATCCAAATTAACATTTAAAGAGGAGTTTTTAGAAGAGAGTGAATTAGATGGAATATTGGACAATGTGATTTCCAATAAACGTTCCTACCGGGCATCTGAATTCGTACGACCTTTATCTACAAAGTTTAATTGGTGGATGGCAATTGCTGCTTCAATAGCTATACTTTCCGTTATTTCTTATTTGTTTTTTAACATTATGAAAAACGATTTAAATTCTTCGAGTGAAGCGGTAGTCCAACTTAAAAAAGTTTTTAATCCTGAAGGGAGAAGATCTAAAATCAGTTTACCTGATGGTAGTATTGTTCACCTTAATGCAGAAAGTACCTTAATTTTTCCGGAAGTATTTAACGATTCACTTCGTACTGTAGAGCTGTATGGAGAGGCATATTTTGAAGTAGAGGAAAATAAACAAAAACCTTTTATTGTTAGGTCGGAAATGATTGAAACTGAAGTGCTTGGCACATCATTTAATGTAAGGGCTTTTGATCAAGAAGACGAAATCAACGTGGCGTTAGTCACAGGAAAAGTAAGGGTAAAGAATGAAAACAGGAAAGGGGATAAAAGTCAAGTCTTAGTTCCCGGTGAAAAACTCACTTATGTAAAATCAAACTCAACCTATCAAAAAAGCCAATTTGATCTGATAGAAGAAACAGGTTGGAAAAATAATATCCTTGTATTTAAAAACACCGACTTTAAAACATTTGTGATAATGATCGAGCGATGGTATGGTGTTGAAATTAAAGTAGAAAAAGCACCAGATAAAAAATGGAGTGTCAATGGACATTTTGAAAATGAATCTTTGGAAGAAGTGCTAATGGGCGTAAAATTCACGCACGAGATTGATTATGATATATATAAAAATGTTGTAAAACTTAACTGTAAATAATATGAAAAAAGAACTACTTAAAGCTCCATAAAAAAAAACGGAAGATTATTGAATAACCTTCCGTTCAATTTCATGCTTATGCTTGATTTGCAGGCAGATCTGGACAATCACACGCAAATTGAGGCATAAGCACTGTCTGTATTTGTTAATTAAACACAATTAAAATTATGAATAAAAATCTACAAATAGTCAAAGAAATGTCAAAGTATCTGTTTTATGGCATCGTTTTGCAAATACTTTTCTTTGGAGTTTTGTTGGCTCATGAGGGGGATGCGCAGCGAAAGAACGAAAGCAATAGTGTGTCACTAAATTTAAAGAAAGTTTCTTTAGAAATGCATGTGAAGAAGGCGACTTTATGGAAGTTGTTTGAAAAAATAGAGGAAGATACGGAGTTCAAATTTTTCTATGATAATGAAATTTTGAAATCGAAATCGAAATTCTCATTTAATGGTAAGTATACATTGTATGATATATTACTGGATATTTCTCGGGAATCAGCACTTCACTTCAAACAGGTAAACAATAATATCAATGTTAAACGGACTCAAGGAATTGGGAGTATTGATAATGCTGTTTACCAGGAAGTAATAGTGACAGGACAGGTAACTTCAGAGGATAGTCCGGATGGTTTACCCGGTGTTAACGTGATATTGAAAGGGACTGCACAAGGCTCGATCACAGATGTAAATGGTAATTATCGGATAAGCGTTCCTTCACCGGAGTCTGTTTTAGTCTTTAGCTCAGTAGGGTTTGAGCAGCAGGAAGTTACAGTAGGTGAGCAGTCAGTGATCAATATAGTATTAAATGATGATGTTACCGCACTATCAGAAGTAGTGGTTGTAGGATATGGTACTCAGAAGAAGGAAAGTGTTGTTAGTGCCGTTACATCAGTAGAACCTGATAAATTGAAAACACCTGCAGGTAACATCACCAATGCACTAGCCGGAAGAGTATCTGGTGTTATCGCTTATCAAACAAGTGGTGAACCTGGTCTTGGTACTGATAATGCACAATTCTTTATCCGTGGTCTCTCATCATTTGGCAGTGGTAAAAAAGATCCGTTGATCCTGATTGATAATGTTGAATCAACTCCAAGGGATTTGGCCAGACTGCAAACGGATGACATCGAAGCATTTTCTGTTTTAAAGGATGCTTCCGCAGCTGCAGTTTATGGATCCAGAGGTGCTAACGGAGTATTGTTGGTAACGACAAAATTGGGCCAAAGGGATAAGGTAAGGTTTAGCTTTCGTGGTGAAACTACTGTATCCGGAAATACAAAGAATTATAAGTTGACGGACAATATCTCCTATATGCGGGATGCCAATGAAGCTACCCTAACACGAAATCCAGCCGCAGGTGTACCTTACAGCGAAAATAAAATTCAAAATACATTGGCTGGTGCGGATCCATATCTATACCCTGACAATGATTGGATGAAGCAATTGATTCGGGATTACACAGTAAACCAACGTTATAATTTAAATATTTCAGGAGGTAACGAAACCTCCAGTTATTACATTGCTGGTACATATAATGTTGATAATGGAGTATTAAAAGTAGATCCGATTAATGACTTCAATAGTAATATTAAACTAAGAAATTACTCCATCCGAAGTAATATCAGTGTCGATTTCACAAAGACAACAGAATTTATCTTACGATTATATGCCCAATTTGACGATTATAACGGGCCAGTTGGCGGAGGTGCAAGATCATTTACAAATGCTCTTTCTTCAAACCCGGTTATGTTTCCAGCGGTTTATCCGAAAAGCAAACTACCGTATGTTCATCATCCATTATTTGGATCGGCACCTACCACACAAGGTGGTACACCAGCTCAAGGAGTTGGTTTGTTTGTAAACCCATATGCTGAAATGGTAAAAGGGTATGAGATTTACAAAACATCTAATATAAACCCACAGTTAGAGATCAAGCAGGATTTAGGTTTTCTTACCAAGGGATTGACAGCAAGTGTCATGACCTATGTCCAGAAATATTCCTATAACTCTATATCGAGGTCCTATAGTCCATTTTATTATAAGGCTAATATCAATCCTATTAACCCTTCTGAATATTCTATCAGTGTATTAAATGGTGGGGAACAGGGATCATTCCAGCCTGAAGGTACGGAATACCTAAACTATCAGGAACGACCAAAGGAAATTACTTCCAAAATCTATCTTCAAGGTTCCATAAACTATAATCGTATGTTTAAAAACAAACATGAGGTTAGCGGTTTATTAACTAGTTTTATGTCAAGCTTTGAAGCCGGTAATGCGGGAAGTGTAACGGCATCTCTTCCACAACGGAATACGGTTTTGGCAGGACGTGCCTCCTATGCATATGACTCACGTTATTTAGTAGAATTCAACTTCGGATACAATGGTTCAGAACGATTTGGGGAAAACAATAGATATGGATTCTTTCCATCGGTTGGATTGGCATACAATATTTCCAATGAAAAATTCTGGACGCCAATTAGCAGGGCCGTATCAAACTTAAAACTGAGATTCAGTTATGGAATTGTGGGTAATGATCAAATAGGTGATATCAGGGATCGATTTTTCTACTTGTCAAATGTTGAAGCTAACAGCGACTTTTTCAGCGCTAGTTTTGGAGAAGCCAGGGGAACACCTGCTTATTCCAGACCAGGTTATGCCTTCATACGATACGGGAACGATAATGTGACTTGGGAAAAAAGTGAGCAAATGAACGCAGGTATTGATTTAACCCTGTTCAATTCATTGACCATCATAGCAGATGCATTCAAAACGGTTCGAACCGGAATGTACATGGTAAATCCAAATGTCGAAGCTGCACAAGGGCTTATCACCTCACCAGCTGCAAACTATGGCTCTGGTGAAACACAGGGAATCGACTTAAGCTTGGATTATACGAAACAGTACAGAGATTTATTTATCACTATTAATGGTACGTTTACCTATTCTACTAGTAAAGTTATCAAGACAGCCGAAATCGAATATGGTCCTGAGCTAGCTCATCTTAGCCGTGAAGGACATTCTTTTGATCAACGATGGGGATTTATAGCGGAGCGACTATTCATAGATGATGCGGAGGTTCAGAATTCTCCTACACAAAACTTTAACCAGTTACAAACGGTACGAGGTGGCGATATCAAATATAGAGATATCAACAAAGACGGTGTAATCAATGCTGACGACATGGTGCCGATCGGTCACCCCCAGGTACCGGAAATAATCTATGGAATCGGGCCTTCAATCCTTTACAAAGGCTTTGACTTTGGATTTATGTTGCAAGGAGCGGCAAGAACATCCTTCTTTATTGACCCAGTAAAAACTTCTCCATTTATAGAATTTGCAGGGTTTGATAATAGAGGAAACATGCTTGTCGGCACAGGATATCAGAGTGGTGAGCTTCAGGCTATTCATGATAATCATTGGTCGGAGGAGAACCAAAATCCATATGCTTTCTGGCCTCGCTTGAGTACACAGCTTGAAACCAACAACATGGTGCCATCTACATGGTGGCTTAGAAATGGAAGTTTTTTACGATTGAAGACCGTTACACTCGGTTATAGTTTCAAACCTATCGGTAAATTGGATGGCGTGCGTTCACGATTTTACCTTTCAGCCAACAACTTATATGCCGTAAGTAAATTCAAATTATGGGATGTAGAAATGGGTGGAAACGGCCTGGGATATCCAGTTCAGCGTGTGTATATGGCTGGTATTCAAATTGATTTTTAACAATAATTTCGGTTGAACGACAAAGTTGTCGTTTCAAAACCGGTCACAAAATTTATTGACATGAAAATAAATAGATCAAAAAATATAAAACAAGATAGAATGAAAGGATCAATCTTGAAAAGCATTATGGTAATGACAGTGGGTTTAGTAATTGGGTTGAGCTCCTGTGATGATTTCCTAGATGTTGTTCCGGATGATATCACGACTATTGATAATGCGTTTACCTTGGCCAATGAAGCGGAGAAATACCTGTTTACCTGTTACTCATATATTCCTAAAAACGGGGATGGCTGGTATAATGTGGGCATGATGGCAGGTGATGAGATATGGCTACCAAATAGCCCTACTTATCAGAATAATAATCATGCTTTCGCATTGGCACGAGGTGGTCAGACTTCTAACAATCCACTACTTAATTCCTGGAATGGTTTTAATAATGGTGCCCAAGGTGGATCAGCAAAGAGGCTTTTTGCGGGTATCCGATCGTGCAATATATTCCTGGAAAATGTGAGCGACCGCTCCAAAGTTCCGGACCTGGATATTGACAGAAGAGTTCGTTGGTTAGGAGAAGTTGAATTTTTAAAAGCATACTACCACTATTATTTATTGAGAATGTATGGTCCTGTACCTATTATCAATACTAATACGCCAATTGATGCTGATGTAGAGACAAACTATGTTACCCGTCAGCCGGTTGATTCAGTAGTTAATTATATCTCAAATTTATTGGATGCTTCCATCAAAAAGTTACCCAATCAGGTACAAATTCCTTCACGTGAACTTGGTCGTGTCACAAAGCCCATAGCGCTTGCTTTAAAAGCAAAACTTTGGCTACTGGCGGCTAGTCCATTGTTTAACGGCAACCCTGATTATGTTAACTTTACAGACAATGATGGAGTGAAACTTTTCAATCCTGACTTTGATCTGACTAAATGGGAAAAAGCCAGAGATGCAGCAAAAGAAGCAATAGATGCTGCACATTCTGTGAGTCATCAGTTGAACGAATTCGAAGATAATGCATTGACACTGTCAGAAACTATCAAAACAAAGTTGAGCATACGTCAGGCTGTTTCTGAGCCATGGAACGATGAAGTAATTTGGGGAAATTCTAATAGTTACTTTGAGTCATGGAATCAGAACCTTTGCCAGGCTGTACTGACAGGAGACATAGGGAATAACCGCTTAACCGTGCCGGGTGCATGGGGAATCCCAATAAAAATAGCCAAAATGTTTTATACTTCTAATGGGGTGCCAATTGAAGAAGACAAAACGTTGGATTTCAGTAATATTGAAGAACTGCGCACTGCCACAGCAGAGGAAGGTCTTAACATTAAAGAAGGTTATACTACTTCACGATTGAATTTTGACCGAGAAAATCGCTTTTACGCAGACTTAGGTTTTGATGGTGGTATATGGTATAAGCGTGATGCCGGTTCAGATGAAACCAAATATTACGCACAGACCAAGTACAATGACATTGGAGGAATTCCTTCTAACTCTGCATGGAATGAAACCGGTTACTATGCTAAAAAACTAGTGAATTGGGAGTTTCAATTTACAGATGAAACGAATACCTTTTATCAGCGTTACCCATGGCCGGAAATCAGGTTGGCTGAGCTATACCTGATGTATGCAGAAGCCTTAAATGAAGTAGAAGGAGGCTCATCAGAGGCCATAAATTACCTTGATATGGTTAGAGCGCGGGCCGATCTACCGGGAGTAGTAGAATCCTGGTCCAATTTTTCGAAAAACCCTTCTAAGTTTACTACCCAGGAAGGATTACGCGAAATAATCCATCGGGAGCGATTAATTGAATTAGCACTTGAAGGCCACAGATTTTGGGATTTACGTAGGTGGAAAAAAGCTGCTGAAGAGCTAAATTCTGATATCACTGGTTGGAATTATACTGGAATCACTAGTAGCAATTATCATCGGGAAACATTTCTGTATGGTCAAACATTCGTAACGCCCAGGGATTATTTATGGCCAATTGGCGAGATGAATACACGTACGAATCCAAATTTAGTTGAAAACCCCGGGTGGAAATAATAAAACTTTGAAAGCAATGAAAAGAATAATCATATACTATTCAGTACTAGTAATTATTGTTGTTTCGAGTATTCTGTCTTGTTCTGAAGAGCTCGAATATCGTCAACCTTCGGGTACTTCACCCGGAATCCCTGCACCCATTGAAGAGGTGACAGTTACCAATTATCCGGGAAAGGCCACGCTTAGATATAACTTGCCTAATGATCCGTCCATTCTTTATATCAAGGCAAGCTATACAATCACCAACGGCAGATCACTTGAGGTGAAAGCTTCTTCTTATGTTGATTCACTGGTTGTAGAGGGTTTCTCAGCTGAAAAAGATTATAAAGTAGAGATTACAACTGTAAATCGTCAGGAGGAGGAATCTAACCCAATCACAATTACTGTACACCCTACGGAAGCACCGATTTATGATGTGCGTCGCAGCCTAGATGTCTTCAATGCGTTTGGTGGATACAAATTAACCGCTGAAAACAAAAATGAAGAATCTATTGGGATTTTGGTGATGGAAAAAAATGAGTTTGGCGAATGGGATGTCAATAACAATTTTAGTGTTTATACTTCTGCTGAGGAGATATCATCGACTATTGCCGGGTTAGATACTATCGCCCGTAATTTTGCGATTGTTATCAGAGATCGCTGGTATAATTATACGGATACGCTTTTTAAGAAGATCACACCAATTTATGAGACTGAAATAGATCGCTCACTTTTTAACCATACGCCACTTCCGGGTGATGCACCTATGGTTTCCAACGGGGGTACTGTTCGTGGTCTCTGGGACAATCGATTCGGATGGCCTGTGCTTTTCTCCAGCTTAGATGCCGAATGGACGGGTGTTCCAGCTGTTGTAACCATTGATATGGGCTTTGACGCCAAGATTAGTAAGGTTTGGCTCCGTCCGTTCCAGGAGATCAGTGGTCTATTCTATGATTATTGTACTCCGAAGCACTTTGAAATATGGGGGTCTGATAATCCAAATCCAAATGGAGAGATGGATGCCACATGGTATAAATTTGGAACCTATGAACTCAAGAAACCTTCGGGTTCACCTGGTAAAACCGAGACACCTTCAGACGTAGAAGCTGCACAGAATGGATTTTTCTTTGAAGCTGATCTGAAAGCTCCACGAGCAAGGTATTTACGACTTGTTTGTCTTGAAAACTGGGCTGGTTTCGGAACCATAGCATTGGATGAAATGAGGGTATATGGTGACCCTAGATAAATCAAAGGTTTAATAAACAAAGAAAACATGAAAATGAATATAAAATCAAAAAGGCGATATTATTTGCACAGATTGTGCGCTTTAGCAATGAGTATGATTTTGCTGATATCATGTGATAAGGATTGGGATGATTTCAAGAAGTATACCGAAGAGGGTGAAATCATCTATCCCGGTAAGTTTGAATCAGCAGAAGTATTGCCTGGTAAAGAACGTATCCGGCTAGTAGGTGAACTAACGGCTGACCCTAAGGTGACTAAGGTTACCGTTTACTGGAACAATGATCAGGATTTTAAAGAATTTGATATTGATCCTGTGGCAACTGATTTTACGTTTGATCAAATTATTGAAGTGGAAGAAGGAACCAAGAGTTTTACCATGTACACCCATGATGAATTTGGGAATACATCGGTAGCTAGTAGTACTACCGGTAAATCGTATGGAGATCGCTATCGAAACACGTTGTCAAATCGTAGGATCAAAGCCATGGAATATGAACCTACTACCAAAATCATTTGGGATATTGTCGATCAGAATTTAGGGCCGGTAGAAATGGTTGTGACCTACCCAACTGCTACCGGAGATAAAGTGATAGTAACACCTGCCAATGAAACAGAAACTATTTTGGAAGGGTTAGATTACGAAAATGATGGGTTTACCTGGAGGACAGTTTTCAAACCAGAGGAAGCCGCTATTGATACGTTTATGACTTCTTCTACCTACAAAGACGTACCTGTTTTTGTAGAAAAAGAGCTAAGCAGAGACTTTTTTGCTGCAGTATCATTAACAGGGGATACCTATTCAAATGGTGGTGCAGGTGGTGTAGATGCGATGTGGGATGGAAGTGCATTAGATTCGTATGGAGGAGCCCTTTTTACCGATATTGCTTCAGGAGGTTCAAGCCCTCAAATGGCGACCTTTGATCTGGGCACCACTGTTAAAACAACTGAAATGGTGATATTTCCATTCAGAGAATGGTGGGGTTCATATTATATATTCTCAACCATACGTGATTATGAAATTTATGGCTCGGCAAACCCAAGTGCCAGTGGTGAACTAGATGCATCATGGACACTGCTAGCGTCAGGTACAATAGAGAAACCATCCGGTTTGGAGAAGGATAATGAAACAGATGCAGATAGGGCAGCAGCAGAGGCAGGGTTTAGTATTAGTCTTAATCCAGATGCTCCGGCTGTGCGGTATATCCGAATCCGTTGTCTTAAAAATTATGACGGTCATTGGAGCGGTACCAACAGCGCATTCTTTAGTGTAGCAGAGGTATATATGTCCGGAATGGTGCCTGAGTAAAAGTTAAATATAATCGTATATCAAGTAAAGTATTAAAGAAGTCATTCAC